>CAJWMQ010000026.1 GCA_913042895.1 uncultured Verrucomicrobiales bacterium | reverse complement strand
GAAATTTTAAAACTATCACCGATATCCACGCCACTATTTTCCGCGCCATGGGCATCCCGACTGACTATCACATCACCACCGAGAAACGGCCCTTCTATGCCACCAAGGACGGCAAAGGCCACCCGCTAAAAGGGGTTTTGGCGTAAACTCTTGCGCCGGTCCACAGCACTTTGCATCATCCAGCCATGGAAATCACCAACGCCCGGTTGATCCTGCCCGATGCAATCGAACGTGGTTCGCTGAGTATCCGCCACGGCCGCATTCAAAAGGTCTCCAAGGACGCCAAGCCCGCCGCCAAATCAAAAGGCGACCGCATGGATCTGCGCGGCGGCTTTCTCGCGCCGGGTTTTGTGGACCTACACATTCACGGCGCGCTCGGTCGCGACACCATGGAGGCCCGCCTCGACGCTTTCCGCGAGATCACCGATTTTCATCTCAAAGGCGGCACCACATCCCTAACCCTCACCACGCTGTCCGCGTCGCAACAGGATATTCTCACCACGCTCGACGCCATTGCCCCAATTCATAATCAATCACTTGGTGGCTCCCGCATCGTCGGCGTGCATGTGGAAGGCCCGTTCATCAACAAGGCCCGTGCCGGTGCGCAAAACCCCGATTACTGCCGCAACCCATCCGCCAAGGAGTGGGGGCCCATTTTGAAATACGGCGCCCTCATCACCCAGATGACCCTCGCCCCCGAGCTGCCGCGCGCCAATGCGCTGATCAAGGCCCTCCGTAAAAACGGCTCCATCGCCAGCGCCGGTCATACCGATGCCACGGAGAAAGAATTGTTCCCCGCCCTCAAGGCCGGCCTGAATCAGAGCACCCATACCTTCAACGCCATGAGCGGTCTGGTAAAAAAAGGGCCATACCGCATGGCCGGCATGCTGGAATTTGCGCTCGCCTATGATGACATCAGCTGTGAATTGATCGCCGACGGACAACACGTTCCGCCCGTGCTCATGCGCATGCTGTTTAACGCCAAACCACGCGATCAAGTGGTCATCATCACCGACGCCACCAAGGGCGCCGGCCTGAAGCCAGGCACGAAGTTTGAAATGTACGGCATCCCCGCCCGCGTCACCAAGACCACCGCCGAGGTGGTCGATGGCCGAGGTTTGGCTGGCAGCACGCTGACGATGATCCGCGCCGTGCAAACCGCCGTGGAACAAGCCGAGGTCCCGTTGGTGGATGCTGTGTACATGGCCACTCTAAACCCCGCCCGACAGCTCGGCCGGGATGCAGAATTCGGTTCTCTGGAAAAAGGCAAACGCGCCGATCTGGTGTGGTTCGATAACCGATACCGCGTGCGCGGCGTATGGCTGGACGGCGAACTCCGCCACCTTGCCTAGAGCGCCTCGGCTAGCGCCTCCGGCAATGTCCGGTACTGCGGCATAAATCCAAGGTCGCCTAGGCGTCCTGACTGAACGCGCGTGCTGGAAAGTAGCATTTCATCAGCCGCCTCCCCTAGGAGCAACCGTAATCCCCAAGCCGGTACCGGCATCAACGTCGGGCGCTTCAAGGCCGCACCCAGAGCCTTAGTAAATTCAAGGTTTCGGACCGCGCCGCTAACCAAATTGACCGGTCCCGCCGCGCGGTCGTTGGTCATCAAGAAATCCACCGCGCGTACCGTATCGGCCAATCCAATCCACGGCATCCACTGCTGCCCCGAACCCAGTCGCCCACCAAAACCCAACCGGAATGGCAACCGCATAGCCGCCAAAGCACCACCTTCGGCACCCAGCACAATCCCCAACCGCAAATGCACCACGCGAACGCCGGCCTCTTGCGCCGGCATGGTCGCCGCCTCCCATTCACCACAAAGATCTGCCAAAAAACCCGTACCTTGCGGCGCCGATTCGTCCACCACCGTATCCCCGCAATTGCCGTAAAACCCAATTCCGGAAGCCGCCAGCAGGACTTTTGGTAGTGAATCCGATTGCGCAATTTGCTGACACAACAGCTTCGTTCCCTGAATGCGGCTCTCTCGAATGCGCGCCTTTTTCCCTCCCGTCCATCGCCCCGGCCCCAATGATTCCCCAGCCAAATGCACAACCGTTTCGACCCCTTCCAGTGCCGTCGCATCCATCTCCCCGTCAGCCGGTGCCCATTGGAAATCAGACAGCCCACCCCGCCCGAGTGTACGCACCTCCTGCCCTGCCCAATGGCCACGCATCGCGCTCCCCAAAAATCCACTCCCGCCTGTGATTAGAATCCGCATGAAGAACTGGCACCCCCGGCAGGACTTGAACCTGCGACGCTCGGTTTAGGAAACCGACGCTCTATCCAGCTGAGCTACGGGGGCCCGCGGGCATCATGTGAAATACTCGATGTTTTGGAAAGTCTACTTGCGAGCGTCAATGCAAACCAGATCGCCGGCGGCGTTGCGGGCGTAAATGCGGCCGTCGGCAAGGACGGGGACAGTCCAGCAGCGGCCCTTTAAGACTGGGGCTTCGGTGGTGGTGTTAAAGCCCTTGGGGGAAGCGGGGCCCATGGCAAGGTTGCCGGTTTCGCCCAGAACAAGTAGTTGGTTTTGTACGGCCATTAGGGAGCCGCAGAGATAGCCATCTTCTCGCCATTGCACGGTGCCGTCGGCCCAGCGCAAACACACGAGTTGTTTGGGGCCGCGCATGTGGGTGTTGCCGTCGAACCCATAAAGATAATCGCCAAGCACCACGGAATTGTTCATGTGGTTGCTGAGATTCTTATTTTGGTAAATCTCTCGAAGGCCCGTGCCGGTGAATTCGTACAGTGCACAGCCACGCCGGTAGCCGGTGGAAATAAAGATTTTGTTACCGATGATGATGGGCGTAGTGGAGTTAGTGCGGAACGAGGTGCGCCAATCCTGAAAGGCCACGGTTTTGCCGCTGGCGGCGTCAAGGATGACCAATCCATCGGTCTTTAAGGTAGCTAGATAGGTTTTGTTTTTGAACTGGAACGCAATGGGCGTGCCATAAGCCGGCTTGTAAGCCTGGCTACGCCAGATTTCTTTGCCGGTGGTTTTATCCAATGCACACGTGAATGTTGCCTCTACGATCAACAGATTGCCTAAGACTACCGGCGAGGCGGCAAACCCCCATTCGGGCGGGCGCGGCAGTTCGGCTTTAGCCATCAGGTCCACCGTCCAATGTTTCTTGCCCGTCGCGGTGTCATAGCAGACCAGTCGGCCGGATTTGCTCACACCATAGACTCGTTTTCCATCGACAGTAGGCGAAGCGCAGGGGCCGCCTTCATGAAGGTAATCAACCAAGGCCGCCGGATAAGTGTCGCTCCAAAAGGATTTGCCCGTGACGGCGTCAAGGCAATGAAAGGTCTCCTGATTACCCTGACGTTGACCGGAACAGCCCAGAGCAAACACGCGACCATCGGCTACGGCCATACTGGAAAACCCAACACCGATCTTGGCGCGCCACGCGATTTTACTAAAATCCGCCATAGGAACGGGTTCAGCCGAAATCCCTGTATATGCGGGGCCGCGCCAATTCGGCCAATCAGCCGCAAGGGAAATACCGTAGGTCAGGACAAAAATCGCGATGTATCGCATGGTTTGAGGATAATGGGCCTTTCACGGGCCGGAAAGCTCCCTTTTTTGCTAGAAACACATGTGGATAAGGTGAGGATAAACCTGCGCCTTTTTAATATCTCTTTCAGAAACCACTCTTTTTCAGGGGTTTATGAAAAAATTTACCGTTAGTCTTCGTGGGAATAATATCTGCACAAATCCTGAATAATCTGTGTTTTGGTGTGAATTGGTCGCTATAGCGGGGATGTTTTTTAACAATTTTTTGATCATTTCTGTCGAAAACATGCTTTTTACTCATGTTACATGGAAAGGCATGATTTTGGGAGTAAGGTGTGTTAGACTGACTTTTCGCCTATGAGTCGAGTTCCTTCACGTTTTATTAATCGCGAATTGAGCTGGTTGGAATTCAACCAACGGGTAATGGAGGAGGCTCTGGATTCAACCAATCCGCTGCTCGAGCGGTTGAAGTTTTTTTGCATCGCCAACTCAAATCTCGATGAGTTTTTTGAGGTGCGTATTGCAGGACTGAAGCAGCAGATTGAGAGTACCGTGGTTAAGCGAAGCTTGGACGGGCGCACACCCACTGAGACTTATCAGGCGGCTTCGCTGCGGATACATCGGATGGTGGACGATCTCTGTCGCTGCTGGCGCGAGGATTTGCAGCCGCAGTTAAATGAGAAAGGATTTCGCTTTCATGAAATCGAAGCTTTATCAGACAGCAATCGCGAATGGTTGGGGGACTTTTTCGATGAAAGCGTCCGCCCCGTACTGACGCCACTGGCAGTGGATCCCTCCAAGGCGTTTCCACTGATCCTCAACAAATCGCTCAATATCATCACGCGCGTCGAACGCCAAAGCAAACGCGGCATTGAACAACGCCTGTGCATTGTACAAGTCCCGCGGGTAATCCCTCGTCTGGTCCAGCTACCGCACGGAGACTCCTCGCATGAGTACGTGTTTCTGGCAGATGTCATTTCGCATTTCATCGAGTCTCTGTTCCCGGGCAACAAAGTACTTGGTAGTTGGCGCTTTCGCGTGACCCGCAACAGCGAATTGTATGTTGATGAGGAGGACGCGGATAACATCCTCAAGGCCGTGGAAAACGAATTACGCAACCGCCGCCGTGGTCACGCTGTACGTCTCGAGGTAGACCACGATACGCCCGAAGAACTCGTTCATGAGCTACTTGAAAAACTAGAACTCTCGGAGGAGGACCTGTACCGCATTCACGGCCCGGTGAACCCCATCCACCTGAACGGCCTATTAAAGGGAGATCATTCGCCTGAATTACGCAACGCCCATTTCGTGCCGGCGCCGGCGCCCGTATTCCGAAAGCGCACGAACATCTTCGAAGTCATTCGCAATCAGGACGTGCTGCTGCATCATCCCTACGAAAGTTTCGAGTGCGTGGTGGAGCTGCTGGAACAAGCGGCGGTGGATCCCAAGGTGCTGGCCATCAAGCAGACGCTGTATCGAGCCGGCAGCGATCCCCGCATTGCCGGCGCCCTCATGCGCGCGGCGCAAAACGGCAAACAGGTGGCGGCAGTGGTGGAGTTAAAAGCCCGGTTTGATGAAGCCAGCAATATTCGCTGGGCACGGGAGCTAGAAGAGGCCGGTGTACACGTTAGCTACGGGTTGGTCGGCTACAAGATTCATTCCAAGCTCTGCCTGATCGTGCGTCAGGAAGAAGATGGCCTGCGACGTTATGTGCACCTCGGCACCGGTAATTATAATCCGACCACGGCTAAACTATACACGGACCTCGGCCTAATGACCTGTCGGCCGGAATACGGCGAAGACGCGGCGGCGGTGTTCAATTTGTTGACCGGTTTCTGCCAGTTCGAGGGCACAACCAAACTGATGGTGGCCCCGTTCGAATTCCAATCGCGCACGTTGGAACTCATCAAACGCGAAACCGATTATGCCCGCGCCGGCAAACCCGCACGGATTATCGCCAAGATGAATTCGCTGGTGGATAAGCCCGTGATTGAAGCGCTCTACGAAGCAAGCCAAGCGGGCGTAAAAATTGATTTAGTCGTACGCGGCATCTGCTGCCTACGGCCAGGGGTGCAGGAATTCAGCCCCACGATCACCGTGCGCAGTATCGTGGACCGGTTCCTAGAGCACAGCCGGATTTATTATTTCGCCAACGACGATACCCCGGAGATTTATGTCGGCAGCGGCGATTGGATGTATCGGAATTTTAAGAAACGCATCGAGGTGGCCTTCCCGATCGAGGAGCCGGCCCTGCAATCACGGATCCTCGACGAAATTCTGCCAACTCATTTAGGTGATAATGTGAAGGCGCATCAACTACGACCCGATGGCACCTACGAGCAGCTTACATCCGTCGGCACCGACGCGACTGTGCGCAGTCAATTGAAGTTCATGGAACTCAGCCGTCAAGCAGTGGAGCGACCTCAGCAGGACTCCCTTGAATTCACTGTCGCCTCAGCCCCGCCGGAAAACCAAAACCAGAGTGCAGCCTAACGCCTCGGACGGGCGGCCAGCGATTCCTTGGCGAATATGGCAGCTCCATGAATGCCTCCGTCATCGCCTAAGGTACTGGGCAAAATCTTGATGCCCTCAATGGTGCCCGGCAACACATGTAACGTAGCGGTCTTACGGATGATCGGCAGCATCACCTTATGTAGCGCCTCAATCACTCCACCGTTCAGCATGACATATTCGGGTCCAAACGCGCTGATAATAGCCGCCAAACCTATGCCCGTATCCTCCGCAGCTTCCTTGACAATGCGTTTGACCAACGGATCTCGCTCGGCCAAGGCCATGCGCAGATGCCGGCTGCGCACGCCGGTGAGGTGCGGCCCGAGCTCGTCCTGCAGCATCGTCTCTTCCCCTTCCAGTACCGCCTTGCGTAGGTGCCGTACTATGCCCGTGCGACTAGCCAGCGATTCGAGGCTTCCTCGGAAACTATGCGCGGTCTTTAGCCCGTTTTTGTCGATGGTCATCTGGCCAAACTCGCCGGCAGCATAGTTGTGCCCGCGGAACAATTCGCCATTTAATATCACCCCACCGCCAAATCCCGTGCCAAGAAAGGCGCCAACCATGTTCTGAGGTTTGCCTCTCAGTTCAACGCGATGAATGCCGAGGGTAAAAAGATTGCAGTCGTTATCGACAAAAACCGGCACGCGCAATCGTCGGCGCAGGATGGACTGAATAGCCACTTCATCCCAATGCAAATTGTATGCGTTAAAGACACGACCTTTGATCACCACGCCTGGCACACCGAGACCAATGGCGAGAACATCAGTCATCCGTAGACTCTGATCCTTCACTAACTCACGCGCGGCGCGTACGATGCGATCAATCACTACGTCCCCTCCGCGGTCGGCCTTAGTTTTGATCTTCCACTTGGCCTTTAGCTTCAGCGACTGGTCGAAGAGGCCGGCCAAAATCTTTGTTCCCCCAACATCAATACCAAGGGTGTAACGCCCTGTCGTTTTTGCGGCCATCTAAGGAAATGAACGCTTCAGAAGCTGGACCGTCAACGGCCAGTTATCCTCAACTAAAAAAGCCGCGACACCGAAGTATCGCGCCGGCGAATGATTTCTTTACGGCTTGGTGGCCACTTCACTGGCCTCCGGCTGGGGAGCCTCGAAGGTGACTAGGGACTGGCCGTTGGCTCCATTCCAAACCCGTAGCACCGCATCCGCGCCGCCGGCCACGATGACGTTGCCGTCCGCCGACACGGAGCAAGAGTACACATAATCCGTCGCCCCACTGAAGTCACGGACGTTGCTGGGATTGCCCAACGGCACCCGAACTCGCCTTACTCGGTTGTCGCCGGCCGTGACCACGGCATTGTCCGTGTAGCCCACAAAATGGATTGAGGTGACTTCCTTGCTGCCCACAGCCACTTTACCGGCGCGTTCGCCGGTGACTACGTTCCACACCTTGATCTCATTGTCAGCGCCGACACTGGCGAGGATGCGTCCATTATATTGCCAGGCCACGCCCAACACGTGATGCGTGTGGCCCTCAAACGAATGAAGAATCTTGCCATCAGCCAGATTTGAGATCTTGGCGAATTTATCCGCACCACCACTGGCAATCTGGGTGCCGTTTGCATTAAATTGCAGCCCCATCACTGTGTCGCTGTGCACCTCGAGCAGGTTCTTAATGTTCTTGCTGTCGGCGACGGTAAACACATGGACCGTTCCACTACGGCTGGGTTCGCCCCCGCCTACCGCTAGCTGCTTGCCATCGTTGCTGAAGGCTAATGCGGCGGCGCGATCCACAATGGGCGAATCATGGCTGCCCGTGCCTAGCGTACGTTCCAGTTTCCATTCGGATGCGAGATTCCAAATCGCCGCGGTCTTATCCGCACTGCCACTCACCAAGCCGCCTTCGGCGGTCACATCCAGCGCGTAGATTGTGCCCTTATGGCCGCTCACCACTTCCGTTTCCTTACCGTCAACCGTGTTCCAAATGTGAATCAACTGATCTTCTCCACCGGTCAATAAACGCTTGCTGTCGGCCGAGAAAGCCACGGCGAACACAGGCTTGTCGACCTGTGCCAACCCGTCCTTGGCCGACTTGGCTGCCGCATCGGCATCCATCTTCTGCTTGTCTGCCGTCGCCTTTTGAGTTTCGGCTTCCTTCTTGGCCGCATCCGCTCTCACTAGGGCTTCCTTAGAGAGCTTCAACTCATTGGCAGCTTGCTGGCGGGGTTCTTCGAGTTTCTTGTACTCGGTTTCCGCCGCCGTAACTTTCTTCACGGAGTCATCAAATTTCTTCTTCGCATCCGCCTGTTGCTTGTTGAGATCGTCACGTTTCTTTTGCGTTTCACCGGCCAATTTGCGTTTGTCCGTGGACACCTTGGTGGCGGCATCGGCGACAGCCTTGGCTTTGTCCGCCGCCGCCTTGGCCGTGGCGCTGGCCTGTTCGGTCGTCTTGGCCGCGATGTCCGCCCCCTTGAACGCTTGATCCGCTGAAGCCACTTTGGCTTTGGCCGCGTCCACTGCCTTCTGTGCCGCTGCTTTGGCCGCGTCGTTGCCGGCCGCTTTGAACTTATCGTCCGCCTGCTTCAATGCCGTGTTGGCGGCGTCCAATGCCTTTTTCGCGTTATCCGCAGCCGTCCGTTTGGTCGTGGCGTCCTTGGCCTTGTTCGCCGCATCGGTCGCCGGCGCTTTGGCGCCGTCCACGGCCGTCTTGGTAGCGGCTTCAGCGGTCTTAGCCACCGTGTCGTGTTCTTCGAAGGTTTTCAGGATCGCTTCGTAATCCGACTTGAGTTTCTCGTAGTTCTTTTCGTCGGCCACGCGGACAGCTTCTGCGTCGTCAAAGACTTTTTTCTTCTCGGCTATGGGCATGGCCTCGGCCTTCTTGAGGGCTTCATCGGCTTTCTTAACGCGATCCTCAGCCTTCTTGTGATCGTCGGTCTTGGTCTTAAGATTGCCCGTGTGGAAGGTGACTTCTGCGGCGGCATAAGCAGCAAAACGATTCTTGGCGGCGGACGCCTCGGTCGACTGCCGATTACCTTTCAGGTCGGCCACCAGTTGGCCGTTGGCGGCGTTGAAGAGCCGGGCGTTTTTGCCGGTGAGCACCAAGGCGATCCGGGTTCCATCCGGGCTGACGGCTACGCCGCTGACGGCGCCGCCGGCGCTGATCTGGCGAACCATCTTAAAGCCGTTGGCGTCCCAATGCCGAACGGTGCTGTCATTGGCCCCGGAAACAAGTTGTGTCGGCGCGGAGGGTACGGCGGCCAACGCGGTGACCGGACCGGTATGGCCCTTGAATTCGCCGGCGGCTTCTAGCTTGTCAGTCACATTGTACACTGCAATCAGGTTATTCTCCTGGGCCGCAGCGAGTTGCTTGCCTTCGGCTAGGAAGGCGACGGCATTGACTTTCACCGGCTTGGGCGCTTCGCCTTCAGCAGGCGGTGCCACTTCAGCGGCTTTGCCGTCGGCCAACGTCCAGACCAACACCCCGCCATCCTCAGCGCCGGCGGCGATCTTGGTGTTGTCGGCGGAGAACGCCACGCTGGTCGCGGAAGACTTGAGCCCGGCCAAGGTCTTGGCTACGCTTCCCTTGGCAAGATCGTACACCTTGATAGCGTTGCCTTCGGCCACGGCCAACCATTTGCCATCGCCGCTTACCGCCTGTATACCCTTGTCCGAACCTAGGCTCAGGAACTTGGCCGCCCTGACGGGCAGACGGCGCCAAAGTTTCACCTCACGATACCCGCCACTGGCCAACAGATCGTCGGTCGGCGAAAAAGCGAGCGAATGAACGAGGTCCTGATGGCTCACTCCATCCTTGTACTTGCCGTCTTTCAATAGTGCCGGATCGGTTAGGCGTGTGACGAGCGTCTTGCTCGGAATGTGGTACACAAAGATTTGGTTCGCCCGACCCGCTGCTGCGTATTGGCCATCCGGCGACACCGCCACGGAATAGATGGGATTCAGGCCAGGCGGCAACGGCTGCCATTCGATCTTGCGTGCGACACGTATCTCGCCTTTTGCACCCTGCTCGATCCAGAGCTTGATCAACGCCAGCTGTTGCGAGCTGAGATCTTTGGCGCCAGCCTTGTTGTCCTTGGGTGGCATGGCCGGGTCTTCGGCGTGCGTAGCGGTCAGGAACAGGAAACTTTCCATCGGCTTTCCGGGCACCACGAGATCCGCTTCCGCAATGTCCTGAGGTGTTTCCAGAATCACATCGGCCTTAGCCTTAGTTTGGTTGTGGCAGGCCAGACAATTGGCCCGGAAGATCGGCAGTATTTCATCCTGAAAATCCACTGGCGTCTTGCGGTTCAGGCTGGCCACAGGCAGCGCGGCTTGTGCCACTGTGCCAACGACTAACAAGGCGGCGGCGTAAGGAATCAATGTGCGTATCATGAATTAATTTATTGAGCTGCAGTCACCTTGACGGTGACTGGTTGTTTGACGGTGATGTTTTGGTTGTTCAACCGCATCTGGGCGGCGACCTCAAAGTTGTAATCGCCGGGCTTCACAGTCTTGCCGACGGTGAAGGTGAGTTTGCCGGCAGCTTGATCCTTGGCGATCTTGCCATTGGCCACAGAGATGCCGCTGGCGGCCTTGGAGCTGATGGTGATCTCTTCCTTGAACTCGTATTTGCGGCCGACGTTGACGCTGACTTCGGCCTTC
Source organism: uncultured Verrucomicrobiales bacterium (assembly GCA_913042895.1). GTDB lineage: Bacteria > Verrucomicrobiota > Verrucomicrobiia > Limisphaerales > UBA1100 > UBA1100. Next base: position 13,042 of record CAJWMQ010000026.1, on the reverse strand, counting down.
TCCCCGGCCTTGATGGTCACGGCTTCCAGCGGCTTCAAATCCACCGGCGCGGCGGCAACCTTCACCCGAATGGGCTCGCTGAAGAAGGTCGCGGTGATGTCCCCGGCCTTGTTGCCGGCCGTAAGCTTTTTCACCAAGTCATCGGCAGCCTTCTTGGCGGCGGCAGCATCATCGCTCTTCTTCTTGGCGGCGGCTTTGGCTTCCGCGGTCGTATCCTTGTTTTTCGCGGCGGCATCCGAGGCGGCTTTGGTATCCTTCGCCACCTTATCGGCGGCGGTGACGGCATCCTTAGCCGCTTTCAGTTCGTCGTCCTTTACGCGTTTGTATTTGCCCTTCACTTGGGAACGCAAATACAGGGTGTAATCGCCCGCCGGCAGTTTGTAGGTGGCTAGGTTTAGGTCGATGGTGCCTTCGGTCTTGTCTTTGGCTACCTTGACCGCCTTGAACTTGGACACGATGGGGTGGCCAACCAGCACGACATTTTTATCAACCCCCTTGAAGCCGTCATCAAATCCGAGGCTGATGGGGATCTTGATGTTACCGAACACGGAATGCTCCCACACCTTGTCTTCCTTGGCGGCCAACGTCAGCGGCACTTTTTCCTGATCAGTCACGGTGATCAGCATGCCGCCAGTCAGGCGCGCGCGGACCTTGGATTTTTTGGATTGGCTGTCGTAGGCGATGGTCGTCACATCCGCCGTGCGGGCCTGATGGGTGACGGCTTTGCCGTTGACCATGGCCTTGCCGAAAACGGACACTTTGCCCGACCACGCCGCGGCATCCTCCTTAGCCTTGAGTAGAACGAGCGCGGAATTTTGACCGGGATAAATCGTCGCCTTGCCAGCAGCAATGTGGCCGGGCAAGCCGTTCAGAGTAATTTCAATCGGTTCATTGAATCCATCCCGTTTAAATGCCATGACCTTAACCGGTAACACCTGACCTCGGCGCAGAAAAGCCGTGGGCATAGGCAATGCCTGGTTTTGCAATGCGGGCGGACCTTCCACCATCGAAACAAGACGGAAATCGGGCGCTTCCTTGCGGATCGAGAGGCGGTACAAGCTATTGGCGGCGCCACTGTTGAACAAATCATAGGTGACCAACCGATAGGTTCCATCGGCCGGCACAACAAACCGGAACGAAGGATCCCCCGAGGTGGTGTCGAACGACGCGCCGCCGATGTTCACCGGACTGTCCTGCACCTCTTTGACGATGCTGACCGATTCTTCGCCTTGATCATTCTTGGTGACGCGTTCAAGGCGGAAGTAAGGATTGGTCGGCACGCCCAAGCGTTCGCTGACCACTTCCACCCAGTAGACCTCGTCTTTCTTGGCATCAAAAGTCACCCAATCTCGGTCGCGCCGCGGGTAAAACAAGCCGGCGTAATCGCAGGGAATGGTGATCTTCTGGGCTTCAGCCGGTTTATCATTGGGTACGGCTGCTTCGCCAACCACTGGAGCATCGGCAAAGAAAATTCGAACCGGATTGGAGCTACCCTTGGGGCTCGGCAGTCGGTATTCAATACCGTCAAACCCGGCCTGGCTCGGGCCCACCGGCACTGTACCGGCCAGGCTGGTACGGGCTTTGGGGTCGCCCGGCAGCGTAATGGTCACCTCCTGCTTCTGCAGCGGTTTGCCTTCCAACTCCATGCCGCTATCCCTGCCACCGGGCAGGTTGCGGCCGTACAGAGTAAACTTGCCCGCCTTGCCGGGTTCACCAGCCGGCGGCACGATGAAATCAATGTGCGGCCCCTCGGAGATGGACAGGCGAAACACATGCTCGGCCCCGCCGCCATACACAAAGTCATGCAGGCACACGTAGTATTCGCCATCAGTCACCGGCATGAAATCCACCGGCTGCCCGGAACGGCTGCGCTCCAGCTCAAGGCCGGCGGCGTTCTTGACGATCACAACCGGTTCCAGCTTGGAATCGAGATCCCGCGCTAGGCAATTAACAATGATCCGCTGCCCTTTCTTGAGGGCAACTTTATAGTAAGCGTAATTCCGCGCGGGCGTTTGGCCATTGACGATTGTGCCCAAGGCGACTTCGACCGCGTTCTCTTGTGAGGTGCCGCCGTTCGAAGTCATTTCCGTCAGATCCCCCACAGTAAAGGAGCGCACGTTGGTCACGCCGTATTTGCCGCCGCTGGTGCGGACATCGTGAAAGCCCACGGGCACATCCTTGCCAATGGTCACGGTGTATTGGTTAGCCACCGGCTTGCCGGCGCCATCCAGCTTGGGTTTGGCGGTGATGCCAGAGTGCGAGAAGGTCAACGCATCAGCGCCATCCAGATCGCCACCGGCCACGGTAACATCCAGCGTGGTGCCCTGCTGGCCGCCGGCAGGAAACACACTGGTGAGGCGGGCACGCGGGAGTTGTTGTGCTGCCGCATCCGGCAGGGCCCACAGAAGCAGGGCCAGAAGAGTAAAACCTTTCAAGAGGGGGGAGTGGGTTTTCATTCGGTCTGTTCGTTATTCAGTTCTGGATCACTGGTCAGATAATTAAATGCTTAAAAATATGGGTTGATGTAAATATTTCTTCAATCGGAATCACGGATTGTGGCCGGATAGTGACAAGCCGCCCAAACCCAAGGCCCCGGTCTTTACAAAAACAACGGCGGTCCAGCGCACGGATGCGCCGGAACTCTGAAAAGCCGAAGCAATCCGCGCCATGTTGCGATGAATCTGCCACTACGGGGCCCTCTTTAATTAGTGGTTAAAGAGAAATTCCTTCGTATTGAACAACGCCCAGATGATGTCCTCGTAGGATTCCTTTTGCGGCACGGCCTTCTTCGCGCCTTTGTCGTCTTCAATTTCGCGCTCGAGATGCTGGCGAGCGAGCAACACCTCACTGCCGCTCGGCTCGCGAGAGAAAGCTAACAGAAACAGCTCGCGGATTTTCTCTTCCGCCTCGCGCTTGTCGTTGGTGTTGCCCAGCTTGGCGGCGCGGCCGCTACCACTTGAGAGCTTGCTTTGGATATCCTTGGAGTTCAGCAGATGCAGGCTCTGCGCTAAACTAGCGTCACTGGAGCGCTCGCATTCACAGGAGCTCGAGCTGTCCGGCCGGCCAAACACCGTCAGGAAGTAGGACTGGCTATTGAAGCTGTTGTCCGGCAGCTGCACTGCCCGCGTGCCCACGGGCAGTCCTTTGAAGTTCGCCTGCGAATCGGTCATCTGGTTGATGGCGTCATACAACACCTCGGCGTTCAGACGCTTGGGATAGTAGCGACTGAAGTACGTCTTGTCTTTCGCATTGAACTCATTCGGGATCGAGCTGAGTTGATAAGACTGCGACTGGCAAATCGTGCGGATCAGATCCTTCATGTCGAATCCGTTACGTATGAAGTGTTGCGCCAAGCCTTCAAGCAACTCGGGATTCACCGCTGGGTTGGTCTCACGCATGTCATCTTCCGGCTCCACCAAGCCGCGGCTGAAGAAGTGTTTCCAGTAGCGATTCACCAGTGTGTGCGCAAAGAACTTATTAGACGGCTGCGAGAGCCAGTCCACCAGCGCGTGGCGGGGATCGTCATCGGCCGACAGGTCCAGCGGCGTGTCGCCAAGGCCGGCAGCCTTGACCGTTCCGCCATCCTTCTTGTTGGCAGTCTGAGCCACCTTGCGCGTGTGGTAGATCACTTCCTCGCCCGGATTACGGCCCGGCTTGCGGCCGACCGTGGAGAAGAAGGCGCTGAAGCTGTAGTAATCCTTCTGGCTCCATTTCTCAAACGGATGATGGTGGCACTGGGCGCATTGCATGCGGGTGCCGAGGAACAACTGCGCGGTGTCCTCCATCTGCGTCTGCATGGTCTTCACCTCGCGATACCATGTGGCGGCGGGGTTTTGGCTCATGTCACCAGAGGCGGCGAGCACGGAGCGGGCGAACTCATCATAACGTACGTTCTTGTGCAGACTATCGCGGATCCAGCCGTGGAAGGCGTAGTTACCGCGCATGGCGGTGTTGCTGCTTCGCTTGTTGCGCAGGAGCGCGCCCCATTTGTTGGCAAAATAATCCGCGTAATCCGTGCTGGCGAGCAGGGCATCGATCAACTTATCGCGCTTGGCCGGGTCCGTACTCTCGAGGAACATCTTGGCCTCGGCATCGGTTGGCAGGCGGCCGGCGATATCAATGCTCACTCGGCGAATAAACGTGGCGTCATCGCACACGGCCGAGGGCGGCATACCCACGCGCTTGAGCTTGGCGAACACCAGTTCATCAATGAAGTTGCGTGGCTGCGGCGTCACATTCACTGGCGCGCCCAGAGGCACGCTGGCCTGATACACACCCACCTGGCCCAGATAACGCACCATCACGGACACATCGCCCGGTTGCTCAAAGAACTTCACGTGACCCGTGTCGTCCACCTCGGCAATTTCCTTGTCGTTCGCCTCGTAGGTGGCGATGTGGGTCGCGTCCTCGGTATGGCCGTCGCTATAGATTGCGGTGACGCTGATTTGTTGTTCGGCATTAGCGCTCACTAGGCGGTTCTTGGGATACACCTCTACGCCCACCACGGTGGGATCAGTCTCTTCGCCGCGCGGCATACCCATGGCCACCCAGCGGGTAATCAGGTCGAAATCGTAGCTGTTGGGATCAAACCGTGCGCCACCACCGTGAGGAAGGATGGCCGCACCCTTAAGAAGTAGGAGACTGTTGGAAGGGGACGCCGGGCTCAGTCGCCGACCGCGGCCCTCTTTTACTAGGTACTCATAATCTTCCTGCGGCTCAAAGCCGAGCAGTGAGAGGCGGAAGCCATTTTGGCCGCCACTTTTGCCGTGGCAACCGCCACCGTTACAGCCGGCCTTGGTGAAGATCGGCACGATTTCGTTTGCGAAATTGATCGGTTGCACCACGCCGTACTCGGTTACGGTCACCTTCACTTCACTCTGCACGCCATTAAGAGTGGCGGTAATGGTAGCCTCACCATCGCCCAAGGGCGTCACCAGTCCGGTCGGCGTGACCGCAACCACATTAGCAGGGCTCACGGCGTACTTAGCGGTACGTGTCACGTCCACGTCCTTGCCGGTGTCCTTGGCGGTTGCTACCAGTTGTTGACGGGCGTGTTTACCTTTCAGGTTAAACTCCTTGAAGCCTTCACCGGTCTGGGCCGTCAGCTCCAGCGCACTGGGCTTGGCCAAGGCGAAACTCACGCCGGCCATCACGGTCATTATCAGAATCCACTGTTTCATAATTTTTTTGGTTGGTTTGGGTTTATTAAATAGTTGTTAAATCAATTCCGGCAATGGCTTCCAGCCATCCACCAAAAACTGCGGGCGCCCGGTCAAATCGGAGATCGTGGTCGCATTCGGATCAAGCCCCATGTGCTGGAACAACGTCGCGTGCACCTCGCCCATGTGCACCGGTCGATCCGCCGGCTCGGCGGCGTGCTTATCACTGGCACCGATCATCTGGCCATGATTCATTCGGCCGCCGGCCATGAAGGCACAGCTGACGTTCGGCCAGTGATCGCGGCCAGCATTGCCGTTGATCTTCGGCGTGCGGCCGAACTCGCCCCAGGCGATCACGGCCACGTCATCGCTGAGGCCGCGGTCATGCAAATCCTCAATCAAAGCGGACAAGCCTTGGTCAAAAATGGGCGCATGCCCGTTCACGCCGCTTTTCTCATCGTAAATCTTATTGTGAAAATCCCAGCGCCCGAAGTTCAACGTCACACAACGCGCCCCGGCCTCCACCAAGCGGCGGGCCATTAGGAAGTGCGTGTTGTTGCGCGGCGCGCCATCACCAAAGTTCTTAGCATCACCCTTGCCGTACCGCTCGCGCACCTTGGAATCTTCTTTCTCGAGATCCATGGCGTCCGCCATCTTGCTGCTGGTGAGCACGCCCAAGGCTTGTTGGGTAAAGGCATCCATACCGACCAATTGCCCGCTGTAATCGACATCGCGCCGGAACTGGTCAAACCCGGCCAACAAGGAGCGCCGTGTGCCGAAGCGGCTTTGGGAAACCTCGTTGAGGGTCAGGTCATCTTTGCTGTGGTGCGTGGGCTTGAACGGGCCATGGCCTGCGCCAAGAAAGCCCGGCTTGCCGCTGGCGCCATAAGGCGGATGCCCTGCCTTCGGGGCCAAGCCAATGAATGGCGGGATGCCGGCCTTAGCAGTGCCTTGCAGTTTGGAAATCGTCGCGCCGATACTCGGCCATCCGCCGGGCGCTTGGCCGTTGGTGTTAAAGGTGGATCCCTTGCGGCCGCTGTAACACATGAACGAATCGTGCGAGCCGTTCGGCGCGCCGACAATCGAACGGATGCCGGTCCATTTATCCATGATGCGCGCCATGTTCGGCAGCAGCTCGCTGATTTGGATGCCGGGCACGTTGGTAGAAATGGGGTTCAGGACGCCCCGATATTCCTTGGGCGCGTTGGGCTTGAGATCAATGAGATCCTGATGCGGCGGCGCACCGGCCATGTAGATCATGATCACGGCCTTGTGATTACCCCCCACGCCCGAGGCCTGCTCGGCGGCGAGCAGCTGCGGCAGGGTCAGACTGCCGAGCGCCCCCACGCTCAGGAAATCCCGCCGGCTCCAGCCATCACACTGGGCAGCGTGTCGTTGTCCACCTATTTGAAACATGTTCTCTTTTTTTGCGGCGGAGGCCGGCGGGCTATTTACCCGTCGACTGCGCCTGTTGTCCTGAGTTGTAACCCGGTTATATCAGTTCCTTAATCGGCCCGCGCCCAGCATCAGTGAGATACTGTGGTCGTCCGTTCAAATCGCTCAATTGCGCCTTCGCCACGTCGATCCCGACATTGTGGTACAGAGTGGCAAGCACTTCTTGGATATGGATCGGCCGCTCAGAGGCTTCGCCGCCGGTGCGGTCGGTTTGGCCAATAATCTGGCCGGTATTCATACCGCCGCCGGCGAGGAAGGTGCCCATCACGCGCGGCCAGTGGTCGCGGCCCGGGTTACGGTTCACACGCGGGGTGCGGCCAAACTCGCCCCACACCACGATGCTGGTATCCTCCAGACGCCCGGTCTCAGCCAGATCACTGATCAAGGCGCTCAAGCCGATGTCCAGTGCGGGCAGTTGCTTGCGCAGGGTAATAAAGTTATCTCTGTGCGTATCCCAGCTGCCCCAACTCAGGGTCACGAATCGGGCGCCTGCCTCCACAATACGACGGGCGGTGCAGAAGCTCTTCACGTCGCGATACCCGGTGGGCACCTCATATTTGGCCAACCGCCGCGGGTCTTCCTTCTTAAGATCCAAGGCATCGAGCAGGCGGTTGCTGGTGATGACGCCGAAAGCCTGTTCGTTGAATTTATCGAGGCCGACCATCTGCTTGCGACTATCGACGTCGCGCCGGAATTGATCGAAGCTGTCGAGCAATTGACGGCGATCGCCCAGGCGGTCGGTGGTCACGCCGTTGAGGGTCAGGTCCTGCTTGCCCTTACCGCTCGGCGAAAAGGCCTTGTACGGGGTGCCGAGAAAGCCGGGGCCGGAGTCGCGGTTGCTCAACGAAATGTTGGGCGGCGTACCGTGGAGGCCTTCGCCTTCCATCTTGGCCACCACCGAACTAATGCTTGGCCAGCCGCCGCTAGGCTGTGGACCGCGGCGCTGGTGGCCGGTCATGCAATGGAACGAGTTGTGATCGTTGACCTGCCCGACGGTCGATCGGATGGCCGCACATTTGTCCCACATCTTCGCCAGCTTGGGAAAATATTCACAAATACGCACCCCGGGAACACTGGTGGGAATGGCGTTGAACTCGCCACGATATTCCAGCGGCGCGTCCTCCTTAATATCCCACATGTCCATATGACTCGGACCGCCGGCCAAGAAGATCATGATCACGCTCTTCTGGCGTTGGGCGGCCTCGCCGGCTTTGGCCTCGGCCTGTAGCAGCTGCGGCAGGGCCAAGCCGCCCATGGCGAGCGATCCGATCTGCAGAAAATTTCGTCGCGTGAAGCCGTCGCAATCACGGCCGTTCGGAGCTCCAAATATTTTCAGCATGTTGAGTTCTTTCTGGTTTGGGGTTCGGTTTATCGTTTCACAAATTAACTGATCAATTCCGGCAACGCCTTAGACCCGTGATCCACCAGGTACCGCGGACGACCGGACAGGTCGGGCACGGTGGACGTTTGGATGTTGATACCCATGGCGGTGTACAACGTGGCAAACACGTCAGAGAATTTCACAGGTCGATCCACGGCCTCGCCGGCCTTTTTGTCCGTGGCGCCGATCACCTGACCGTGCGTCATGCCGCCACAGGCGAGGGCCGCGCAGCTGACGCGGGGCCAATGGTCGCGACCGGCCTTGCTGTTGATCACCGGCGTTCGGCCGAATTCGCCCCAGACCACCACGCTCACATCGCGATCGAGGCCGCGTTGATGTAAATCTTCCACGAGCGCCGTGAGGCCCTGATCGAGCATCGGCATGTCCTCACGTCCGCGTGTGAAGTTGCCGCCGTGCCAATCCCAGCGGGAGAACGCCAGTGTCACACAACGCGCCCCGGCTTCCACCAAACGGCGGGCTAGCAGAAAATCATCGAGCAACTTATGCGAGCCGTCGGCCTGCTTTTTGTTGCTGCCGCGCCCGTAACGGTCGCGCAACTTGGGATCTTCCTTATCGAGGTTCAGCGCTTCCGCAAACCGCGCCGAGGTCAGCATGGCCAAGGCCTGCTGGTTGAAGGCATCCAAGCCTTCCATCTGGCGTTTGGTATCCACGTCACGCCGCAGTTGATCGAACTGCGTCAGCAACGAGCGTCGGCCATCGAGGCGGTCGAGGTTGATGCCGTTCAGCGTCATGTCTTCTTTCACGCCACCGGCTTTGTTCGGCAGGAACGGTCCATGGGCAGGCCCCAGGAAACCGGGCCGGCCTGGGTCACCCCAAGGCTTATGGCTGGTGTCCGGCGCCAGGCCGACAAACGGCGGCACGCCGGTGGTCGCCTCGCCGTGCATTCGGGAGAGCACCGCGCCCATGCTCGGCCATCCTCCTGGAGGTTGGTTGCCAAAGTTTCCGCGACCGGTTTGGCACTGCCATGCATCGTGGCGGCCGTTGGCTCCGACCATCGACCGAATGATGGTAAATTTGTCCATCATCTTCGCCATCAGCGGGAACTGATCGCCAATACGAATTCCTGGGATATTTGTCGAAATCTCATCGAACTCGCCACGCACCTCCTTGGGCGCGTTTGGCTTAAGATCCCACATGTCCTGATGCGGCGGACCGCCCGGAAGAAAAATGTTAATGATGGCTTTGTGGCTGCGACCGGTTCTCTGCTGGGCCTCAGCGCGGAGGAGTTGCGGGAGGGTCAGGCCGCCCATGGCTAGGCCGCCGACGGTGAGAAATCCGCGGCGGGAAAGCCCGTCACAGAAGCGATATGGTTGGCCGCTAATCGTAAGCATCAATCGGGTCCGATTCAGGTTGTTGCTTCGACGTGATACCCCTTCACGTCATTCACTCAGTCGTAACATATTTATAAAAAAATGTCACAGGTAAATAACGCCTTTTTTGGGCGTTTTTTGCTTGCCAAGAGGTTTTTGAAGCAGGCTGAAAATGGCCGTTTAGGCAGGCGTCCTAGGCCGGTCCGACGGCTCGTTTTCGGGCACGGCCTCGGGCCGTAGCCGATAGACCGCCTGCAGGTCACTGAAGCCCTTTATTCCCATGGGCGGCAATGGCTCGGCCGAGCGCCCTTCACGGGCCGCCTCGCAGGTAGCTTCATCCACCAGAATATCCATCGGTCCAGCCACCGTGCACAGGCGGCTGGCCAAATTGGCGCCCTGTCCAATAACCGTGAAATTCAGGCGATCTTCCGAGCCCATAAATCCGGCCAGCATTTCCCCTGTGGCCACCCCAACGCCCACGTTGATCTCCCGGCCCGACATCATGTTTAGCACTTTGCGCTCGGCAATCATCGCCCGCGCACAAGCCACAGCCCGCTCCGGCGCAGTCGGATCACTACCTGTTGCTCCAAAAACCGCCATGATCATGTCGCCCACAAATTTATCCACCAATCCGTCATGCTCGTGCACCACACGCGTCATGGCCGTCATGTGCTCATTGAGCATCAACACCGCCTCCTCCGGCGACATGTGTTGAGTGATTTCCGTGTATTTTCGCATGTCACAGAACAACACCGTCATCCCATGCGTCTCCCCGCCCAAAGCCACATCGCCGCTGATCATTCGATCCGCCACATATTTGTCTGTAACCTTGTTCAAAACATCACGATACTTGTCCTTTAATGACAACTCTTCTGCTGTTTCATTGAATGCCGTAGCTAATTTTCCAAATTCATCATTACTTCTCACAGGAATGCGTACATCATAATCCCCTTCTCGAAGCCGCATAGTGGCTTTGTATAGACGGCGCACGGGCTTGAATAAGCCCAGAGAAATCAGCCAGCTGACGCCGACGGCCAGAATTCCCATGATCGCGCCGGTGCCCAGAATTTGTGTCTTAATTTCCTCGCGCACCGCCAAGGCGTCGGCCCAAGCGTGCAGGCCCACCTTGTAAGCCTTAGGCAGGGCCGGATCCGAATCCATCGGAGCCACGAACACACGGTAAGGCACACCGTGCATTTGGATAAACGGCGCCTCGGCGTTGTCATCCTGTGCCACGTCCTCGGCATGCGCCCGCAGCCAATCGGCCACTTTCGGCTGATCCAGCTCCGCAATGGCGCCGGACAACAGGGCGCCATCCACCCAAACGCCGGTGGCCAATTCACTCACTTCATCCAATGTCTGCTCACCGCGCCGACTCACCGGGAAGCCCATGATAAACGTGCCCACCTTGCGGCCACCGCCGGCTTGCTCCACCGGCAGACACACAACTTCCAGCAGACGGCGAGTGTCATTCAGGCCTGAGATAGCCACATACCCTGATGCGGGCTCAGACAAATCCACCAATCCGCCGTGCAACGCATCCAGTTTGGCGCGGAATTCACGTTGCGTGCGGGTTTGCGCAAAGCTGCCGGCACCCTCTTCGGGCAGCAGGAATTCACCTTGTTCGTCGAGAAACACGAAGTGCGACGCCACCACGCGCGCTCGGTTGCGCGGTACATGGATGACGGGCGGCTGATCCAGATTCACTGGGCCACGGCCCTTGAGCAAGGGATCGGCCAACATTGATGCCAGCGATTCACGGGTCCGAGCATAAAGCCGGCCGACATCCAATTCCTCCACCGCCTGTTGGACTTCGGTCTGGTTCACAAACCGACCGGCTTGTTGATGGGCCTCCTGCAACCGAGCGGCCTGTTCGCGCGGGAGGTAATTCAGCTGCTCGTTTACCCGCGCGCGGAACAGCCGGTCATTGGCCGCCTCCACACGCTGCAACGCCACCATCAGCGACACCGCCGTGGTGGCTCCCACCACAGCTAGCATAGCCAACAGCAACTTGATTCTAAATCCAAACGAAATCATTTTCGACGAGACACCCTTACTTTCCTTGATTCCTTGATACAGACGCACCGAAGTGACAAAAGGATTCAAATTAATTCACAATTCAGCGAAACCCGTGAACAATCGTACGTCATAGCTTAGCGGCCCGAAACAACACTCGTGTACCAAAGTTTTCCACCCCGTTGGGCGTGGGATTCAGCGGCCCAGCCTAGAAGTTGGCCGGCGGCACGCCATGGGAGCCGGCCGGCACGGCTACGGAACGCAGCAGGCCTCCGTCAATTTTACGAAACAAGTGCAGCTGAATCGTGCCCAGCCACAAAAATCTCAAAAGCCATTTTCATGCCGCATTTGGCGCATGGCCATCCGCTATTAAACCATGAAAAAAAAGCGCCCCGAAGGGCGCTTGTCTTCAAGGAGGTGGAGTCCTTTAGTGCCAACCACCGCGGGCAATCTGGTTGCCTACATCCGCCTGGCCGCCTTCCAGCTCTTTGTTCTTTGCAATAGCTGCAGTGAACGTGGCTTGGTCTTGCTGCTGCACCGAGTTATCCGCGAAAGCCATGTTGCCCTGGCCTTCATCCAAGCCGCTCATGTTGTAGCGCTTGTCTCCATTCGGCCCGAGCCATTGCTCGTCATCGCGCAGGGTGCGATGCACCGGTTGCCAGTTGTGGGTCCAGTTGTTCATGTGGTTGGGCGTATTACCGCTGGGGTTGCCGCCCTCAATATTGCGAGTGAACAATGTGATAGAACCGCTACCCTTTAGGTCATCTCCGCTCTTGTGCAAGCCGTAGCTGATGCCGCGCTGGTGCACATAGGCACTGTTCCACCAGGAACGACCCCAGCCATTCAGCTTGCCGTCACGCACGTCCTGATCGCTGGTGCGCTTGCTGCGGGGATCAGACGGGGAATGCAGCGATGAGGAGTTGGCGAGATCCTGCCGGAGTTGGTTCTGCGTAAACAGGAATCGCAAATCCCCGCACATGTGCACGAGACATCCCCGGTTAGTGGCAAGGCGAGGGGCTCCGTTCTTGAGTTGAGTCGCCTGTTTTTGCCAGCTCTGGTTGCGATTGTGTGCTTTCCCGGCGTCGAGAACCGTCTCGCCAGCCGAGAGGGCCCCATCTTCCGCGGTCAGGTACCACGGGTACGCTTGCTCATTATCGCCAGCAAAGGCAGTCAATGCCTTTTGCACGTTGCCCAGCTTGCTGGCGCATTTCATGCGGTTGGCCTTTTTCTTGGCCTTAGCCAAGGTGGGGAGGAGCATGCTGGCGAGGATGCCAATAATGGCAATGACGACCAGCAATTCGATTAGAGTGAATGCTTGTTTGGTTTTCATTTTTCTATTCTATTAGGTTTGTAGGGTTGCCCCTAGAACGGCTGAAGACTCGCAATTCCGATGCCAGTTTGATTTTAATCATAAATCCTTTATTTTTAATTTATATACAGTTTCTGTGGGCAGTTTTTTATCTTTTATTATTTTTTGTCACATTTCCGGTTAGCCGTGTGTGAAACACACGCATTTTTGATAAAAAAAACGCCCCAAATGGGCGCTTGAATTTGGTGCTCTGTCGGAGTGATTCTACCACCAACTACCACGCGTTATTTGTTGATTTCTCCTGCGGTCGGGGAATCCGCTTTCCCGCTACTAGCTCCGCATTTTTCCGCATTGCCTCCTGTAAGCCGGCGTCATCAGACTGCTGCACCTG
>CAJWMQ010000025.1 GCA_913042895.1 uncultured Verrucomicrobiales bacterium | reverse complement strand
GCTGAATGCGCCGGTGGTGCCGGCTGGGTTGGCTTGGCAATTAGTGGAGGCGCGGCATTCGGATATTCGCTTGCGGGATCGCACGGGTTTTCTGCCATCTCAGCACGGCACCTATCTGAACGCCTGCATGATGTATAGCGCGCTCACTTGGCAGTCGCCTTTGGGATTATCCAATGGCGGCTTGTTTCAAGTGCGTGAGCGCGAGGCTAAGATTCTGCAGCGGACTGCTTGGGAGGTGTTTGTCGCGCGGCGTGGCGCGATTCCGTTCTAACTGTCCGCGCGCCGGAGGTCGGCGACGCATTCGACGTGCTGGGTTTGGGGGAACATATCCAGCGGGGTGACGCTCTTCACAGTATAACCATTTTCACACAGCCATTTGAGATCGCGGGCAAGCGTGGCCGGGTGGCAGCTGACGTAGATGACCTGGCGCGGGTTGGCTTCGACCAGCATATCGAGGCCCTCCTGATGGCAACCCTTGCGTGGGGGATCCAGAATGATGGTGGTTTCATTGGCGGGGAAGCGCTCGAGCAGTTCGTTCATGTGCTCCTCGGTTTTGCCCAGTAGAAATTCGCCGTTGGTGTGGCCGCGTTCCTCGAGATTGCGGCGAGCTGGTAGGATGCATTGTTTGTCGATATCGATGCCCACAAACCCTTCGACTAGGTCGGCCAGTGACAGGCTGAAAAATCCAATGCCGCAGTAGGCGTCCACCAGATACTTGGAGTCGGCATCTTGCAGGCATTGGCGGACGGATTCCACGAGCTCGGGCAGGAGATGGAAGTTGTTCTGGAAAAATGAATCACGGTGCATCTCCCATTCATCGGGCATCATCCGCAGGACGACCTTTTGCATATTGCGCGGCGGCGGATTCTCTCGCACTTCCTGCAATTGCTCATTGAGCGCCGGTTCAGCGATGTGGCAATTCTGCAAGTCAATCACCAGTCGGCTGTCCCAATGGAGAAAGCCATACACGGGGCGTTGCTCGATCTTGTTCCACTGGCGCCGCACCATGATGCGGTTACGATAGTTGTAGGGTTCGGGGCAGGGAACGAGATTGCCAACCACGCTGCTTTCAAAGCCGCCGATGCGTTCGAAGAGATCGCGCACCTGCGATTCCTTGATGGATTGCTGGGCCTCGTAATCGACGTGTTGATATTGGCAACCGCCGCAGGTGCCGAAATATTCGCAGCGCGGCTCCACGCGCTTGGCCGAGGCTTCCAATACCTTAAGGGGTTTGGCGCGGGCAAAGGCCTTTTTCTTTTCTGTGATCTCCACCAGCACGGTTTCGCCGGTGATGACAAACGGCACGAAGACCACGAAGTCATCTATGCGTCCGACGCCTTCGCCGCCGAAGGCCATGTCGTCAATCGTCAGTTCAACGCGATCACCGACATTGAGAGTCGGCGGCAAGTCGGATTGGGAAACAGCATCATCCATCAGGTCAAAAACCCTTAAGCCAATTTAAATTGAACGGCGGAAGCCTTAGTGTGCCTTCTTGAAATGTTCGCGCAAAATGTCGCGGCCGAAGTCGCCCTTGAAATCACGCCAGGTGGCGTGAATGTGGTTAGATCCGTTCTGCGTGTTGGCGTATTCCAGCAGGAAAGTCGGTCCTTGGATGCGGTAGTAGTGCGGCTCAAAAGCCTTGGTGCTGCCAGCCCATGAGAACCGGATCTTGGTCAGTTCAGCTTTCTCGATCTTGGCCCAGTCTTCCTTGGCCACCACGGCGCGGTGGCGATTGATGTATTCCTGAATAAGCTTGGTGAGCTGGGCCTGTTGGCCTTTGTTTAGGTCAGCGTAGCCGATGCCGGAATTTTCCATTGCCTTCACCGAGGGCAGGGCAGAGGTGAGGATGTCGCGTGGTGCTTTTTCAGCGATCACGGCCTGCTTGGCCTGCTCGGCGTTGAGGGAGGTACGCAATTCGCGAGCGGCGAATTCCTCGGCTTCCAAGGCGATCAGTTTGCGGCCCGGGCCGAAATCCGCCACAGCCGGGTTGCTGGCGAGGAACGACGGCACCACGCTGAGCTTGCCGTTTACGATGGTGTAATTTAGCGACAAATGGTGGCCTTCGAAACGCCAACCCCACGCGCCTTTGTTGCCGGGCTTGCCGAACACAAGAATGTGGTAGGCATCGCTGTCACGCACAAAGCGACGGTTTTTGCCCTCCAGCATGTACAGGATATCCTCGAGGAACATGATGTTTTTCACCTTGGTGTGGCCTGATTCGCTGAGCACAGTCTTGAGCAGTGCATGAGTCAACTCCCGTTGTTGGCCGGTCATGTGCTCGATCTGCAGTCCCTTGCGGCCACCACCCTTAAGCATTTCGGCGGGAATGAAATGCCAGTAAGTGCGTTCTTCACCGTCAAATTTGAACATGGCCTGAGCTTTCTGTTTGGCATCCAGACTGGCGATCAAGGCGTCGGCGGCCTTGGCCATGTTGGCCGTCACACTATCAGCTCGGGCGGGTATAACAAACGTCAGCGCTGCGGCGGCAGTCAGAATACGTGCGAATTTCATGGGGCGCCGATTGTGCGGGACGGAACGGGAATGACAAGCAGATTGCGCCTAGTGCAGGCAACCGCTAGGGTCGGCCCATGAAGCTGTTGTTCATTGGCGACATCGTAGGCTCGCCCGGCCGCAAAGCGCTAGCGGAGCTGTTGCCCGGCCTACGGGCACAGCACGGACTGGATGTGGTGGTGGCCAATGGAGAAAATTCCGCTGGCGGCAACGGCATTACGCCGGACACAGCAGCGGAGATTTATCGGGCGGGCGTGGATGTGATCACTTGCGGGGATCATCTTTGGGATCAGAAAGAGGTTGAGATCTTGCTGGATGAGGAACCTCGGTTTGTCCGGCCGGTTAATTACCCTGCTGGCACTCCCGGTCAGGGCAGCACTGTGATCGAGCGCGCGGGTCAGCCTACGGTGGGGGTGATCAACGCGCAGGGGAATACCTTTATGCGAGGTGAATTGGATAATCCCTTTCGGAGCGTCAAGGAGGAGTTAAAGAAACTGGCGCCGGTGGCGCCGGTGATCCTGCTTGATTTCCATGCGGAAGCCACCAGCGAAAAGATCGCCATGGCGCGCATGCTCGATGGTCAGGTGAGCGTGGTGGTGGGGACTCATACGCATGTGCAAACGGCTGACGAATTTATTCTCCCGGGCGGCACGGCGTTCCTGTGCGATGCAGGTTTTACGGGGCCGCACGATAGTGTTCTGGGCCGCGATTGGGAGCCGGTGGTGGAACGGTTTCTGACTAGTCAGCCGCGCCGGTTTCCGGTAGCCAAAGATCGTGTGTTGTTGCAGGGACTGATGGTGGAGGTCGATGGCGCGACCGGAAAGGCGTTGACCGTAGAGCGTGTCAGTGAAGCCCTGTCCTAAAGAGCGTTCTGCCTTTCAAATGAATCCGATTTCTGTCAAGGTAGTTGGCCCATGAATTCCATGACCGGCTATGGCCGCGGCGAAGCGGCGCGAGGCGGAGCGAAATTCACCGTCGAAATCAGCACGGTAAACCGCAAGCAGGCGGAGCTGTCGTTGTATTTGCCACGTGAACTGGATGCTCTGGAAAGCCGCGCGCGGGATGAGATCAATGCCAAGGTGTCGCGCGGTCGGATTGCGGCGCGTGTACAATGGACTGCCAAAAGCGGCGACCGCGCGCAGGTGGAGATTGACCGCAATCTGGCCAGAGAATACGCCAAGGAATACCGCAAACTGGCGACGGATTTGAAACTCGGCGGTGAGGTGAGTTTGGACACTATCCTGCGCGCGCCGGGCGTGCTGCAGACTTCCGAGGAAGAGCTGGATGTGGAATCGCTGTGGACGCCTTTGCGCACGGCCGTGCGTGCGGCTCTCAAGGAATTGCTGGCGATGCGCGCTCGTGAAGGGGCCAATCTGAAGAAGGATTTGCATAAGCGCATTGATGCACTGCAGAAATCGGTCAAGGCCGTGAAACGCCAAGCGCCCAAAACAGTGTGCCGGCATCGGGAAGCGTTACTGGATCGGCTTAATCAATCCGGTCTGAACCTGAAATTGGACGATGAACGTGTGCTTAAGGAAGTGGCTTTGTTCGCGGACCGGATTGATATCGCCGAGGAATTGACGCGGCTGGAAAGTCATTTCGGGCAGTTTGCCGATTACGCCAAGTCCAAGGTGCCGGTCGGGCGCACGCTGGATTTCCTTTCGCAGGAAATGAACCGCGAAGTGAACACCATCGGCTCCAAAGCCAATGATCCTATGATATCGCGGTTGGTGGTGGCGATGAAAAGCGAGTTGGAAAAATTCCGCGAGCAGGTTCAAAACGTCGAATAATGGTCGAGCAATCCCAACCGGTTTTGCTGGTGCTCTCCGGCCCGTCGGGTGTGGGGAAAACCACCGTGGCCCATCGCCTGTTGGAGGCTAACTCCAATCTCCAGCGCATGGTCACCTGCACCACCCGCGCCCCGCGCGAAGGCGAAGTGGATGGTCAGGATTATCACTTTGTAACAGAAGACGATTTCCTCACCCAAATCCGCGCTGGCGGTTTTCTGGAACACGCGGAGGTGTACGGGAACCGTTATGGCACATTGAAATCCAGCGTGCAGGAGGCGCTGGCTGCGGGACGGGATGTGTTGATTGTGAACGACGTGCAGGGTGCTTTGACGCTCAGCGCGATGGCGCGCCAGGACAACGCCTTGGGTAAGGCGTTGCAGACGTTGTTCATCGTGGTGCCGAATGTTACCGAATTGCGCGCGCGCCTGGAGGAACGGGCTGCGGATGAGGCGGACACGATCGAGGATCGGTTGGCGATTGCCGAGGCGGAGATGCAGCAGCAGGGGCAGTTTGATCATGTAATCGTGAGCAGCACGCGCGAGGCGGATTTCGAGCGGGCCCAAACCATTTACCTAAACGCAAAGGCGGCCTAGTGGCAGAACAGAAAACTATCATCCTCGGCGTCACCGGCTCCATCGCCGCCCATAAGGCGGTGGATGTGTGCAGTAAGTTGGTGAAAGCCGGCGCGGAGGTGCACGTGGTGATGACGTGTGATGCGCAGGAGTTTATCACGCCCCTGTCGTTCAAGACCCTTTCGCGCAATCCGGTGGTGACCAGCCTGTACGACGAGGAGGAAGGCTGGCGGCCAACGCACATTCATCTGGCTGATGAGGCTGATCTTATTTTGGTGGCACCGGCCACCGCCAACACACTGGCCAAACTGGCGCGAGGGCAGGCGGATGATGCCCTGGGTTGCATTGCTTTGGCGGCGAATCCGGCGGCCAAAATGCTCTTGGCTCCGGCCTTGAACGGCAAGATGTGGGAGCATCCGGCTACACAGGCGAATGTGGCGTTGCTAAAAGATCGCGGCGCCCAATTCATCGGCCCGGCCGCGGGCGACTTGGCCTGCGGCTACGAAGGCCTCGGCCGATTGGCACCGGTGGAGGAAATTGTGGAAACGACCTTGCAGGCAGCCGGATTGGCATCGTAATAGGCGCTTTTGACATGTTTGCTTTCGAAAACATTAAACGATTTTTCCGGTTGGTTAGCACTTCGTCGATTGATTCCTCCGAGCAGTACCGTCGATTGAAGTTGATGGAGCGCGACATCGGCGTACCTGTAAAGGTGGCTGTGCTGGGTTTGCTTGCCTATTTCCTGTTCTTCTCTGAATACGTGGAGGGTAAGGACTTCATTCTGCGTGCGCGTGTAGAGATCGCTCTGGAGCCGGTGCAGCAATTTTTCCTCGGATACGTAGTGGTAAACATGGGCGCGATGGTGTTCTTCCTGATGTTCAACAGCTGGAAACTGCGCATAGTGCATTGGGTGACACTGGTGATGAATTTCGTTGATGCCATGGTGGTTTCGGCTCTGGTGGTAATTACCGGTGGGTTGGACAGTATGGTGTATTGGGTATTCCTCGTGTTGATCGTTCGCAATGCAATTAGTGTGCCGATTCCAGTGACGCAAATCTCAGTGAACTTGCTGACCACGGCCGGTTATGCAGCAGCTATTTTTATCTGGAAAGGGTGGATCGCGATTGATCCAATGGAGGCCTTGGACGAATTGGCTCCACGCGTGGGTCCGGCCACCCCGGAGGAAATCCAGGCTGTGAATCAGCCGTCGGAGCAGTACGAGGGATCCTTATTTACCATTCGGGTATTCTTCCTCGTTCTGATGACGGCGGTTTGCTACGGCGTACAGGTATTGTTTGACCGAGATCGTCAGGCGCAAAGCGAGGCGCGGGAATATTCGCTGCGCCGCGAGCAGCTAAGATCTACCGGCCGCCTTGCGGCGGAGATTGCTCACCGCTTGAAGAATCCGTTGGCGATTATCAACAACGCCGCTTTCTCGCTAGGTCGTCATATGGAGGAGGGGAACACGGTGGCCACGAGGCAGCTGAACATGATCCGCGGCGAAGTGGAACGGTCTGACATGATCCTTACTGAGTTGATGGGTTATGCGCGGTTATCCGAGGGGCGCGTGGAAAAAATTGATATGAAAGAGGAGCTGCAGGGTGCGATTGAGGAAGCATTCCCGCCGAACCATGCCTTTCATATCCAATTGAAAAAAGATCTTCACGAAGGCCTGCCACCTTTGATGATGCAACGGGCGCACCTACGTGAAATCATGGTAAACTTGCTGGTGAATGCCCGCGAGGCGGCGGGTGAAAACGGAATTGTGCAGGTAAGCTGCCGCCCGTCGCCGCAATATGCCATTGAATTGCGGGTGAAAGATTCAGGTGAAGGCATTCCTCCAGATCAGCGCGAGCAGATTTTTGAAGCGTATTTCACCACGAAGAAAAAGGGCACGGGGCTTGGCTTGGCGATTGTGAAACAAAACACTGAACTATACGGTGGCGAGATTGTGGTGGAATCAGAGCTTGGCGTGGGCACGGAGTTCATCTTAACTTTCCCAACCCGAGTTCTGCTCCAAGAAAACGAATCATGAAATCCGCCCTTCCTCCCATCCTGATGGTCGACGATGAGCCCAATATGCGGTCGACCGTGAGTGAGTTGTTGATGGATGACGGCTACACTGTGGACCTTGCTGAATCCGGTGAGCAGGCCGTAGAGATGCTCAATGAGCCGGGCAACGAATATTTCATGATGATAACCGATGGCCGTCTGGGCGGCATGAGCGGCTATGAACTGCTTAAGAAAGCCAAGGATGGTTTCCCAAAAATGCGGGTGATCATGATTACTGCTTTTGCGACGCCCAAGCTCGCCGTGGAAGCCATTCAGAACGGCGCGGTAGATTATCTCTCCAAGCCCTTTGCTCCAGAAGAATTGCTCCACGCGGTGGATCGCTGTCGTGAGCATTACGATCTCAAGGAGGAAAACAAAACCCTGCGGGCGCGATCCGGCGGGAACAGCCCGATTTATCAATTGCACCAGATCGTGGGCGACTCGCCCAAGATGATTGATCTGCGCAAGTTTATCGAAACCGTGGCACCGACCGATTCCACCGTGCTGATTCTAGGCGAGAGCGGCACGGGTAAGGAACTCGTAGCCGGCTCGATTCATCATCTTAGTGCGCGCGCCGAGAAGAATTACATTCGCCTAAACTGCGCGGCCATTCCGGAGAACCTGTTGGAAAGTGAATTGTTCGGTCACGAGAAAGGCGCCTTTACCGGGGCATTGCGCACTAAGACCGGTCGTGTGGAGGAAGCGGATGGCGGCACAATTTTTCTCGATGAGATCGGTGATATGAGCCGGCCGCTGCAGGCAAAGCTGCTTCGTTTTCTTGAAGACGGCTCGTTCACGCGTGTGGGCGGCAATGAAGAAAAGCGCGTCCACGTCCGCATCATTGCTGCGACCAATCGCGACATAGTCCAGGCCATCAAGGAAAACGATTTTCGTGAGGATCTTTATCACCGGCTGAATGTGATGCAGTTTCGGCCGCCACCCTTGCGCGATCGCGGCCGTGATGTGGTGACTTTGGCTGAACATTTTCTAGTTCAGAACTGCGAGAAGCTTGGGCGCGCACCCCTTAAGCTTTCTACGGCGGCGGAGCAAAAACTACTCGCCCATCAATGGCCAGGCAATGTGCGCGAGTTGCGTAACGTTATGGAACGCGCGGCGATCATTGAGCAAACCGATGAAGTGCAGCCCGAAAGTTTGCCGGACTTCGAGCTGGAAACACAACTGCGCAGCAGCAGTGGTTCCTCGCCGGAAGCCGAGGTGGATTTCCAGCTCGGCTTCGCTGAGGCGGTGGCGTCCTTCGAGCGCAAAATGATTCAGAAGGCGCTTGAGCAGAATCAATACAACGTCAACCGTAGCGCCGAGCAGTTGAAGATGACCCGTCATTCGTTGCGTTATCGGATGCAGCAATTGGGGTTGGGCAACAACAGCAAGGATAGCGGCGGCGGCGATGAGTGAGCTGGCCGAAGTTGAAACTGGTGAGCAAATCACCCGACGCAGTGCCTCCAACCTGGCACTGTCCTTCATCGCCCTCGAGAAACCTCGACGCAAAGCCATGACCACCCTGTATGCCTTTTGTCGGCAGATAGATGATGTGGCGGATGAAGATTCCAGCCCGCTTGAAAGTCGGCGGATTGCACTCCAGGACTGGCGCGATGATGTGCAGCGGGCGTGTGATGGCGGGGCTCCGCAGAAACCGTTGGTGAGGGAATTGCAGCCGGTGATCGATCAGTACGGTTTGCAGTTCGAGCATTTTGACGAATTAATCAAGGGGCTGGAATCTGATCTCGAACAGGACCGAATCGAGTCCTTTGAGGATCTCGAACTGTACTGCTATCGCGTGGCCAGTGCAGTGGGCCTTCTGAGTGTCGAGGTGTTTGGCTATCGCGATGCGAAATGCCAGGACTACATGGTGGCCCTCGGTAAATCACTGCAGTACACGAACATCTTGCGTGATATCGGCAATGACGCCGAGCGGGGTCGCATTTATCTGCCGCAGGAAGCGATGGAAAAATTCGGTGTGGAACCGCGCTCGATCCTGAACGGCAAATATTCCACCGCCTTCCACAATCTCGCAGCCGAGATGGCCGTGCGCGCGCGGCAACATTTTCAAAACACTGTCGAGCTGTTGCCCGCGGGCGATCGGCGTTCCATGATTGCCGGTGAATGCATGGCGGCAGTGTACTGGCGGATTTTGCGGGCCTTGGAGAAGGCAAAGTTCCGGTCATCCCTAGATCCAGTGCCGCTTAAGCTCAGTAAATTCACCAAGCTCAGTGTGCTCTTGGGCGTGTGGTCGCGCACATTTTTTCGATCCTCCTCGCCAAATTACGGCCGCGATTGATTTGCGGTCCACTTCGCGTTAGGCTGCGTGTGTGCAGATAGCCTTTTCCAAAATGAACGGCGCGGGGAATGATTTCGTGCTGGTGGATAATCGCGATGATCAGGTTTCCCTCAGTCGCGAACAGATCGCGCAGTTGTGCCACCGCCAGTGCGGGATTGGCGCTGATGGCCTGATTTATTTGCGCAATGCCAAGAACGGCGCGGATTGGGCGTGGGAGTTTTATAATGCCGACGGCAGTGATGCCGAGATGTGCGGCAATGGTGCGCGTTGTTTCGCTCGGTACATTCAAGCGACAACAGGGGGTGGCGAGACGCTGAGTTTCGAGACTGTGTGCGGTGTGATTCACGCGCAGATTAATGGAGAATCGGTGACTATCAACCTGACCGATCCGCAAGGGCTGGCGCTGAACGAGCGCATTCCCACCAGTGGCGGGGAACAAACGGTGCACTCGCTTAATACTGGCGTGCCCCACGCGGTATTGTTTGTGGACGAGGCCGATGCGGCGATGGTCTCCAGCTTGGGCGAAGAGATTCGCTTTCATGATCACTTTGCGCCGGCCGGGACGAATGTCAATTTCGCTCAGATTATAACGTCAGGCCACATCCGCGTGCGCACGTACGAGCGTGGCGTGGGGGAAACATTGGCGTGCGGCACGGGTGTTTCGGCCAGCGCCATGATCGTAGCGCACCTGAATGATTGGCCTTCCCCGGTCAAGGTGGATGTGCTCGGCGGCGACACCATGGGGGTCGCTTTCGAGCGAGAGGGCGATGCTTTTTCGGCGGTCCACCTCACCGGCCCGGCGGATTTCGTGTTCACCGGAACAGTCGAAATTTGAATCGGCTTGGACTCCTCTGCCTGACCTGTTAGCGTGACGCCCCGATGTTTAGTGGAGTTTATACCGCACTGGTCACGCCTTTTTCCAAAGGTAAGCTGGATGAAACCGCCCTCAAGAAGCTCGTGGAGCTGCAGGTGAAAGGCGGAGTGGACGGCATTGTGCCGGTGGGTACTACCGGTGAATCGCCGACCGTAGAATTCGAGGAGCACGTCCGTATCATTGAACTGGTGGTGCATTACGCCAAAGGCCGCTGCAAGGTAATCGCCGGCACGGGCGCCAATTCCACTGAAGAAGCGGTGTATTTGACCAAGTCCGCCGAGTATGCAGGTGCGGATGGTTCCCTGCAGGTGAGTCCTTATTACAACAAGCCGTCGCAGGAGGGCTTGTACGCGCACTTCAGCGAGATTGCGAATTCCACCAATTTGCCGATCGTGCTCTACAGCATTCCCGGCCGGTGCAACGTGGAGATCACGGTGTCTACTGTCGCGCGTTTGGCGGCGGATTGCCCCAATATCGTCTGCATCAAGGAAGCCGGTGGCGATGCGGATCGCGTGAGCCAATTGCGCGCCGGGTTGCCCAAGAAATTTTCCATCCTCAGCGGTGACGACGCGTTGACCTTGCCGTTCATGTCCGTTGGTGCGCAGGGCGTGATCAGTGTAGCCAGTAATCTCCTGCCCAAGCAGCTCACCAAAATGGTGCACAGCTACCTTAAGGGTGATCAGAAGGGCGCGTTGAAGTTGCACGAGAAATATTACCCGCTCTTCAAGGATCTCTTTATCGAGACCAACCCGGTGCCGGTGAAATCCGCGCTTGCGATGAAAGGCCTCGTGAAAGAGGAATATCGCCTGCCGCTGGTGAAGTTGAACCCGGACAATCGCCGCCAACTCCGCGCCACGCTTAAGGCCTCTGGCGTGATCAAGTAATCCTCATGACCAAGGTCATTATTCATGGTTCCAAAGGTCGCATGGGCCAAATGCTCATCGCCTGTGGTGAAAAAATGGACGGGCTCGAAATTGTCGCCGGCGTGGACGAAGGCGATAGCCTCGCCCATCACCTTGCCGATTGTGATGCCGTCATTGATTTCAGCCTGCACAACGCCACCGCCGCCTGCGCCGCCTTGTGCGCGGAACACGGTAAGGCGCTGATTATTGGTACCACCGGCCACACGGACGAGGAGAAGGCGGAATTGCTCAAGCATCAATCCGCCATCCCCGTCGTTTGGGCGAGCAATTATTCGACCGGCGTGAACACGCTTTTTTGGCTCACCCGCAAAGCCGCGGAAATTCTAGGGCCGGATTTTGATTTGGAAGTGATCGAGATGCATCACCGCCATAAGGTCGATGCCCCTAGCGGTACGGCCGCGACGTTGGGTGAAATTTTGCTCGAAGTGCGCGATCAACAAAACGACGCCTTGCGCCACGGTCGCGAAGGTATTGTTGGCGCGCGCACGGATGAAGAGATCGGCATGCATAGCCTACGAGGAGGCGATGTGGTGGGTGATCACACCGTCATGTATGCTGGTTCCGGTGAAAGACTGGAGCTCACGCACAAGGCCGCCAGCCGTGAGACCTTTGCCAACGGCGCTCTCCGCGCCGCCCAATGGGCTAACGGCAAGGCGCCCGGGCTTTACAACATGCAAAATGTGCTGGGCCTTGAGTAAGCCCGCCTACATTGCGCTTGGCTCCAACCTTGGCGATCCAGTCGCCACGCTTCAATCGGCCTTTGCCGAATTACAAACGCTCTCACGGAAGCCCATTCAGCATTCTTCTCTTTGGCGCAGTACGCCAGTCGATTGTCCCCCTGATTCACCAGACTTCATCAATGCCGCAGCGGCGATGACGCCGTTGGACGGGGAAACTCCCGAATCATTGTTGGAAAAATTACAGGCACTTGAAGTGCAATTCGGTCGGCAACCCAAGGTGGTCATGAACGAGTCGCGTCCACTGGATCTTGATCTCATTGCCTTCGGGGATGAGCAACGCCAAGGGGCGCAACTCACGCTTCCACATCCGCGCTTCCACGAACGTCGGTTTGTTCTTGAGCCAATGGCCGAGATTGCGCCCGAGGCGATCCTGCCCGGACAAAGCGCTACCGTCGCCGAATTGCTCGCGCGCTTGGATACTGACGAAAAATTGACGCGCCTTTAGCCTTTCCCTGTTCCCTGCAGCCCCTACACTCCGCGCATGGCTGACGAGCAACCGCCCGCCCCGCGCCGCTGGTATCAGGCCCTCGGTCCCGGGCTCATCACCGCCTGCGTGGTCATTGGCCCGGGCAGTATTTTAACCAGTTCTAAGGTGGGGGCCGCCAACGGCTACGCGTTGAGTTGGGTGGTGTTGGCTTCGGTGGTCTTCATGCTCGCTTTTACCACCATGGCCGCCCGACTGGGTGTGGTGGCTAGCGAATCGCCCGGGAATATGTTGACCAAGAGCGTAGGGCGTTGGCTGGCGATCTTGATCGGAGTCTCGATTTTCTTTATCGCTTCAGCATTTCAATTTGGCAACAACCTTGGCGTTCATACAGCGTTTAATGCTTATATGAAGTTCGAATATATCGTAATCGTATTTAATGCGGCAGCCATTGCCTTTTTGTTTTGTTTTAAGAACCTGTATCGGGCTTTGGAGAAGTTAATGATGGGGTTCGTGGGGTTGATGCTTCTCGCATTTGCCGCCAACTTATTTTTTGCCAAACCCAAAATCGGCGAGTGGGGCAAAGGCTTTGTGCCCAGCGGAATGGGGGAGATTGATATTACGGTTCTTGGGTTGGTGGGGACGACGTTTGTCATCGCTGCGGCCTATTTTCAAATCTATCTCGTGCGCCAAAAGGGTGTCACGAAGGAGGATTTGCCGGAGAGTCTTGTGGATTCCCGTGTGGGCGCGGTGATCATGGCTTCCATCACCTTGATGATCATGGGCACGGCCGCCTCGGTGTTGCGCGGGAAGGAGCTGGCTGATGCAGGGGCCGTGGCCCAGCAATTGCAGCCGCTGTTCGGAGACGCCGGTAAGGCATTGTTTTGCTTGGGGCTCTTTTCTGCAGCTTATTCCTCGTTCCTCATAAACTCGATGATCGGCGGTTTTGTTTTGGCCGATGGATTGGGGTTGGGTAGTGAACCCGATGATCCTTGGACACGCCGAATGACTGCGGCGGTCTTGATCACAGGAATGCTTGTCGCGTTATATGTGATTCGGACCGGGGTGAAGCCGGTTGGGGCGATCGTGATGGCGCAGGCCGTGACCGTCATTGCAGCACCACTGATGGCAGGTGTTCTATTGTGGCTTTGCAATCGCAAGGAGTATTTGGGCGAGCACCGGAATGGGATCCTCCTCAACGCCGTGGGCGGTGTGGGCTTCCTGCTGCTGTTGGCCATGGCGTGGAATACCGCTTTTAATAAAGTGTGGCCAAAGGTTTCTGAATGGCTGGGGTAATTTCCGCTTGTCGCCGGTTTGGCTTTGCGGGAAAGGTGGCGGACCGATGACGGAGCCTACGGGGAAAATCACTGTTGAAGCCATTCGCGCAATGAAAGGGCAGGTGCCGGTGGCGGCGTTGACGGTTTATGATTACGCGATGGCTAAGTTGGTGGATCGTTGCTGCGTGCCGTTGATGTTGGTGGGGGATTCATTGGGGATGGTCGTACTGGGTTTGCCGGATACAACTGAGGTGACAATGGGGGATATGCTGCATCACACCCGAGCGGCCGCAAGGGCTGAGCCTCAAGCTTTGTTGGTAGCTGATTTGCCGGCGGATAGTTATGGGACGCCGGATAGTGCCGCCGCCAATGCGCGGCGGTTGGCGGATGTCGGAGCGGAAGCAGTGAAGGCCGAAGGAGGCTTGGTGATCAGCGAACAAGTGCGCGCGATTGTGGGGGCTGGAATCCCGTTTCTTGGGCACCTGGGGATGCTGCCGCAGCAAGTGAAACGCGAAGGCGGTTACAAGATCAAGGGCCGGCAGGCCGATGAGGCGACGGCGTTGCGAAATGATGCGAATGCGTTGGTGGATGCGGGCGCTTTTGCGATTGTGCTGGAATTGGTGGAGCCTGCAGTGGCGGCGGAATTGACAGCAGCGCTGCCTGTGCCGACTATCGGCATCGGTTCCGGGCCCGATTGTGACGGGCAGATTTTGGTGACGACTGATTTATGGGCGACGTCGCCGGATTATATTCCGAAACATGTGCAGCCGAATGAGGCAGTGCGGGGCGAAATGGAGAAGGCGATTACAGATTGGAAGAATGGGATGTCGAATTGAGTAAACTCACACATATAGATGCCAAAGGTGAGGCGCGGATGGTGGACGTGTCGGAAAAGCCGGTGCAGCGGCGGACGGCAGTGGCGCGTGGAGAGATTCGCATGGGGTCGGCGACCTTGAATTTGGTGCGTGGGAACAAGATCGCCAAGGGTAACGTGCTGGCCACGGCCCGGATTGCGGGCATTCAGGCGGCGAAGCGCACGGGAGATTTGATTCCGATGTGTCATCCGCTGCCGCTGGATCATTGTGAGGTGGAGTTTGAATTTCCTAAGGTGGGCAATGCAATCGTGATCACGGCTACAGCGCGAGTGGCGGCGCGGACAGGGGTGGAGATGGAGGCGCTTACGGCTGTGAATCTGGCGGCTTTGACGATTTATGACATGTGCAAGGCGGTTGATAAAAAGATGCGTATCACAAACGTGAAACTGGTTTCAAAAACTAAACAATGAACATTCAGGTTGGGATTATCACGGTGTCCGATCGCGCGGCAGCGGGCCAATATGAGGACTTCGGCGGACCGCTGGTGGCTAAGGCGGCCGACGGCTACGGCTGGCTGGTGATTGCCGAGACGGTGGTGCCGGATGATAAGGAACAGATTCAGCGGTCAATCCGGGAGCAGATCGCCAAAGGGGCGCACTTGGTGCTGACCACCGGTGGCACGGGCGTGGCGCCGCGCGATGTGACGCCCGAGGCAGTTAAGGAAATTGCCGATCGCGAGTTGCCGGGCTTCGGCGAGGTGATGCGGATGGAGTCCATGAAGATTACCAAGAACGCCATCCTCTCCCGCAACCTAGCCGCGGCCGTAGGCAATGCGCTGGTCATCTGTTTGCCGGGCAAGCCGAAGGGCGCGGTGGAATGCCTCGGCTTTGTGGAGGCCGCCATTCCGCATTGCGTCGAGGTGGTGGCGGGTGTGCCGACAAGTTGCTGATGGCCGAACCGGGCATTCAATTTTTCAATCGCTACACCGGCGAGGTGGAAACCGAGGTGGTGTATGGCGAGCAGTGGCTGCGGTTTATTCTGTTTAATCCCTTCGGCAAAATTACCCTGCACACGGTGGCCAAGCGGGCGTGGTTTTCGCGCTGGTATGGATGGCGTATGAGCCGGCCAGGAAGTGCGGCACGCGTGCGGCCGTTTATTGAGCAGTACGGCATTGCCGAGGAGGAACACGTGAAGGCGGCTGATGCGTTTACGTCGTTCAACGATTTCTTTTATCGCAAGCTCAGGCCCGCGGCGCGACCGGTGGATGCGGCGGCGGATTCGGTGGTGTTTCCGGCCGATGGCCGGCATCTCGGGTTTGCCAAGGCTTCGGCTGTGGAAGGGGTGTATGTAAAAGGGCAGCGTTTTGATCTCGGGCGGTTATTGGGGGACGACGATTTGGCAGAGCAATTCGCCGATGGTACAGCGGTGTTTTCGCGGTTGTGTCCGGTGGATTATCATCGGTTCCATTTTCCCGTGGCCGGTGTGCCGGGCAACGCGCGAATGATCAATGGACCGCTGTACTCGGTGAACCCGCTTGCCTTGCGCGATCGATTGGGGATTCTTTGGGAGAACAAACGCTTTATCACGGAGATTGAAACCGAGCAGGTCGGGCGCGTTTTGATGCTGGAGATCGGCGCGACGAATGTGGGTGGTGTGCATCATACGTTTGTGCCCACGCGGTCGGTGGAGAAGGGCGAGGAGAAAGGCTATTTCGCCTTTGGCGGCTCGGCGACACTGACGCTTTTTGAGCCGGGTCGCGTGCAGTTGGCGGAGGATTTACTCGAGCAATCAGCCAAACAACGCGAGCTCTACGCGAAGGTTGGCGATCGCATGGGCACGATCCTGTCTTGATAATAACCGGTTGCAGCGGATAATTGAGTCACCGATTGCTCATGCGAACGACTCTTTTTTCTTCTCCTAGCTTGCGGCCTGTTGGCGGCCTTAACATGGAGTACCTATACATCACCTGTTTCGATAAGATTTACCGGATGAAGACCTGGACGCGCGGTATTGTGTATCAGAACGGGCCGCAGGCCTATCCGCCGAATAAGGAATAGCTAGAGGTACTTCTTCAGAATTGGCTCGAGCGTCTTTTTGGTTTTGGCGGGCCAACATTTCCGATCGGTCATGATCGCATTTGCTAGAGCGGTGTGACACGGCCAATCGGCCGGTGCCTCTGGGATGCGTGGCAACACATCGGCGAGCACGGCTTGGGCGGTGGCGGCGTTGCGGTTGAGGTTATCGATCACCATCTCCACGGTCACGTGGGCCTCGTCGGTTTTCCAGCAATCATAATCGGTGATCATTGCCATGGTGGCATAGGCGATTTCCGCTTCGCGGGCGCACTTGGCTTCACCAAGATTTGTCATGCCGATCACATCATACTTGAGCCGGTGATTGGTGAGGGACTCGGCGCGTGTGCTGAAGGCGGGGCCTTCCATGTTCACGTAGGTGCCGCCGTTGTGCACGCGGGCCTTTTTGCGGCGGGCACTCTTGAGCAAGAGCTGGCGGAGTTCCTCGCAGATAGGATCAGCAAACGCCACGTGGCCAACGATGCCGTTGCCGAAAAATGTGTGGTTCGCCGATTGCTTAGTGCGGTCGAGAAATTGATCAACCAGAACAATATCGCACGGCTTGTACTTCTTTTGCAGGGAACCGACGGCACTGACGCTGATGATCCATTCCGCACCCAGTTTCTTCATCGCCCAAATATTGGCGCGATGATTAAGCTCACTTGGCAGAATGCGATGCCCGCGGCCATGGCGTGGAAGAAACACCACTTCCCGGCTGGCAAGTGTGCCGGTAAGCAGTTGATCGGAAGCTGCCCCGAATGGCGTTTTTACAGTGCGCCATTTCTGTTTTTCAAAGCCTTCAATATTATACAGGCCGCTGCCGCCGATGATGCCGATGCGGTAAGGAAGGGAGGGCATAGGTTTTTTATCGCTTCCGGAACGGATTTAGGTTTAGGGTTGGCCGTCCAAACGCTTTGCGGGACGGCTTTGCTCATCGTGAGCGATGTCTGTCCTTCGGGCAAGTTGATTTCATGCCGGAAGATCACGATCAAAGTCTCGATGCCTCCCGCGTGTTGGCGGTCATCCTAGGCGGTGGTCGAGGCACGCGCCTGTTTCCGCTCACCCGTGAACGGGCCAAGCCGGCGGTGCCCTTGGCGGGGAAATATCGTTTGGTCGATATCCCCATTTCCAATTGCATCAATGCGGGTATTAAGCGGATGTATTTGCTCACGCAATTCAACTCCGCGTCGTTGCATCGGCATATTTCGCAGTCGTATAAATTCGACCACTTCACGCGTGGTTTTGTGGAGGTGTTGGCGGCGGAACAAACCTTGTCGGACTCCTCCTGGTATCAAGGGACGGCGGATGCGGTGCGGCAGCATGTGGGGCACTTTCTCAATCATCGTTTCGATTACTTTCTGATCCTCAGCGGCGATCAGCTTTACAATATGGATTTCAGTAAAGTTATCGGGCAGCATATCAAGAATGATGCCGAGGTAACCATCGCAACAATCCCAGTGGATCGCGAGGCCGCTACAGGGTTTGGGATCATGCAGATTGATGCCGACCGACAAATCCGTGAGTTTGTGGAAAAACCACAGGAAACGGAGGTGATTGATTCCCTGCGTATTCCTGCGCAGACTCGGAATGATCTCGGGCTCGGCGATGACGAGGATCAGTACCTTGCCTCAATGGGTATCTATGTGTTCAACCGTGATGTGATGCTGGAGTATCTGGACAGTGATCACATTGATTTCGGTAAACACATCATACCCGAAGCGATTGATAAATGCCGATCTTTCTCCTACGTGTATCAGGGATACTGGGAGGATGTGGGGACGATTAGAACGTTTTTCGAATCAAACCTCGATGCGGCCAGTGAATTGCCGAAGTTTAATTTCTTTGACATGGAGGCTCCGATCTTTACCCGGCCACGTTTCCTGCCTGCTAGTAAAATTAATGGAGCAGCCATCGATCACGCCGTTTTGAGTGATGGCTGTATCATAAACCGGGCGCAAATCAGCGATAGCATCGTAGGCGTGAGAAGTGTGGTGGGTGATGGCACCATGATTCAGCGAGTGGTGATGATGGGCGCGGATTATTATGAATCTGCCGATTCAATCGATCACAATAATACATTAGGGCGGCCGCCTTTAGGAATCGGGAGCAACACTCGCATTCAGAATGCAATTATTGATAAGAATGCACGTATTGGAAATAATTGCATTATCAGTCCCGCTGGCAAGGATGAGAATTGTGACGGTGAGGGCTATTATGTTCGTGATGGTATTGTAATAATTCCTAAGAACGCGATTATTCCGGATAACACAGTTATCTAAGAATGGGCGACATCTATCAAATTCGCACACGTGGCGATAGTCCGGCAGGGCAATTACCGATTACCGAAGAACAACTCCGTGAATCACCCAGCGGCGATCTCTTCGGCCTCACACAAAGTGCCGGTATGGGCTGGGACCCATCGGCTTTGAGAGGTGATTCTTATCTGATCCTTAATACGCACGGGGGGGTTCGGGCGGATGATGGGGCACCGGTGGCCCTTGGCTATCATACTGGTCATTGGGAGATTGGACTACAAGTACAGGCGGCTGCTAATCAATTGAAAGCAAATGGCAAAGTGCCCTATGCAGCCCATTGCTCAGATCCCTGTGACGGTCGTACACAAGGTACTGACGGAATGTTCGACAGTTTACCGTTTAGAAATGATGCGGCTATTGTGATGCGTCGGCAAATTCGCTCTTTGCCTACGCGTAAGGGTGTGATTGGGGTAGCTACTTGCGACAAGGGTTTGCCTGCAATGATGATGGCTTTGGCAAGTTCAGGAGATTTTCCGGCTGTGTTGGTTCCTGGTGGGGTAACCTTGCCTCCAAGCGACGGAGGAGAAGATGCGGGTGCTGTGCAAACTATTGGTGCGCGCTTTTCGCACGGGATGTTGTCTCTTGATGAAGCGGCAACATTGGGTTGCAAGGCATGTGGATCGCCGGGTGGTGGTTGTCAGTTTTTAGGTACAGCAGCCACCTCACAGGTGGTGGGGGAGGCATTGGGATTAGCTCCATTCCATTCGGCTCTGGCACCATCAGGTTCGGAGGTGTGGTTGGAGATAGCCACACGTGCTGCCGATTTGATTCAGGATTTAAAGTCCAACGGTTTCGGAGTAAATCAAATCATCACCGATGCGGCCGTACGGAATGCCATGGTGGTGCATGCGGCCTTCGGAGGGAGTACTAATTTATTGCTTCATATTCCGGCGATTGCACACGCGGCTGGATTGAAGCGGCCAACGGTGGCGGATTGGCAGGAGGTCAACGCTGTTGTGCCACGACTGGTAAGTGTACTCCCCAATGGTCCGGAGATGTATCCCACGGTGGATGTTTTTCTCGCTGGTGGTGTGCCGGAGGTGATGCTGCACTTGAGGAATTTGGAATTACTGGACACGTCTGTAATTACTGTGGAAGGTCAGTCTTGGGATACGCTGCTGGATGAGTGGAAAGATTCCGAGCGTCGGCAAAGATTCCGAGCAGTGTTACAGGAGCAGGAAGGTGTGAACCCTGATGCCGTCGTTATGAGCCCTGAAAGGGCGAAGGAGCGGGGTCTTACGAGCACGGTGACGTTTCCCACAGGTAATCTTGCTCCAGAAGGGGCTCTCATTAAAGGTACAGCGATTGATCCGACTGTGGTGGATGATGATGGAGTCTACCGTAAGGAAGGGCCGGCCAAGGTGTTTCCCAGTGAACAAGCGGCGATGGCAGCGATCAAAGCAGGGGAGATTCAGGCGGGCGATGTGATGGTGCTGGCCGGCATTGGTCCGATGGGCACTGGTATGGAGGAAACGTATCAGGTAACCTCAGCACTCAAGTTCTTACCTTTTGGGAAACATGTAGCAGTGATTACTGATGGTCGGTTTTCCGGCGTCTCCACCGGTGCCTGTATCGGGCACTTAGGGCCGGAAGCCTTAGCTGGCGGTCCGATTGGTAAGGTTCAGGACGGGGATATAATTCGAATTGAGATCGATCGAAACAATAACATTGGCACAGTGAATATGGTTGGAGTTGGTGAAGAGCGATTTGATCATGAAGAAGGCGCGCGCATTTTGGGGGAACGATCTTCGCGGCCGGACTTGGCTCCGCATACTCGTTTGCCAGAAGACACTAAACTTTGGGCAGCGCTTCAGGCCCAGAGTGGTGGAACGTGGGGTGGTTGCGTATACGATGTCCCGTCCCTGACGGCAAAATTGGCGGTCTAGTTCTGTACGCCCTGATACATGCGGAATTGATCCGCCCGGCGCCGACCTTCGGCAATCATGGCGGGTGTGTAGGATTGTTCCAATGCCTGCCGAGCTGCAACGTGTTGGGTGTTCCCGGCTTCCGCAGCGAGTAAAATCCATTTGTAAGATTCCATGGGATCGCGGGGCACGCCGCTGCCTTCCTTGTAGGAGAGGCCGAGCAAAAATTGGGCGTTGGGATTGTCGGCCTGCGCGGACTTCAAATACCAGTCGGCTGCCTCCATAAAATTCTGGGTGACGCCGTGGCCGTTTTGATACATGCAGCCTAAGGCAAACTGCGCTTCGCTGCTGCCGTTCTTGGCGGCTTGGCGAAAGAGGTTGGCGGCTTTGGTGTAATTTACTGTTCGCCCGCTGCCGGTGTAGTATTCAACCGCTAAGGCAACCTGGCCGGCGGGTGTAACGGGCATGTCTTCGGGCTTAGGGTCCGGCTGTATAATCTTTGATTGGGCCTCATCGTCGGTGGCAGTCTCCTCCTTGCTGCCGCAACCGGAATAGATCAGTCCGCTGGAAAGCAACAATCCCAGCCCCCAAACGGAATACAATCGCTTCATGATGTTGTGATGCTCCTCCTTGACAGGAACTTTTAAGATAATCAGTGAATTATTTGAAAAGTCAAGAAAACGCGATCAACGTACCGACCTTATTCGTGGACAAGTACAAACGCGGTGGCCGCTTGAGCGATTTCGATATGGGCTTCGTAATTGGCCGTTGCCGTCAATTGCGGGGATGGAAGTCGAGATTTGACGAGTGGTAGGGTGGCCAGAAACGCGTGAATCTGTGTACCCTTCAACGCGTAATTGACGTTCTGTGGTAAGCTGCCCGTGAGTTTGAACGTCTTCAGATCATCCAGCCGAACGGTTATCATGCCGACCACTTGGCCTGTTTCATTCACCAACGCGCCGCCGGAATTGCCCGGCTGCACGGGTACGCTGATTTGCATCATGCGCGGGTCATCCTTCACGCCGGTTAGGCTGCTGATGCGACCTTCGGTAAACTTTGATTTGATGCCTTGCACGGCGGGGTTGGGATAGCCAAGCGTAAATACGCTCTGCCCCAGACGGGCGGCGGGCAGTGCGCTGAGGTGGAGGGGGGTTGTTTCGGTTTTAATACGGAGCAGAGCGATGTCATTGCCCGGGTCCGCTTTGATTAGCTCGGCGGGGAAATTTCCCTTTTGGGTTCGCACCTCAATGCGGCGGCCGTTGGCGATCAAGTGATGGCTGGTTAGCAGATGGCCTTCGCTCGAAATGAAAAATCCGGTCCCAGTACTTAGGGCGGTTTGGGTGCTATCCGCCTCCGCACCGGCGAATTTTGCGCGGAACTTTGAGGATGCCCGGAAGGCTTGTTGAGCTTGTTCGGGGGATAATTTTTCTGCAATAGCCGTGCGGTGTTGGCGCGCGGCGGGGTTGCCGAGATTGGCGGAAAGATCCATCCATTGATAGGCTATCACCAAGTCGCGTGGGACCCCCTTGCCAAAGTAATAGGCGGCTCCAAGGAGGAACTGTGATCGGGGATGTCCTTGCTGGGCCGCTTTGGCATACCATTCAGTGGCGGCGGTCGTGTTCAGTGGCACCCCTCGGCCCGAGGCATAAAGCTGACCCAGATTGCACTGGGCATTGGCGAGATTCATGCGGGCGGCCATTTGATACCACTTTGCGGCTTCGGTAAAATTCTGCGGCACTCCATGGCCCTGTTCGTGCAACGTACCAATATTGTTCATGGCAGCCGCGTGCCCCTTGGCGGCGGCCTTAAGGTAAAAACGTAATGCCTGAGCCGGGTCACGTGGGACGCCCTCGCCGGTGGCTAATAGGGTGCCGTACAGGAAATGGGCGATGGGATCCTCATGCTGGGCGGCACGTTGAATCCAGTGGGCGGCTTTGGCGCGATCTTTATGGACGCCTCGACCGTTGCGGTAGCATTGGCCCAGCATTCCTTGGGCTTGGGAATGATTCAGGGTGGCCGCGCGTTTGAAATGATCCACGGCCTTGGCGTAGTCCGGCGGCTCGCCTAAGCCGTCGTAATAATTCAGCCCCATGTGATAATGAAACGCGGCTTCATCCCGGTCTTTGGGCACGCCGGGAGCCGGCGTGGCCGATTGTGTCCAGACCGTCAAAGACAGCATCAGTATGATGCTTATTTTTTTAAAATTCATGTCCCCCTCCTATGGACGAACGTCCTCGGGAAAGGATAAATCGGGTTTGGGGATCGGCAAGCGGCAGTTATGCACAAGGCGGCTGTTTGACTTCGTGCCTAAGCACCTCTAATTTGCGCCATGCTTTTGTGGCGCGCAACGATTCCGAATGATTGGCTGCCTAAGGTGTTGGCCAATCTGGATGGGGTGTTGCTGGACCATTGTCATTTGGAGCGGAAGGCGGCGACCAGCGCGTTGAATCTCATCAAGTATCCGGAGCTGGCCGGGCACGCGCGGGAGCTGAACGCGATTGCGCAGGAGGAACTCAGTCATTTTGAATTGTTGATGGAGGTCCTGGAGAAACGTGGCGTCACTTTTGGTTTATCGCAAAGTAGCCCGTGGATCAGCGGGCTGATGCGTTTCATTCGCAAGGGCAGGCGGGGGCAGGTAATTGATCACTTGATCGCCGCTTCGTTGGTGGAAGGGCGCAGTTGTGAGAAATTCCAATTGTTAGCCGAGGCATTGGAGGAGAGGGAGCCAAAGCTGGCGGCGATGTATGCGGAGCTTGTGAAAAGTGAAGGCGGCCATTATTCGCATTTCTGGCTGATGGCTCGCCGGATTAATGATGCCGAGGCGCATGAGCGCTTGGATGCTTTTTTGAATTTGGATGCAGAACTAATTCGGCAATCGCATGATTTGCCAATTTTGCACTAAGCGGTTTTCTCGCCGATGGAGTGCAGGTACTCGTGAGAATATAGGCCAGCATTGTGTCCGTCCTGCCAAAGTATTTGCACAGCATATCCGCCGACCGGTCGGAGACGTTTCACCTGAAAGGACGCATCGGTTAATTTCGATTCTGGTCCCTTGGCTAAATTGCCCATTATATCCATTTCGCCGGCGCATGAAGCGCAGGGGCATGCCCGCCGAACGGCTTCGAGTGAAATAAAGTGCTCGACGCCATTCTCCCACTTAAGTGCAAGTTCCGAACCGATAGGCTGTAAATCCAGTAAACGCATGCGGTTTTATACTTAAAATTGGATTCACTGTAAAAAGTTTGTCTAGGTGAACTTTTTTTCTTGAAGCAATGTTCCGTCATGGGCAAGTTTTGGCCATGCTTAAGTTTTTTGCAAATCGGTGGACATGTCTCGTAGTTTTTGTGTCGGG
>CAJWMQ010000024.1 GCA_913042895.1 uncultured Verrucomicrobiales bacterium | reverse complement strand
AGCCGGGCCAGTTCATTCTTTGGAGCCGCCGTTTCCTTCAGGTCGCGCGTGGCTTCGCGCAGATCCTTAAGCTGCACGAAAGTCGTGCCGATTTGGATCCCGTCCGCCCGCAGGGTTAGGGCACCTTCAAGGCGCTGCCCGTTCTGGGTGAGCACGGTATCGGCCAGAGCCGGCAGAACGGCTACCAGCCAAATCGCGGCAATGGCAGTGAGTTGTTTCACAGAGAGAGACGATACCAGAATCGGGAGAAAAAGAAAATATGTTTACTGATAATGCGGTGGCTTGGTGTTGTTGCTCTTGATGGAGTCCGCATTATCTTTAGCCATGCGCTCGGTAAGTTGCTCGAGCTGCTGGTTTAGCCGGCGTAAAGTTTTATCCTGCTCAATTACGGTCACATTCAGCGTCTCAGTTAACTGCTCCAAGTGCGCTACAGCGGACTCGATTTTCACTATGCGATCCTCATCGGCCATGGCCGAGGGTAAAACCGGCTCTGGCACTTTCCAAACCAATTACTCGACAATTCGCCTTGCGGCGGTGGTAGGTTCGTGGACAATTGCCCGCGCATGAAAGCCCTCTCATGGATTGCCCTCTCGTGGGCCATTGCCCTGCCGGCCGTGGCTCAGAAATCCTCCTCCAAACCGCCCGCATACACGCCGGAACAGGCTACCGCTCGCATGACCCTGCCGGACGGATTTAAGGTCACGCAGTTCGCCGCCGAGCCACACGTGGTGCAGCCTTTCGCATTTTGCTTTGATTCCCGCGGTCGCGTGTGGGTGTGCGAAAACCTAAATTATGAAACCCGCCGCAGCGACACCTTCAAAGAAGGCCCCAAAGGCCGCATCATTATCTTGGAGGACACCGATGGCGACGGTCATTTCGACAAGAAGAAAGTCTTCGCCGACAAACTGTTTTTCCCCACTGGCCTACAAGTGGGCTTCGGTGGCGTGTGGGTCGGCTCGCCGCCTAACCTCTTATTCATCCCAGATCGAGACGGCGATGATGTACCAGACGGCAAACCGGAGGTAGTGCTCGACGGCTGGGGCCGACAGGACCGGCACGAGACCTTAAACAGTTTCACCTGGGGCCCAGACGGCTGGCTCTATGGCTGCCACGGCGTGTTCACTCATAGCAATGTCGGCAAACCCGGAGCTCCTGATAACGAGCGTCAACGCATCAACGCTGGAGTATGGCGCTATCATCCCACCAAGGAAAAATTCGAAGTCTTTGGCTGGGGCACTAGTAACCCATGGGGAATAGACTTCGATGATCGAGGACAAGCTTTCATTACCGCCTGTGTAATTCCACACCTTTGGCACATTGTGCAGGGCGGACGCTTTCATAGACAAGCCGGGAAACATTTCAATTCCCATGTTTATAATGACATCAAGACCATCGCCGAGCATGTACACCAAAATTATGCAGGTCGACCGCACGAGGGTGGAAAAGCTTATTTCTGGATGGATGGTACGGTGAACGTAAAAAATTCAGGCCAAAGAAAGGGTGGTTTTGCCCACGGAGGTTGCCAGATTTATACCGGCGGCGCATTTCCCAAAAAATATCATGGGCAGGTGTACATGGGAAACATACACCATCATTTGTTATACATGGATAATCTGGAGCGTCGAGGATCCGGTTTTAGAGGCACACATGGAGGCGACTTCATGGTTGCCAATGACAAGCATTTCCTTGGTTTCAATATGGATACCGGCCCCGAGGGTGGAGTATGGGTCATTGACTGGAATGACGCTGATATTTGTGGGCGCATCGTCCATCAGGAAGGCACCGGTCGTATCTACCGGATCACACATGAAAACTGTAAGACAGTAAAGAACCTCAACCTATATAAACACGACGACGCCAAACTAGTCGAATTGTTGAAACATGATAACGATTGGTACGTGGATCATGCCCGCCGAATCCTGCAGGAACGAGCATCGGCCTCTCAAACAAGAAGCTATCCGCTCACAGAATCTAAAACTCCAGGCCTACTAGCTGAGATATTCAATGACTCCAAGACTAGCTCCGTCCATCGCCTTCGAGCCATGCTTACATTACATGCAATGTTCGGGCTTAAGCCAAGCACCCAATTAAAACTGATGGGTGATGAAGACGAAACTATCCGTGGCTGGGCTATCCAATGCGCACTGGAGGACAAAAAACCCTCCGCAGCAATACTCGAGAAGCTCGTAGCCATGGCCAAGGAAGATGATTCCACCTTCGTGCGTCTATACCTAGCCAGCGCCCTGCAGCGACTGCCACTGGATCAACGTTGGGACCTCGCCACCGCGCTGGTTTCGCATGAGGCGGACAAGGATGACCATAACCTACCGCTCATGTACTGGTATGGCATCGAGCCGCTCGTGCCGGCGAACAAGATCCGCGCTCTGCAACTAGCCGCCAAGGCCAAGATCCCGCTCATTCGCCAATACATCGCCCGTCGCAGTGCCTCCAAGTAACCATGAAACAATTCCTGCTCACACTCACCCTCGTATTCAGCGCCCAAGCCGATTGGAAACAATGGCGCGGCCCTAGCGGCGACGGTCATACGGACGCCAATCTCCCCACGCGTTGGAGCGAAGATAGCAACGTTAAGTGGCGCGCGCCCATCCCGGGCAAAGGCTGGTCGTCGCCTGTGATCGAGGGCAACCAAATCTGGTTTACTACCGCCTTTGAAACCCTCGCCACCGAGGCAGAGACCAAGGAGCGTTTGAAGAAAAATACCGGCGGCGTGCCGGTATATGTGCTCAGCAAAGTGCGACTGCACGCCGTCTGCATCGACAAGCAGACCGGTAAACTATTGCACAATCTCGAGGTGCTCGTGAAAAATGAACCCCAATGGGTCCACAAACTCAACAGCTACGCTTCCCCCACCCCGATCATTGAAAACGGTCGGCTCTACTGCCACTTCGGAGCCAACGGATCTGCCTGCGTAGATACCCGCGCCGGCAAGGTCGTTTGGCGCAATCAAGAGGTGGAAGTGCAGCACGAAAACGGTCCCGGCAGTACGCCGGTGCTCTGGAAGGGTTTATTGATCTTCCACATGGACGGCAGCGACCAGCAATTCGTGGTAGCACTCGACAAGGCCACCGGCAAGGAACGCTGGCGCACCCCGCGCAGCGGCACCATGCACGAGAATCCGCAGCTCAAGAAATCCTACGGTACCCCGATTATTCGTCATATCAAGGATCGCCCTGTACTCCTGTCGCCGGGATCAAACTGGCTCTACGCCTATGATCCGGCCAACGGCAAGGAACTCTGGAAGGTCGAATACGGCGGCCTCGGATTCTCACTCGTGCCGCGGCCGGTGACCGGCCACGGCATGATCTTCATGAGCACCGGCTTCATGCGCGCCAAGTTGTTGGCCGTGCGCTACGAAAATACCGCCAAACCCGACATCGCCTGGAGCTACACCCGCGGGGTATCCACCCAACCTTCGCCGTTGTTGGTCGGCGATGAACTGTATTTCATCACCGAAAGTGGTGGCCTAGTCACCTGCCTTGATGCCCATACCGGCGAAAAACACTGGGTGGAACGGATCGGCGGCAACTATTCCGCCTCGCCCACGCATTCGAAGAGGAGAATTTATTTCCACAGCCGCGAAGGGGTAACAACCGTGTTGCAAGCAGGCAGAGAGTTCAAAGTGCTTGCGAAAAACCAGCTCGAAGGCCAGCACATGGCTAGTGCCGCAGTTGACGGCAATGCCTTACTGCTTCGTACCGATAAGGCACTGTATAGAATAGAGACGGAGTAAGGAGATTCAATTTATCTCTCTTATCTCACAAGTAAGCGAACCCCACTCCCAGCTTGGCCTGAGCTATATCTAACTTGTTGGACTTCCGCTCCTTGATTCAATAATTTAATCGTATCTCCGTCATTGTTGAGGGGCATCTCTTCAGCCTTGAGAACGATGACTTTTTTCGACTTAGCAGGCAGGGTTCCGGCAAGATTAAGCCTATGTTTCGCTGAATCCATCAAACTCCAACCCCTCAACGAAACATCCCGATCGGACGTATTTTGGATGGTTAACTGCTCTCTACCTGAGTCTTTGCCTTCGGGATTTGGGACTAGAGAAACGATTCGCAATAAACCGCTTGATGGAGCTACCAACTCGTTGTGATTATTACCAATCTCCATTCGATCAACGATCGGAACTTCAGATATCGGATCAGGCGTGAGGTAAACCTCCGTTTCTAAGCCTATCCCCAGACGAATGAGAACAGGTAGATGATCACTGGCATCTTCTCCCACCTCTTTAGGAATGACCGCCTCAGTGATCTTTCCCCCGAATGCCGTGGGGATCAGAATATGATCCAGAGCGGTTTCCGAACCATGATAATCAAATGTGAAACGTTGGGAAACCGGTTTAATGAACCGCATAATGTTCATTAGCTCCCTATCTCCACCTGTTTTGTAATCTTTTATTTTTCTCATAACATTGGAAACAGGCGTAGCCTCCGGGCTGCCATCTGCATCAGGAACTGAAGGGTCCCAATCATTGAAATCACCAAGCACAAAAGTTTCATAACCGGATTGATCTAGCGCAATTAATTCTGCTACCACAGCATCAGCCTGCTTTTCCCTTAGTTCGACCGAACTCTCTTTTGTGGGCACCGATTTCAAATGGAGCCCAACAAAAGCAGTATCAACTCCATGCATCTTACACGTTAATATGAGGCACTTGGATGGATTAAGCGGATCCTTCGGGTACCTTACTTTGATTTCGCTAAAAACCCCGGAATTTTTGTTTATCAAGAAAGCTACGTCCTGCTCCAAATAGCTCTCCCTGCTCTCCATAAACGCCAGCTCATAATCCAACCCTCCCTGTTTGAGAGTACGAATTAACCTGTCGGCTGCTTCCCGGTTAATGACCTCCTGAAGGCAAAGTAGATCCGGCAAATAATTTGCAATTATCTCTGAAACCGCCGCATGTTGTCGCTCGATTTCCGTATCCTCATCTTTATCCCCCAGCCCCCATATCCCCTTCCCCTTTAGCCTTTGAGCTTGTTCCGCGCTCGCCAAGAGCCATTTTGTGTTAAAGGTCATTATGCCTATTCCACTTTTTTCTATATTAGATAATTTTTGAGACTGTGAGTTCCTCGGAATATTGCTCGATTTATTACAACCGAAACTGCCCGCCAGTAAGACTATCAAAAGAAAGTATCTTTCCATTTGGAGGAAAGACTATTTCAAAAAAACTGAAACAACAACTTAGTAAGGTGACGAATGAGTTGAGCTTATAATCCAAGTTATCACATCAGCCCACCCAACAAGAACCAGCTGGCCGGAAAATTCCTAATTCCTCATACCGACAAAGCCTTAAATCGAATCTAAGAATAATGGCGAATCACGGCCGGCACCACTTTTCGGTCAATTCGTCCCAACTCGGTCGATCCAAACGTTGGTCATTGGTGATCTCCGGCATCAAGCGTTGCACTTCGAAAAACGTCTTCGCAATTGCTTCCCCCATTTGCCACAAAGCATGGCGAAAGTTGGCCTTGTCTGCCAACGCCACCATAGCCGTATATCTCAATCCTTTGGCGCGTTCACTGAGGATTGGATCGCACTGCATTCCCTCAGCTGTTTTGTGTAATGCAAGTTGCTTTAGGATGCGCTCATTGCGCACGCGTTGGTAACGACGATTGACAGCCATTACTTCCAGGAGCAACATTTGCTTTTCAGGTGCCCAGCCTCGACTAAATGAGTTGGCCAATTGACCGCGGGCTTTGCCCACGCGCATGTAATGTGCCTGCAGCGGTTCGATCGGGGCATCGACCAAATCACACAAGAGCGTCGGCCAGTTGAGCCCCAATTCTTTGAT
This sequence comes from uncultured Verrucomicrobiales bacterium, assembly GCA_913042895.1. Taxonomy (GTDB): domain Bacteria; phylum Verrucomicrobiota; class Verrucomicrobiia; order Limisphaerales; family UBA1100; genus UBA1100. The sequence goes on along the minus strand of CAJWMQ010000024.1, from coordinate 18,081 downwards.
GCCGATTTCGTGGAATGTCACCAGATCCTGAATCGGTCGATTGGCGGGGGTGTATTTACCATCGAGTATATGCAAGTCCAAACCCGGTGCCACAGACTTGATCAGGCCGTCACCGATCACATGCGTCATCCAGCCCAGTGCATAAGCCAGCTGCCGCTCGCTGGGACCGTGCAATTCGCGTGCATCCTGCAGCACCTTGGCAAAATATTCTGGCAACCTCTCCCAAGGCACCTCCAGCAGTCGATCATTAGCCGCCCAGCCGAAGGCAATGTGGGCGCGACCATATAACTGGTCATGAATTTGGCGCGGCGTAAATTGTTCCGCACCGATCGATAAAGTCCATTGCTTGACCCGACCTCCTGTCAGAGGGCTTTTCGCCAGCCGTTGGGAACCGTAACCCACCGGTGTATCGGTATCCACACAAATAGCGGCCGGCACGGTGCCGACATCCGCACCAAGATACGCGCCGCAAAGGTAACTAGGTAGATGCCTCGCGGCCAATTGCGCCAAGGACACTCCGCGCGCCTCCGCCGCGCGCAAGCCCAGTAGCGCGTACATAGAGTGGCCGATGATTCCGCTCATCGGTTTAATTAAACGTGATTAGAGTGCCAGGTTTTAGCGCGTGCTTAGGCATTTCATTGAGTGAATTAAAGGTCCGCTGCTGAGCGGTGGTCTCGATGATGTTTCCGGTTTCGTCATATTTTCCGGTTTTTTTATCGAGCACACCCTTCGAATCCAGCCCAAGGTGCTTTACCATAAACGGATACATCGCCTGCCGCTTGATGTATTCGTAACCGTGTTTCTCATTGGGGAAATGTGTATTCTCGGCCTTCGCCGTCGCGCCGTAGTAGTTGTAAATGTTACGGATGAACGGGTACTCCACCTTCGGGTTGTTCTTGGTCCAGTCGCCGCCCACGGAAATTAATTTCAACGGCCGCGGAGCTGCCAGCGCGGCGAACTCCGCGTTGTTCGTTTCCAGTTGCTCGGTCTTGTGGATCGGCATACCGCTTTCGCAATGGCAACCGCCAAAGAAATGTGCGGACACCATCACCACCGGCACACTCACCGCCACGCGCTCATCAATCGCCGTCAGCAAAAAAGTCTGCGTGCCGCCACCGGAACAACCGGTCACGCCAATTCGTTTCGAGTCCACCTCGGGTAACGTCTCCAAAAAATCGATCGCCCGCACACTACTCCAGGTTTGCAGCGTGAGCGCCTGCGGATGGCTGTGTTTCCAGCCCAAATGTTCCGAATCGCCGAAGCCAATCATGTCATAAGAAAACACAACCGCGCCCATGCGCGCGAGCGTGGCACAGCGGTTCTGCTGATCAGGGCGTAACCGACCGCCACCGTGCGTACTGGTCTTGCGAGCGTGCCCGTGCGGACACAGGATCCCCGGCCGTTTACCCTTGAAACCCAGCGGCCGATACAGGTTGCCGTACACAAAAAATCCCGGCCGCGCTTCAAACGCTGCCGCCTCAACGGTGTAGCTCTTGTAAGTGCGCTTGTTCTTAAGGATCGGCTTCAACGGCGTGCGTTTGGGCCACGGGCTGAGTTGGGAACCGGTGAGAATCTGCTGCCGCACTGCCGCCGCGCGCACCTTCCATTGCGCGAGATTGCCATGCGTGGCCGCCATGCGCTTGAGCTGCTCCACCGCCTGCGCCTCGGTTTGATAATTTCCAACACACAACGTCACCTTAGGCTTGGGTTTCTCCGCGTGAACGGCGTACAGAAAGGCAATCGGCAAAATGAAAAGCAGGCGTGTCATGGATGCAAGGCTGGCAGAGCCGGTCGTTTCACGCAACTACTTCGCAGGATTTTCGTACCACAATACGGCATTGAAATCGCGTTCCTCACAGGTAAGCAAATCTAGATCACCATCGCCATCGAGGTCTAGCAACTCAATACGGTCATACTTGAGCCCCTTTGGCCCGCCGATATCGTGCGGTTCCCATTTACCGTCCACCGGTTTCAAATAAAACACACCGCTCTTGTCGCCCGTAGCGCTCTCGCAGCTGACGGCAATTTCTAGCTGACCATCCCCATCCAGATCCGCCGCGCGCGCGGCCTTGGCCGTGCCAAAACGATCGAGCGAATAAGTGATGATCTCCTCGTCCCAAGGCTGTTTCACATCCTTGCCCGGCCGCAACACTTCAATCCGATTGGGCCGCACGGCAGCATAAATCGCGGTGGTCTTTTCTTTCGCCTTGCGAACCACCAACTGTTTGCGAATAGAGCGCGTGATAAACATCACCTCGCGGCCAGTCGCACCCACGCGGTGCGCCGCCCAACGTTGCGCGGGATTATTTTTCATCGCCGCCACACCGGGATTTTCCAACCACAACACACCGGGCGTGCGACTGCGCCGATCGGAAGCCAGTACGTCGAGATCGCCATCGCCATCCATGTCCGCCTTGATCAGGCTCATAACCCATCCGGCATCGTACCAGCGATGAAACCGCCAGTCGCCCACCGCACGCGGATCCTTCGGTGACTGAAGCCAACCAATGGAAGCCTCGGCACCCTTCGATCCGAGGACGAGATCCATCCCCTGTTCATCCACCCATAACGGCACGGCAAACATCCAGGATTGTTTTCCGACCGTCACCGGCACCGCCTGAGTGCGCCACGGCAACACTTCACGCTGCGGATCATTACGGGGTGACCAGTGAAAATGCACAGTCCGCGTCTGGCCTTCACTGCAGCTGACGATATCCTCATAGCCATCGCCATCCAGATCAACAAACACCGCATCCTCTGGCGATTTCACCTTACCCACCTCAATCATCGGCCAACGCTCAGTTACTTTGGCGTTGCCCGGGTGTAAATATGCACGGATCACCCCGCCTTCCTCCCAGCCGGTGGCAATATCCAGCCGTTTGTCGTTATTGATATCCAGCAACCGCACTCCGTCAGCCCCGCGCGAAGTGTTATCGATGATGTGCATTGGCCACGGTGCCGCCGTCAACGGCCCGGCCAGCGTGAGAAACAGGATAATTTTTTTCATGAATCCGCTTTGCTTTTGCCCGCCCCCATTGAACCATCACGGCATGCGCTTGGCCATGTGTTTTCTGTTCGCGTTGTTTCTGCCCAAAAAAGAAATGCCCGACCCGGACCCCAAACGGTTCACCGACGCGATCGCTAAGTTCACTGAGGCCGACCAAGCTAACCCGCCAGCTAAAGGCGGCATTGTGTTCACCGGCAGCTCCAGCATCCGCCGCTGGGATCTCGCCAAGTCCTTCCCCGAGCTCAAGCCCCTCAACCGCGGCTTTGGCGGCTCCCATTTTTCGGACAGCAACCATTACCTTGAAGAAACCGTCCTGCGGTATGAGCCATCCGTCCTGGTTGTCTTCAATGGTAGCAACGATCTGTGGAAAGAGAAACCTCCCGCCCAAGTGCTGCAGGATTTTTTGGAATTCAAAAACCGGATCTTCAAACGCTTGCCCCAATGCAAGATTGTGCTTATCCCGGTAAAACCCAGTCCAAAACGGTTGGAGATCATCAAAAAGGAACGCGCCCTTAACAAACTTCTCGCCGCTGAGGCAGCCAAGGACGACCGACTCGTCTTAGTCGAAGGCATGTTCGACACCCTCCTCAACACCGCCGGTCAACCCGACGAAACCCTCTTCCTAAACGACCGACTCCATCTCAACCAAGCCGGCTACGCCCGCTGGACTAAGCTCCTACGACCGCAATTGATAAAATAAATCTACTTCACGACCATCACGCCTTTCATGATGGTCCAGTGGCCGGGGAAGGTGCAGATGTAGGGGTACGCGCCCGGGGTTTTGGGGGCCAAGAATCGGAGAGTTTCGCCGGCAATGGGGGGAACCATTTTGGTGTGAAATAACACGGCATCGGTCTTGGGGATATATTGGCCGCTCTTGGCCAGCTCAGGATCGGCGGCCATTCGGGTGGCAGCAAGGCCGACGGCGTCGCCGGTGCCAGGCTTGACGATTACGAGGTTATGCGGCGTGGCGTCGGGGTTGATGAATTCCAGCTTCACGGGCTGGCCGGCGTTCACCTCGAACCGCGTCACGTCGTAGAGCATGCGTTCCTTCACGGTGGTGACGCGCACGACCTTCAGGTTTTTCTGCTGATCAAACTGTGCGTCCTTGGCCGAGTGATTCACATCCGTTTCAATGCGCGCGCCCTTGGCAAAGCCGCTGATGAATTTACGCAACGGCTCGTTGTGCATGGTGAGGTGATGGTTAAACTGCCAATGCGGTAACATCGTGGAAGCGCCGAGCGCGGTGCGCATGCCGTAGGCTAGGTGGCCGCCGTGGGGATGCTTAGTCGTGTCCGCCAGCGCGTGCATGGCAGCCTCGGTGCCGATGTAGCTGGTGGCGATGGCAGCTTCCATGCGCACGATGGGATCGTTGTCGTTAGCGGCTTTGCGCAGGCGAGCGTTGCCATCCTTGAAATGCGGATGCCAGTAGCGCAGTTGATGCGTGGCGGCGGCGCGGGCCTCGGAGGTTTCGCAGTCCAATAATTCAGCGAGCAATTCGGGTTTGGCTAATTCAAAGTTGCGGTACATCCACACGGCTTCCATTTGGTGATGCCGATGGCGCGCGGCCTTGGGATCGAGCGCCTTCACCCAGCTGTCGAGTGCCGTTTGCACCTCGGCGGCAGGGCGTTCGCGTAGTTCGCGCTTGGCCCAGTAACGGTAGCGGTATTCTGGGCGTTTCAAAACATTCAGCAAATCCTTCACTGGCGCTCCGGCGAGCTTGGGCGGCGTGGCCAGCTTCGCGCCCTTGGGTAGGATGCGCCAAATGCGACCGCTCTTGCGATCGCGGCGTTCGTCGCGCAGCGAGTATTGCGCGTGGCCTTTGATGGGGTTGTACCAGTCGCACACATACATCGCACCACGCGGACCGTAGCGGAGGTCTACCGGAATGAAGCTCAAGTTGGTGGAGAAAATAATGTCGCCCACATATTCCTCGTCGTAGCCGAACTCTGTTTTTTTCCATTTGTGAAACTCCACGCGGTTGGTCGGCTTGTAGCGCACCTTCACGTAGCCGCCCTGCATCTCCTTGGGCCACGAGGCGAAGTCCACAAACTCCTGACCGCACGTACCACTGTAGGCGCGCAGGCCGGCGGGGCGCGGGTGTTGCTTCGGATAAACCGGATCGAGCGCGTGAAAGGCTTGGGCGTAGATTGGGTGACTCGCCACGTGCTGGCCCCAGTCGTCAAACGTCACCCCCCACGGATTGGTGCTGTGGTAAGTGCCGAAGCTGGTGAGCTTGTGCTGGCGTGGCTCGAAACGAAACCAGCCACTGTTCTGCTGACGTACCGGGCCATACGGCGTCTCAACCTGGCTGTGGTGGAAAATGGATTCGCGGAAGATCAAATCGCCATCCGGGCTCCACACAAAATCATGGAGCGCATGGTGACTGTCCTCGCAGCCGAACCCAGTGAGCACCAACTCGCGGTAATCGGCCTTGCCGTCACCGTCGGTGTCCTTGATGAAACTCATGTGCGGCTCCTCGCTCACGTACACGCCGCCATCGCCGAATTCAAACGACAACGGAATGTGCAGGTCATCGGCAAACACCGTCGACTTGTCCGCGCGACCGTCGCCGTCGGTATCCTCCAGAATCACCAGCTTATCGTCCGGCTCATTACCGGGGTACACGTGCGGATAGGTCGTCGAGCAGCTCACCCACATGCGACCCTGGCTGTCCCAGCGCATTTGGATCGGGCAGGCGATCTCCGGAAACTCCTCCTCGCTCGCAAATAGATTTACCTCAAAGCGCGGATCTACCTTGAACGCCTTCAACTCATCGGCCGGGCTCATCCATTTATTGGCCCCGCGACTTGCTGCCGTGGTCGGCAACGGAGGGACGTTGGAATCATCAATCTTCGCCGGCACCGCTTTGCCCTGCGCCAAATCCCAAATGCGCCGGTCCCGGTTCTGCACCATGATGTCGAAGTTGCGCATCGCCGGCAGGAAATCCAAATAACCGTAGCTGCGATTGCGGCCTCCCGTGTAATAAAACGTGTTCACCGGACGGTACCGCCGGAAGAACTGCTTATTCTTTTCGATCACCGCCGCGCGCACCGCCTCGTCCACCGCCGGCCCCTTGCGGTCGCCGAAGGTCTTCGTAAACAACGCCTCCGCGAACACCTTGTATCCCGCCTCGTTCAGGTGACAGCCGTTGATCGTCAGGTCGCTACCACCCGAAGCCATCGCCTCCTCCGTGGCCGCGAACACATCTGCAAAGCCCACCCCCTGCGCTGCCGCCACCTCGCGCATCACCTTGGTATACGCCGCGATGTTCTTGTTGTTCCGATCCGCCGCCGCCACGCCCTTCACGTTTTCATTCGCAATCGGCGACACCAACACAATCCGCGGCCCGCTCTCTCCATTAAACGCCTTCGCTTTCAATCCCGCCACGTAAGTGGTGAGTTTCTGGCGAAACTCCGGTAGGCCCGACTCGCCCGCAAACGATTCGTTGAACCCGTACGCTGCGAAGATCACATCCGCTTTGGCAATGGTAAGGTGCTGCTCCACATCCGCGAAATTCGCTGGACGCGGCTCCGTGCCCAGTTGATCCGCCGCCCATGTAAGATTGCGCACCACCAGTTCCGCCTTGGGATGCGCCTGCTGCAGTGCCGCCTCGAAATGCCCGAAATGCTGCGCCCGATCCAGCAGGGTGTTGCCAATGAACGCAATCCGCGCCCCTTTCTCAAGTTTCAACGGCAGCGATGTCCGCACCGGCTCGGCTGCCTCTGGCCGCGGCGCCGATTTCTCAAAAATCGCATACCGCGCCAACTCCGGATCCTTAAAAGGCGGCTTCTTCCCCGTCTGCGTATTCTTCGCATCATTCGCCCGTGGAGGCTTAGGATTTTTCTGGGCTTTTACCAAGAAACTAAACTGCAAGACCAACACTAGAAATAGGACCACACGCAATAGGGAATGCATGCCGTAGGCTAAAGCACGGCCATGACGAAGGCAACCTTACGCCTCGCGTAAATCACGCAAGGCCTCCAACAGGGAACCGACGTCGGCGTAGCGATCTTTGGGCCTTTTCTCAAGCGCCCGAAGGCAGATGGCCTCGAGAGCGAGGGGGATTTCGTTTTGCGGGGCGGCCTCGGTGGGTTTGGGAAACGGTTGATTGAGGAGGTTTTCGACGACTTCCTGCATGGTCTCGCCATTGATGAGTTGGCGGTGGGTGAGGATTTCGTAAAGGATGAGGCCCAGGCTGAAAACATCAGCGCGGCCGTCGATATGGGCGTCGCCACGAGCCAGTTCGGGTGCCATATAAAAGGGCGTGCCGTAACGGCGGCCCACCGGCGTGAGGGCGGGATCTTCGTCGTGGCCCATTTCAGGATGTGCAATGTCCGGTTCGCCCCAGACTTTGGCGAGGCCCCAGTCGATGACATAAGTGACGCCGAATTGGCCGGTCAAAATATTGGCAGGCTTGAGGTCGCGATGGATCACGCCGCGCGAGTGCGCGTGCGCGACGGTTTCACAGGCACGCGTGAGGATGTCGATCAGCGTAGGCAACGGGAAGGCGGCCGTGGTGGTGGGATCGCCGTCGTGCAGGGCGTCGATGATGTTGCGCAGATCGCGGCCGCGCACGTGTTTCATCGTGAAAAACAAATTGCCGTTGCGGTCGCGGCCGAGTTCGTAAAGCGGCACGGTGCCAGGGTGGGCGATGTTGGCGGTGACACGGGCTTCGCGCAGGAACCGTTGTGTTTCGATCTCATCCTCGCGCAGGTGATCGTGCAGGGTTTTGTAGACGACCGTGCGCCGCAAGTTTTCGTCGAACGCCGAATAGAGCTTGGCAATGCCGCCTTCGCTGAGTAGTTTGAATTCCTGATATTTCAGCGAGCCGCTTCGCCAGCGCAGCTCGAAGGTCTTATCCGTTTCGGATAGGCGAAAAAATCCATCACCTTCCGGACCGGCTTGGGCCTGTGTGTCATCGCTCATGGCTTGGCCGTTTTGCGCGGCCTACGGCCAAAGTCACTCACAAACGGCGGTTTGTCAAAAGTGCTGCCGTCACCGCTTACGCGCGGATCACCCGTCCGCTTCAATTCGGACATCAACCGCCCGTGCAGCTGCTTTTGCGCGGCGGCAAACTGCGGCTGACCGGCGACGTTCTTGAGCTGATCGGGATCGTTCTTCAGGTGATACAGCTCAATGCGCGGGCGTCGGCCGAAGGCGTAATCGTAATGCCACTTCCACTTCGGTACATCCACCTGCTGCATGAGCCACGCCTTGGTCGGACTGGCGTCGAGATCGCCAAAGGTCACAAAGGTATTGTTGGCCAGCGTGTTGAAGTCGGGCTGTTTGTCGGCCTTGAGATGATACGGATCGCCCATCGGCCAGCGGTCAGGTTTGAAGTTGATGATGTATAAAAACTCCGGCGTACGAAGGGCGCGTTGCGGGTAACCGAGCAGATCGGCGCGGGCACGGGCAACGTGGCGTTCGCGGCCGGTGATGACCCAGTTGCGCTTGGCGTCCACCAATCCCTGTTGTTTCGATTCCAACACCGGCACCAGACTGCGGCCGGTCATCACCCTGGGAGGTTTCACGCCGGCGAGTTCGAGGAACGTTGGCGCGAGATCCATAAGGTTCACATAATCTTCCAGCACACGCCCGCCCGGCTTGCCCGGCCACCACACCGCCAGCGGCACGGCGGTGCCAAAGTCGTACAAATTACATTTGCCACCCGGAAATCCCGGTGCGCCGTGATCGCCGCTCACCACCACCACGGTGTTATCCAGCTCGCCCAGTTGCTCCAGACGCGTGAGAATCAACCCGAGCGCGTGGTCGAAGGCCTGCACTTCGCCGAGGTAATCCGCGAAATCCTCACGCACAATCGGCACATCCGGCAGCATGCCTGGAAGCTTACCCTTCAGTAAATCCGGGTCGATGCCCCACAACCTTTTGCCTGAACCCTGAATCCATTTTCGATGGACCAACGTCGGCCCGAACCAATAACAAAACGGCTTGTCCGCCGGCCGCGCCTTAAGGAACGATTCAAAGTTCGCGGTCACTTCATCGTAAAGCACCTGCTTCGCGTCACTTACGCTTTGACCGTCATTGACCATGCGCGAGACGTTTTGCGAAAATCCGTTAAAGCGGCCACCGGCCTTTTCAAAGCCGTGCTTACCCGCACCGAAAGGGGCATCCCGCGGCGTACCGGGCGTCCAAACCTTGTAGGTCTCTCCGATGTGATACCCCGAATCACGTAACAACAGTGGGAAGCTCGGAATTTTGTCATCCCACACCGCCCCCTGTAAAATCGCCGCCCTTCCCGTCCGATAAAAATACTGCCCGCTCAGCAACGAACTCCGACACGGGGTACACGAAGGTGCCGTCACAAACGCGTTCTTGAATAACACGCCCTCGCGCGCCACACGATCGAAGTGGGGCGTGCGCACCACGTCATTCGGCGATGGTCGCCCGTCCACCTTCGCATACGCACTCGCGTAACGTCCCCAGTCATCGGCAAAGGCAAAAAGAATGTTCGGTTTCTTCGCCGCTTGCGCGGTCAACGAAAGCATCACCAACGAAAACAACAGCACCCGTTTCACACCGGCATTCTCCAGCCCGCCGACCGCACAAACAAGCAAAACCGCTCAAGGACGCAATCCTCGACATCGCTATCATTGTCTGTGCCTTGTGTTGATGACATTGTTGGCCGCCTCGTTGGCACCTTCATATTTGGGCCATAGGGCCTTGAAAATATTCAGTCGCACTTGCGCTTGTAACACACCACCCACGCGATGCCCGACACTATAGGGAGTTGATTCCTGATCATTTGGGCGTAGTCCATTCCACTATTGAGACCAATGTGTGCTCTGGAATCACCAACCCTGAAAACTACTGATCACTCTCTCTACCATGGTTACATTTCTCATCGCCACGTATAAACCTTAGTCGTGCTAATTACACCATGCTGAATTGTATTTACTTAATTATTATATATGATAACCTTTTTATATTATGAATATAGGCCAATTATTCGCCGGTGCAGGAATCACCGTCTTGATCTTTATCATTATTTTAGCAATCGGGTGGATGAGAATATTTAAAAAGTCAGGCCGCCCACAACTCATGGCTGTTTTTCCAGTTTTGAACATAATTGAATACTCAAAAATCGCCGGAAAACCAGGCTGGTGGGGAATCATTATATGCGTGCTTCCATTAATTCCCTACGGAGAAAACGCGATCGCCATCTACCTCTCAGGTGCTGTAAGCCTTAGTATGTTGATTATTTTGACTCACGGATTATCAAAAAATTTTGGCAAAGGCGCTGAGTATACCGCTGGGTTAGTTCTATTGCCCGGATTATTCCACTGTGTATTAGGTTTTAGTGATGCGGAATATCAAGGAGCCGAAGGCAGTATTGCCCGCAAAATATATGAAGAGAAACAGGAACGTGAAAATTCTGAAACGGCCGACGACGCATAAAAATTAAATCGGGGATCTAGTCTCACATATCAGACATAGTGTGCTAATGGCTAGATTAGCAAGCGCACCATCCTAATCGCTCAGGGCAATGTTATAAAAACTTATGATCCGAAGTTCGTGTAGATGCCACCAAAGATTTAAGTTGGCTTTTCGAGGTTATGTAAGCTGAGCAAATCTTAATTTTTACTCACTATCTGTAATATTCTCTACGAATCTTTATTGAAAACAACAGTAAGTGGATCACCAATAGCAGCAGAGAAAACTCTTGGAAAATGTATGGTCAATAATGTTGTTTCAGTTTCCATAACTATTTCCTGATAAGCTCCTTTTGGGTTTACGGAACGTATTGCACCGGTAAACGAAGGCATATTCCCGTTACCTTTAGAGGTGGGCACCATCCATTGATGTGGTCGAATAGAAACGAGCTCTTTTCCAGAATCTTCATCAAGAAAAGAATAAGGAGCACAAGGGATTAATTCCCGTGGCAAAAGATTGGTTTTACCAAAAAGCATGGCTGCATAACTATTCGAGGGATTAGAGTATACATCGATTGGAGAGCCAATTTGCACTGCCTTTCCATTTTGCATTACCACAACCTGATCAGCCATCGTCAGGGCATCTTCAGTATCATGAGAAACAAATAGGGCTGTGGTATTAGTAACCCGAAAAATATTCAATAACTCGCAACGAACATTATTCCTAAGTTCCGGATCAAGATGACTAAGCGGTTCATCAAGGAGGAGTAAAGATGGTTGAGTTGCCAATGCTCTAACCAAGGCTACTCGCTGTTGTTCACCTCCTGAAATTTGATGTGGATAACGATTTTTCAAATCGCCAATTTTGGTTAAATCAAATAATCGATCAATTAACTCAGAATTGTTCTTTGAGGCCTTACCGTATGCCACGTTTTGTTGCACGGTCATGTTTGGAAATAATGCGTAATCTTGAAAAACCAGAGAACAGTCCCGACTTTCAGGTGGAACGCATTCATTCTGACTATTCATCGTCTCACCTTTTAAAGTGACACGACCTAAATCCGGCATCTCCAAGCCTGCAATTATTCTTAATAATGTGGTCTTACCACTTCCACTACTCCCAATCACTGCAAGAATTTGGCCTTCCAAACAACTGAAGCTCACTTGATCGACAGCCGGTGGTAGTCCCGTATCGTAGCTCTTTGTGACTTCCGAAAGTTCAAGCAGGTTGTTCATTATTCAGATTCCATTTTTCTGTTTAACCAGATGACTGGGGCCAAAATAGCAATGATTATGCAAAGTGCGGGCACTGACGATTCGGGAATTTGGGATTGATAAGCTAAGTCAAAAGTTCGTGTAGAGAGTGTTTCGAAATCAAAGGGTCGAAGAATTAAAGTCAAAGGCAACTCTTTCATTATATCAATGAAAACGAGCAATCCAGCTACCAGAACTGCATTCCAGAGCAAAGGTATATTCACTTTAAAAAGAGAAATAAAAGCTGAAGCCCCCAATGATTTCGAGGCTTCATTATACTGCTCACAATTTCTTTCCATACCAGAATCAATCGATTGCCACGCAACAGCAAGAAATCGGATCAGATAAGCAAAACCCAAGGTCAACAATGAACCGGTAATGATGAAATCAAAAACGTCATTAATTTGACCTGAAACAAATAGAATGCCCATCGCAATCACTGCTCCAGGAACCGAATATCCTAAAATCGCAAGGCGGTTTGAAACATGAACCATGTAACTTTTAAAATAACGCGCCACGTAAACTAGAAATAACGCGGTAATCGCAACTGCTAAACTTGCAGCAACGGCCAATCCAACGCTATTCAAGGTAAGTTTGATAAAGTGTGTTTTATCAAAATTATTCTCTAACGTTTCGTAAGCCCATATTCCAAGGCGAGTAACCGGAATGATGAACCCGAAAGCCAGAGGAATAATACAGCAAAAAATGGCCGCGAAAGTCTTAATTTTTCCTAATGAATAACGCTGGAACGCTAGGCCAGTTGTTTTATCTCCATGATATCGAGCTCCAGACCGAAGTAATTTTTCAATCAGTATAATAAAGAGAATAAACAGCATCAAAAAGGCAGCTAATCGCAATGCTCCAGGCATATCGTTTAAGGCAGTCCAAGTGCGAAAGATTCCCGTAGTAAAGGTCGGCACACCAAAATGTTGTACCGCCCCATAATCATTAAGAGTTTCCATGACCACTAAACTGGCACCAGCCACGATGGCCGGACGAGCCAATGGTAAAGCAACGCGCCAAAATGTGGAAAATGGTCCATGACCTAATGTTCTTGAGGCCTCAAGATACCGACTGCCTTGGCGAGAAAAAGCCGAACGAGCCATCAAATAAACGTAAGGATAAAGCACGAAAGAAAGCACCAGAATTGTAACAGCGTATCTCAGAATATCACCAAACGTAATCATGGCATCTGGACTAATATTTAATCTTACCCAAATTAAAGCGGGTGTCAGTTTGTCCAAAAAATCAAAATACGCATAAGCAGCAATGAAAGTAGGAATGGTTAAGGGTAAAATTAATGCCCATTCGAAGAATCGCCTTCCAGGGAATTCACAACATGCAACCAACCAAGCAGTAGAGACCCCCACACAAATGGACAAAGACAGAGTGCCAAAAACCAAAATTACTGAGCCTTTTAAATACCGGCCCAAAACGGTCTCTTTGAGATGATTCCAATTATCCGATGAAGAACCAAGATGCCAAAGCACCTCAGCCATAGGGATAAATATAAAAACACCAATTAACAAAGCAAGTGCGGTCCAAGTATTGAACTTGAACCGCACATCCTGCTTTAGATTACGAAATAATCTAAAAGATGAATTTACCAATTGAACCAAAGGTATCGGTGAATACCCACCTTACTCCCACCCTGCTCGGTCAAATAATTTGACTGCCTCAGCATTGTTTTTACCCAGCACTGTAAGATTCACGTCATCTGCTTTAAATGAACCCCAGCTTTTTAACAAGGCGGACTTGTTAGTTCCAATTTTCACAGGGTACTCATAATTCACACTACCGAAGGTTTCCTGAGACTTGGGGCTAGTGAGATACTCCAGAAACTTAATCGCTTCCTTCTTATTTTTTGCACTCGCAGTTACCCCACCGCCACTTACGTTAACGTGAGTCCCTCGATCTTTTTGATTCGGAAAGAATACCCCAACTTTACTTGCCACATCGCGATCCGCTGCTGTGGATGAATTCGCTAAAATTCCTAGATAGTAGGTATTCATAATGGCAACATCCGCAAGTCCTGCAGCAACTGCTCGGGCTTGGTCGCGATCACTTCCTTGCGGAGACCGAGCCATATTACCCCGAACTGCTTTGGCCCAGGCCAGAGCTTGTTTACTTCCATGCGCATCAATTACTGAGGCAAGTAGCGACTGATTATATATGTTGCTTGAAGAACGGGCCACCACACGTCCACGCCATTTGGAATTAGCCAAATCTTCGTAAGTTGAAAGCTCACTGGGCTTGACCCGACTTTTCGAATACACAAGAACCCGAGCGCGAACGGTCATCCCGTACCAATGACCCTCTGGATCACGCATGGCCACAGGCACATTCTTATTTAAAGCCGCTGACTCAACTGACTGAAGGACTCCCGCCGTCTTAGCACGATATAAACGACCAGCATCTACAGTCAAAAGTACGTCAGCTGGCGAGTTTTTCCCTTCACTGATTAGTCTTTGAATGAGCTGATCTGCACTAGCTTTTACCACATTTACCTTAATACCCGTTTCCTTTGTAAACTGGGTAAACAATATTTTGTCCGAATCGTAATGGCGATGTGAGTAGACATTAATCTCCGCTGCATGAATCATCATGTTTGCGGTGAATCCGGCGAGGGCTATTAGGAACGATGTTAGTTTCATTTTTTAAAAGTGGCTGAAAGAAGCATTGAAAATCAGCGTCAACATAGTAGAGGTTTAGTCAGTAGAATAATTGTATCCGATCTGAAATGTTTTTAAAGTTACTTGATGGAATCAAGAGAGGCGACCACTTTGGCTGTGTGATCTGTAACTCGTTCCACAGATGTCGGTTTTGAGTCAGCTAAAGGACCTTTTTCAGGCCACAGTTTTACCAGAGCCTCTAGGGAAGAAACTAAGTTTTTGGTATTTTTTCCTTTTATCTGTTTTGCAATACGCAAAGCAACGACCGAAAATCCGTACGCATCCTGATATTCACCCGGGTCTGTAATTTTCCCCATCTTCACACCAATTTCGTATTCTTCATCAACAGTCGCCATAAGATATTGAATGATATCCGCCGGATCACCTCCTGCATTCTTTTGGAGTAAATTAATATTCTCCTCAGCCTGTTTTAACATTGGCTCAACCTCTGTTGCAGGCTTCCCCTCATCTAGCGCTTTCGAAACAGTTTCGAAAATTTCCCCTTTAAAACCTAGTTTATCGATACCAGCACGCTCTGCTTGGTGAGTTTCAGATACCGGATGCAATAGGTGTTTCGCTGCCTGATCAGGCGCTCCAGCACGAAATAGCTTCAGTCCTGCCACAACATGCCCGGACATGAATGCCACACGTTTTTCTACCGGTAATGTCTCCATTTCACCCATGTCATGACCATTATTAGGCCCCACACACGCAGTGAAAAAGATGGCTGCAGACGATATTAAAAAGCTTATTTTATTCATTGTTCGAGAAAAAATTTTATCTGGGTGGGAAATCCTTATTGATACTCATTCTCAATTGCAACAATTTTCCAATTTTTTTTTCCCTGAATATTTTTGATGAATCATTTGAGTGCCTCATGAGCCTTTTAGATTTAAGAAACTTGGGAAATATTCATGGCTGAGATGAAGAATTATCCAATCCCACAACGGGATACTTTCTCCTTTTTTTTAAATGAGTACATATTCTTTGCCCTGTCCCAAAATCAATTCTTATCAGGGATTAACTAAAAATATCGCCGATTTAGAGCATTCATTGTCTCCGTAACATTTTTCAATGAACCAACCAAAACGTATGATCGGTATGAATAATTCCCCGCAGACAAACGTGTTGGATGTGTTTCACGAAACACGCAATTCCATTTCACAACCTTTTCCGCTTCAAACCGAAATCTTCCATAGCCCGCCCGCTCAAAACCTTTGGAAGGTTGACCGGGAGACCACACACCCATGGCATACTGCCTATCCAGTGTAGAAAATATCACCGGAAGAGATTGCTCTCCGGGCTCATCAGACAAAGACAGTAATTTCTTTTTCGTTAGATCATATGTCCAAAACTTGGAAAAGGCCGGTGGCATATAGCCTGTCACTGCCTCGAATTGTGCGTATCGATGATGTTCATTCTGTGGAACTGTAAAAGTTACTTCGTAACCGATCGCATGAGGCAATCCATGCACCCCGATCGTTACTCTTTTTTTAAGGAGATGGTTGGATAAGGCAGTGGTATTTTTTGCCAAATTACCAAATGATTTTTCATCCGGCTGCAACCAAAACGCCATTTGATTCTCCGTGCTCAAAATGTTCCCCTTAGCCGTCAACGCATGTAGAACACTCGTGCTATTCGGCCCAACACCATCAATTCGCGAACCCGATTCGGTGGGGTTAAAAGTTTCGGGGATGAACTTAGAATTCACATCAAAATTCGAAGCCGATTGTAGTTGTCGACCGTGATCGGTACTGTCAATGAATTCACGACCGTTCCATGTCAGTGAATGAATGGCCCCCGCTAATCGACTCGTAGTGGTGATTACTATTTCAGAAGGGCCCGCCTTGGCTCGAATCTGGGAGTCCCCCGAAACTGCTGCCTGAAGCGAAGCAGTGATGCATAAGACAAACAGGCCCAGAAATCGCATTATTTCTCCAACGCGTAGGCCTTATACGCTTCGGCGATCTTGGCGGCTTTTTCGTCGCCGAGATGGAAGATCACCCGATGGCGCAGGGTAATACTCTCGCCTTTCTTGAGCGTAAAACTGCTGTCCTTACCTTGGCCAAGGCTGCGCAGGCCAAAGGGGTTGGCAGTGAAAAGACCATAGGTCCGCACGTGCCACGGCGTGGGATGCCGGAAACTGCTCGGGTGATTTAGGATCGCCACGCCGACGGTCTTGCCGTTGACCGGCCCATGATAATCCACCCACTCCGCGCGTTTTCCCCACGCGGCCTTGTCGGTGATGCCGTTACTGTTAATCACGCGGCCGCCTTTCTTGCTATCCACGTCCATACTCGTTGCCACGCGCACGCTAAAGCCGGAATCTTTTTGATCGGACAATTTGCAGTCGCCGTGTTCAGCCGTGAACTTGATCGTCACATCAATGATGCGATAGCCATTCTCCACACGGAACTCATGCGTACGTTCATCGGCCAACAGTTTTTTGCCGCCGCCCACATAATCATTGCGCGTCACGATCACCGCCGTGTCGCCGCCTTTCACCTTCACAAACTCACGATGCACGGTGCTGCCGAGATTCGTACGGCGGCCACTGGCCGGTTCATGCCAGGTATCAAACCCAGCCGTGCCCTGGTGGCCAAACCATACGGATCGATGGTGCGGATGATCATGCCGCTCACCTTCGCGCTTCTCCATCGGGAACGCCCGCGTCACCTCATCCCCGCTCGGCCCGATCACCGGCCACAAAAAAGGCTTGTTCGACTGACCAATAACATACCGCGTAAACAGCTTCCCGTCATACTTCACCGTCACCCCGGCCTTGGTTTTCTCAACGGCAAACCCGTCCGCCCAAACCGACAGCGTTCCCAACAGAACGGCTGCACTCAGATAAATTCGAATACACGTTTTCATGCGTGCCCAAGCGTGTGGCCGGACGCCAAAGTTCTCAAGCCCCTTTTACGTAAACCGCCGGGGATCCAAGCGCTGGGCGTCGAAGGCGGTAGACGGTTGGCCTGCGAGTTGAGCCGCAACCAGTTCGCCGGTAACAGGGCCGAGACTGAGGCCGAGCATATTGTGGCCGGTGGCGACGGTTGCGTTTTGGGTGCCGGGGATGAGGCCGATGCAGGGGAGCCCATCGGGCGTGCAGGGGCGTAGGCCGGACCACGGCTCGATGCCGATGAAGTCATCTGGGCTGAAGGCGGGGAAGAATTCACAGAAGCCCTCGATGATACCCTGCAGGCGGGTGCGGTTGATCGAAAGGTCGGTACCACAAATTTCCATCGTGCCGCCGACCCGAAGCTTGTTACCCATCGGCGTGACGGCGACGCGCGCTTCCTTGAGCAACGAACAAAGACGCGGCAACTCGGCCGGTTCGTGTAACGTGAGCGAGTACCCTTTGCCGCCCTGCATGGGAATGCGTAGGCTAAGTTGACGCGTGAGCTCGGGTGTCCATGCGCCACCAGCTAGGATAACGTGCTCGGCATTAAGCTTTTCGCCGGCGGTAGTGCGAATACCGGTCAGGCGGTCGCCTTGACGGTTGAACTCGGCGCATTCGCCTTCAAGAAACTGGCCGCCCTTGGCGCGAATGGCCGTGCGGAGGGCTTCGAGAAAATCCAGCGGATCGAGATGACAATCCTGTGCAAACCATACGGCACCGGCCAGGTCCATCTGCGCATCCGGATCCAGCTCACGCACACGTGCGGCATCGCACACTTCGGCCTTCACACCCACGGCAGCGGCCAGAGCAGCGACCTTGACTTCGTCCTCCAGCCCTGCCTCGGTGCGGCACAGC
>CAJWMQ010000023.1 GCA_913042895.1 uncultured Verrucomicrobiales bacterium | reverse complement strand
GAATCGTCGACGTCCGCCACCTCCAGCACCCGCAGGCAAAGGCAGTTCCAAAACCTCATTTAGAGGTTTCCAATCCTCACCCATGCCATCATGCCAGGCCCAATCTGTCGGCAGTAAAGTTCCCTCTATGAAGTATTCCCGAGCCTTATCCCTTGGATAAGGTCCAATCGGTTCGCCTTTGCGGGTGACATGAATTTTGTCGGGATCATCCGCCTCTTCACCTTCCTTCGGCTGTTCACCTTCCTTCGGCTCTTCTTTCTTTTCCTCAGCTGGCTGACCTCCAGCCACCTGCCTTTTAGGAGGCCCTGCGGGATTGGACGGTGGAGGGGGAGCTGGGGAAGCCTGTGCCGCCTCAGCTCCCAGTACTTCCTGCAAAGTCTTCCAGCCTTCTGCTCCCGGATGCCAAGCTAAATCAGTCGGAAGCAGCTGCCCAGCCGCCAACATCTCTCGTGCAGTCGCCTCGGGATAGGGACCGTATTGCTGTCCGGCTCGGTTAATATGAATCTGCAGATCGCTCATTTCAGTGATCTTCGGATAACCCTAGAACTAAAACAGGGTGTTAGCGATTTAAAAAAAGATCCCGACCGGCAACCAGCGCCGCCATTTTAGCATCGGCGACCGTACGGGGGAGCATCCAAAATCCGCAGTCCGGGTGAACCCATTTTATTCGCTCGATACCAAGCAGTTTTACAGCGTGCTCGATGCGGCTGGCCACAATTTCAGGGGTTTCGACGACGTTATCCTTGATGTCGATCACCCCAAGGCCGAGAGCGATGTCTTCACGAAGTTCCTTAAAGGCCTCCAGTTCGTCATACCCACGCCGAGCAAACTCGAGCACGAGATGGTCCACATTGAGAGCGTTCAAGAAGTTCATGATATTTTTCCAAAAACCCTTCTGGATGGATTGCCCCCCATAATTGCCAAAACAGAGATGGAGACCTTTCTCTCCTTGAATACCCTTAAGCACCTCGTTGATGGGTTCGTGTGCCCAACCTTCATCCTCAGGATGACCTGTAAGGTGGGCTTCATCGATTTGCACGATCGGCGCATCAATAGTTTCAACCTGCCGACGCAGCACCTGAGCGAGATCCATGGTTAGTGCGTGAAGGTCATTGTATTTTCGATCAAGCAACGTCTTGGCCAGCATGTAAGGAGAAGTGACGGTGAATTTCATGGGTGCGGCACCAAGATTTTTAACGCTCTCCCAATCAGCGGGCAAATTGAGCAAACCTTCCCCGATGGTATCACGCACAACGCCTGCAGGCTGGGTGCGAAAGGTGGTCCTTTCCTGAGCACGAAATGCGGCGAGTTCCTCACGACTTAGCGTGGTATCAATCCCGGTCATTGGGGCGATGAAATAATCGATCATCCCGTTGGTTTCAGGATGGCTTACATTAAAACGACTCAACTCGCCGTCAGCGACGACATCAATACCGGCCAATTCCTGGGTCTTGAGAACGGTGAGAATGGCGTCGCGCAAGTTGGGGCCCGAAGGCTGGGCATCCAACCAACTCGGGACCGGATAACTTCCAACGACCGTGGTGCAGATAGCGGGCTCGGACATGGCCCGCACTCTGAAAGGGTATTTCCTTTTTATCAATGCCGGAAATGCCGATGGCCAGTAAAGACCATGGCAATATCACGCTCATTCGCGGCAGCAATGACTTCCTCGTCGCGAACCGAACCGCCGGGCTGGATCGCGGCAGTGGCACCAGCTTCGCCTGCAGCAATTAAGCCGTCGGCAAAAGGGAAAAACGCGTCGCTACAGACCACACTACCTTTAAGACTTAAGCCCGCCTCACCGGCTTTCCATACGGCGATGCGGCTGGAGTCAACTCGGCTCATTTGACCCGCGCCAATACCCAGCGTGGCACCGGGACCGCAGTAGACGATGGCGTTACTCTTCACGTGTTTCACCACGCGCCAGCCGAAGAGCATGGCGTTGAGTTCGTCCTCAGTCGGTTGCCGTTCGGTCACCACCTTCAGGTCGTCGGCCGTGGTCACCCGGATGTCGCGTTCCTGGACGAGGAACGATTCCGCGCCGGTGTTGCGCACGTCCCACGCCACGGCGGTGAACGGATTCTTCAACATCCGCAGCAACCGTAGGTTTTTCTTCTTCTGCAATATGGCCCTGGCCTCGTCGGAAAAGTCTGGAGCGATGATCACTTCACTGAAGATCTCCGCAATCGCCTCGGCGCACGGGCCGTCGAGCGGTTGATTGACAGCGATGATGCCACCGAAGGGCGCCTGATTATCCGTAGCAAACGCCTTGTCCCACGCCTCGCGCAAATTGGTGCCCTGGCCCATGCCGCAGGGGTTGGTATGCTTGAGGATCGCCAGCGTGGGCGCATCCTCCAGAAATTCGCAGATCAAATTTGCCGCCGCCGTGGCGTCAAGAATGTTGTTGTACGACAACGCCTTGCCGTGCAGTTGTTCAAAGTACTCGTCAAATTTGCCGTACAACCCGGCGCGTTGATGTGGGTTCTCACCGTAGCGCAGCGTCTGCGTCAGAGACGATTGCACGAGCAATTCCTGCGGCATCTCGTCAGCGTTCTCCGCCTCTTCCGCGCCGAAGGCCTGCATCAAGTGCTCGGCAATAGCGCCATCATAATCGGCCGTGCGCGCGTACACCTTGGCGGCCAACGCACGCCGCAAATCGAGCGTCGTGTTACCATCGGCCTCGATCTGCTCGGCCACCGCCGCGTAATCGGCCGGATCCGTAATCACCGTTACGCTCTCGTGATTCTTCGCCGCACTGCGCAGCATCGACGGACCGCCGATGTCGATATTCTCAATCGCATCCTCCAACGTGACATCCGGCTTGGCGACTGTTTCCTCGAACGGATACAGGTTCACCACCACCAGATCGATCGGCTGGATACCGTGTTCGGCGCAGGCCGCCTCATGCTCGGCGTTACCGCGCAAATGCAACAGACCGCCGTGTACCTTCGGATGCAGCGTCTTGACGCGGCCATCCATCATCTCGGGGAAGCCCGTGTAATCGCTTACATCCTTCACCTCCAGTCCCGCCTCGCGCATCACACGGGCCGTGCCGCCGGTGCTGAGGATTTCCACCCCAGCCGCCGCCAGAGTTTGAGCAAAGGGCACAAGCCCGTCCTTGTCCGAAACCGAAATGAGTGCGCGCTGAATCTTAGCCATGAGACGCGAGAGATTTGGCCGGTGACACCAAACAGGTCAACCGCAATCCACTGGCAGGTTATACCCTGGGATGTTTACGCAAGGGTTAAACAAAACTCGTCCGACTCTAAACCAAACTCTCACTTTCATGCATGTACTCATCCGTGCCCGGCGGATGCACGTCCGGTTTTTGGCCGAGGACCAAAAGTTGCTTGGGCGTACCGGACAACGACAAAGTCAGCCCAAGAAAAATAGAAATAATTTCACTTCAACTCACGAATTTTCAGATTGCGAAATTCACAACGATCCTTGTGATCGGTCAGTAGAATGTGACCGGTGACCTTCTTTCCAAACCCCTCGAACTTTTTAAACTTACTCTTGACCACGCCGGCCAAAACCCGCTCGCTGCCGAGCGAATATCTGAGAATCTTCTGTCCGTTGAGCCAATGCTCTACCTGCTGGCCGGCCACCTTGATACGGGATTGATTCCATTTGTTGATGCGCACCGGCTCAGCCAGTTCCACATCGCGCGGAAGCACGGCATAAAACACACCGGTCAGGCTCAACGGACTCTTCTGCCAGAAACTGTCGTCGATCATCTGGTACTCATGCCCGATCGCGCCGCGCTTCTCGAGCACCATGTACTTCACGCCGTTGTTGCCCTTGACGCCCACCTTCCAATCCCAGGTGAATTCATAATCCGTCCAGGTCCGGCGCGTAAGAATGTTCCCGGCCGCCTTGCCCTCCTCCTTGATCAGCACACCATCCTTGATCACCCAGCCCGCGCCGGTCACTTCCTTCTGGCCGATATTGCGCCAATGCGTGTTGATGTTTTTGCCATCAAACAGCAACTGCCAACCGGCCGCCTTCTCGGCCTTGGACAGGGTGTTGTGTTCGCCGGCCCACAGACCGGCAGCAAGCAGGCACGTGGCCACAAAAAAATGCCGCACAGGGTTCATGCGGCATTTGTAAATCGGGGCCCCACGGCGCGCAATGGCTATTTGCTTATTTCCCACGCACGCGGATGTTGCGGTACCACACTTCCTCGCCGTGGTGTTGGATGGCGATGCGGCCCTTGGCTTCCTTCATGAACCCGTTCCAGCTGCGGAACTTGCTCTTCTTGATCATGGCATTAATCTCGTCGCTGCCCCACTTGTAGGCTAGCAGCTTTTCGCCGTTGAGCCAGTGCTCCACGTTGTTGTCCTTGCACACAATGCGCACGTGATTCCATTCGCCGGCCTTGTTGTATTTCTTGTCCTTCATGCCCTTGCCGATCATGTCGTAGAGCGAACCGGCGGTGCGGAGAGGGAAGTTGGATTTACCGTCCGGATGCCGCTCATCATCAAGCACCTGCATCTCGGGGCCCGTGAAATACGCCGGGCGATTGGTTTCCTTTACGCGATACATGATGCCACTGTTGCCGCGCGGTGATACCTTCCATTCGCATTCAAATTCAAAATCCGTGTACACGCCCTCGGTCACAAGATCCCGAGGCTGGCCTCCTTGACCGCGCGTAAGCGTCTTGAGCGTGCCGTTCTCCACCTTCCACGCCTTTTCGGGAAAAGTTTTTTGGCCGTAGCCGCGCAGGTCCGTCACCTTTTTGCCGTCGAAGAGCACCGTCCATTTTTGCTCGGCCTGAACCGAAAAGGTCAACACGCCCAGTAGGGCGCCCGTTAGAAGTGTATTAATCAGTTTCATTGTAAAAGTTTCGATCAGGTCCGCCCTTATTGCATGACGGGAATCTTCATGTCCTGTCCTTGGCGGAGATATTGGCGGATGGCTTCGATCTGTTTCTTGGCGTCGCCTTCCAACACATCCACCAGCACGCTGCGAGCATCGTCATCAAAATAATCAGGCATGCGAGTCTGCGGATCAACCCGTAGTGGATCAAGCATCCAACGCAGAAAATATTCCGGGTGCAAACGCTCATCCACGCGAGAGAAGTTGACGCCCTGTGCTTCAAACACCTGCAACGGGTCGCGGTTTTTCACCCCGTGACAGGCCACACAGGAAAATCCACCATCCACACCCAGCAACGCGCGGCCGGTCTCGACCAGTTGCGCATTCACCGGACCTTTCTCAACCGGTGTCACCGGAGCGTGTCCGTGGGCCATGGCCAATCCGGCGGCCAATTCCTTAGCCCGCACCGGAAACGCCGGCATGCGATGGTTGAGCCACGGGCGGGCGCGCTGCTTAAGTGAACCGTCCAGCAGGCCGGTCATCCATTCGGGCTTCAGTTTCAGGCCCACGTGAGTGAGATCGGAAAATCCTTCCAGTTCGCCGTGGCATTCGTTGCAATTCAGCACACGCATTTGGCGGAGAGCAAATTCCTTTGGATCATAGCGGTGCAGCGACTGCCGGTCCGTAGTGGCAAATGCGCGCAAGGCCGCGCGGTCGGTGGCGGAAAATCCAAAGTGCGGAGACGTGTCGTCGGCCTTGTCAGCCAGACAGCCGCCTGTCCATTGATCGGCCGCCAACACTTTTAGGTCGGGGGCTTTGTATTCATTCTCACCGGGATGGCTGTGACAATTGATGCAGCCCGCCGTGATAACCAATTTCTTGCCGCGCTCCACGGCAGCAACGGCCAATTCCACCTTTGGTTCCAAATGCGGCTTGGCCGTGTTGCGCAGCCACGAGGCAATATTCCACGCTTCACCGTCGCTATACTTGAACTTCGGCATGCGAGTCCAGTCATAGTGTGCGTTGGGCGCGCGCAGGAAGTCGGCCAGTTCGCCCATCTTGAATTTCTCATTCACGTGCGCCAACGATAGTTTGCCTTCCTCCGCCAAATCTCCGGGCAGAGTGTGGCAACCGGCGCAGTTGAGTTCACGCACGAGTTCACCGCCGGCTTCGAGATCAGGCTCGGGATATTCAGCCGCCGGCTTTGGGGGATCATTGCGTAGAGTGGACAGGTAGGCAGCAATATCGGCCGCATCGTCCTTGGCGGTATCACCATGCAACAGCTGCGGCATGCGAGCCCCAGGCCGTTGCGCCTTCGGATCGAGGATCCATTTGGCCAACCAACTACGATGAGTGCGACTGCCAATGGCATTGAAGTCCGGACCGCTCATGGCGAATTCTGGCAGCCCCGTGCCTTCGCTGGTGTGGCATCGAATACAGCGATGTTCCAAAAACACTTCGCGACCGCGCTCGACCAACCCGGCCTGCGTGAGCGGCGCGGTAGGTAGGTGCTTGAGTTGACCACCTCGGATTGGTTCGTGCGGCACGGGGTTATCGGGGCGTTCGCTCCAAAACAGGCGGAACTGTGCATCACCCTTTACGGGACTAGTATAGGTAACCTTAATCGGGTTGGCGCCCTTGTTCAGGCGCACGGACTGGGTCTTAGCCTCCGCCACGCCGCCAATACCTTTGAGATCCAGTAACACGGCGTTGTTGACCTCCAACTTTACCCCGCCTTTGCCGGATGCATGAAATGAATAATCGCCGCGCAGATCGATATTAACGAAGCCCTCGTAGGTGGCGGTAAAGCGACCGCCGGGCACGTGAGGCGAAGGCGGCTTCCCCTCAGGCACGTACAACCAGAAGTTAGGCGTCACCGTCACAGCGCGGGCATCGCCCACCTGCCAGGTCAAAGCCAAGCCGGGTTGAGGCTCAATGTCCTGCGCCCAACCCGGGAGGGTTAGTAGTGCGAGGCCAATGGCGATAAGTTGGTGCATGGTACTGTGAGGCACCATCTTGTAGCGGTTTCCGTGGCCGGAATCAAGGCGGGGCTTATTTCACCACGTGAATGGTGTGCATGACCTCGTTGCGGATATTGGTGCCGTCAGCGGCGTCGATGTTGAATTTAATCAACTGCTGGTCGCACGGGCGGAGGTCTTCCACAGCGAGCGTCACCGTGAATCCATCGGCCGACAGCTTGGCACTGGTGACATTCACGCCCTCATTGCCTCGCTCTTCAGGATTGCTAACCTTGAAGGTCGGCGAGCCGTAGGCACTGCTGCGTTTGTAGTTCCAGCGACTGATGGCGTAATTCTCCGGATCGGCGGCAACCTTTGAGTCCAGCTTCTGGGTAAAGGTCAAATGCACGCCGGCCTTGTCGACCTTCATGCCGCTCACGGTGTACACCTTCTCGCCGGTGTACCGCACGCGATCCAGTCCGGCCGCGCGGCCGGCATTGCTCTGCCAGCCCTTCAGACCGGCCACATAGAGATGACCGTCATGCGGGTTAAACCGCGGCCGCATCGCGGAGCTGGTGAACCGCAGTGGGAATTTCACCACACCGCCCTGCATCTGGCCCGCAACCTCCTCCTTGAGCACGAGATACAGCGAGGACCGGCCGTAACTGGTGTGCAGCAGCTCGCCGTGAAACGGTCCCCAGCGCTTGCTGGTCACCCATTCCTGGCCACCTCCAGAATTATCCCAGCCCTTGTCCAGCCAGCACAACGGCTTGTGATGCGCAGGCAACGGCTTCTTGTGGGCGAGATCTTCCACACCGTAAAAGCCGCCGGGCTTCACCCAGTTGATCGGGCAACGCGGCACCCAGGTGCCTTCGTTGTCGCCGCTGGTCAGCTGACCGTCGGGGCCCACGCCCATGCCGTTGGGCGCGCGGAAGCCGGTGGCCACCACGGTTAGTTTCTCGCCGTGCTTGTCGATCTTCAACAATGCTCCGGCGTGCGCCGACACATGGCCGTTGCCGCCACCACCGCCGAAGCCGCGGCCGCCGCCGCGCACCGGGCCGGCCTTGATGGTATAGAAGTTGCCTGCCTTATCCGTGTGCAAATCGAACACGAATTCATGGAACCCCTGCGAACTGGTAATGTCGTTGTTAAAACTCTCGTAATGATCGGCGGCGCCATCGTTGTTCAGATCATGATACCGCGTCATCTCATCGCGGCCGGAAGTGTAGATCACGTCATCGACAATCTTGAGGCCGAGTGTTTCGAAGCCACCACTGGCAAAGCGCGTCCATTTCAGGTCCTTAAAGTTTTCATTCTTCAACCCTTCCACAATCCACACGTCGCCATCCCAAGTGGATAACGCAGCGCGGTTTCCGTCACTGAAGAAATCCAAGCCACCAAAACGCACGCGGCGGTTCCACGGATTGCGTTCCGGTGCCGTGATCACGTCCGTGGCGTAAGCACCATCGGGGGTCTTGCTGGAATTCATCACGCCCTGTGTCACAACCGGCTCCGGCCAGCGGTTCTTGCCCATCTTGCGAAACTCCGCCTTCACCGGTGCCTTCACCAGCGCGGCAAATTTGCCATGATCCGCTTTGGGTCCACTCCAGATGCGAATCTGAAACGTGCCAGCCGCCGTGCCCTTGGCCAGTTTGACGACGATGCGCTTGTTTTCATGCACCTCCAGCGCGGCACCCTTGGGCGCATTCACCAGTGCCACCTGAGTCACCTGAGTCACCGGATCGCCTTCCACCAGAATAGCCACACCATCCTCCACTCCGCCTTGGGCATTCTCCACCTCGCACACCAGCGTAGCCACCGCTGCGTTCAGCGCGCCGTGTTGCAGGCTGCGCACAAAGGCGGTTTGACCGTCCAGCTCCACACTGCCCGGTTGCTCGAGAAATTGCACTTCGCCCACGGTGTAACTGAGCACGACCGTGTCATCGGCCACGTAACAGCCGCGCCATTTGGCCTGCGCCCGGGGCAACGGCCCGAAAGGTTCCTTGCGCGGATCGGCAAAGCTACCCTGAGCATCGGCCCAACCCGCCAACGCGGCGCTGCCGAATTTTTGATTTCCGGCAATGCGCGGGCTGGCGCCGTGGTTACCGCGGAAGCTCACGCCATCTTCCGTGAGATAATTTCCCGTCCAACCGGCTGACCAACGCAACAGATCGGTGTCAAAACACATGAACGCCTCGCGACCAACGATGATGGCCACGCCCTTGTTAGCCACGGTGTCCTTGGGGAAATTCTGGCGAACGGCCGCCTTGGTATAGGGAAAATCCGCCTGCAAAGTCCGCGGCAACTTGACCTGCCACTCCGGCTTCTCCTGCGCGAGCACTCCCGTAATCGAAATTAGGGCCAACAAAACTGCATTTCGAATCATCATCATTTCCTTAAAGGAAGACGAGACTAGCCACCGAAAATTCAACGTCCAGCAAAAGCGCCCTCCGTCCTTGACGGAGGCGAGGCTTGCTTCTAGGTTGGCCCGCTCCCCGCGCAGCGGAATATTTAAAATATCGTGAACCTGAAAGTTGAATTAGTTGATCTCGGGCCCTGCAAGAAGCAGTTGCGTTTTGAACTCCCGGTTGAGGATGTGGATGCGGCTTTCATTGAGGTGACCAAGCAGTTCCAGAAACAAGCCAACCTGCCCGGTTTTCGCAAAGGCAAGGCACCGCTGGATAAGGTTCAGGCCCGCTTTTCCCAGCAGATCCAGGATGAGGTGCAGAAGAAACTGCTTAACGACTCCTACCGTAAAGGCGTGGAGGACAACGACCTTAAGCCCGTGCTGGATCCGGAAGTCGATGAGGTGAATTTCAAAAAGGGTGAGGCATTTTCTTTTCTCGCCAATTTTGAGACCGCGCCGGAGTTTGAGTTGCCCGAATATAAGGGCATCCCCGCCGAACGCCCCAAGGTGGAGGTAAGCGATGCGGATGTGGAGGCCGCCATTAATCACCTACGCGAAGGCCGAGCAGAATACAGGACGCAGGATCGCGAGGTCCAGGATGGCGATTACATTAACGTCAGTTTCGTCGGCACCATTGACGGCAAACCGGTCACGGAGATTTCCCCGACTGCGCGCGGGTTGTCTGAGCAGAAAGGCATGCCGCTGCACGTAAACGCCAAGGGCGAACAGGATCATTTTATCCCGAACTTCACCAACCAACTGGTCGGCGCCAAACAGGGTGAAAGCCGCACCATCGAGGTGACCTTCCCGGACGAATATCCCGCCCAACCCAAGCTACAGGGACTTAAGGCCTCCTACGAAGTCACTGTGGATGAGGTAAAAGAAAAGGTGTTGCCCGAATTAAACGACGAATTTGCCAAGAGCTGGGATGCGGAAAGTTTGGAAAAACTTCAAACCGGTGTACGCGAAGATTTGGAAGCCAATAAAAAGGGCGAAGCAAACCGCGGGGTGCGTGGCCAGGTACGCGTAGCCTACACCGCCAAACTGGACTTTGATGTGCCGCAATCCTTTCAGCAACAGGAGCTGCAAAGCGCTGTGCAATCCATCGTTCGCAACCGCCGCGCCAAGGGCGAAAGCGAGGAGGATGTAGAGAAGAACAAGGACCAAATCACCGCCGAAGCCAATGCTGAAGCCATCGACAGGGTCCGCTGGTTCTTTGCCCACAAGAAAATCGTAGAGCAGGAGAAAATCGAGGTTTCCCGTGAAGAAGTCCTACGCGTGGTCGCCATGCAGGCTCAGCAAATGGGCAAGGACCCGCAGGCCTACATCAAGGAGCTGGCGGAGAACAATCAGATCGCCTACATCCAAAACCGACTGTTGGAAGAAAAGGTTATCGATTCCATGGCCGAACATGCGGACATCACAGAAATCGATCCGCCGGCCGACGAGCATGATCAATAATCACGGTCAAAGCCACGGTTGACCACAAAAGGTTGACGTCTGAATCCCCCTCGGTAGGCTGAACTCATAATGAAGCCCCACTGGTTAATCATGTTATCCCTCACCCTGATGCTGGCCATGGCCTGTTCCAAGGATGAAGAGGCCACCGAAGAAGGTTCCAACACGAGCGAGCCAGCCGCGCCGCCCACTGAAAACACCGAGCCCACCACGCCGTCCGAGCCGGAGAATACAGAAACCAACTCCGAACCTTCCAACGCCAGCACCAACGCCACTTCCTTCCCCATACCCAATCCCGACGCCAATTTGCCGGCCGGCAAACAAAGGGATTGGTCCTATGGCACCGGGCAACCGGCCGATCTGGATCGGGCCTACATAGGCCAACCCGCGAGTGTAATCACCAACGCCTTTGGTATGCCAAACAGTTTTACCAACGTCAATGGACTGATCGTTTGGAATTACGATCAAATGAAAATTAGCTGGCAGGGAACCAACTACAACAAGGCCCGTGTGATCCTTGCTCCGGATCCTCAGGTGAGCGCCCGCGTGCGGACTGTGACGGTGGATCCCAGCAGCGCGGTTCTCGGCGGCGTTTCCGGTGGCCTGGATGCGCCACCGCCTGCGCCATAAAGACAAAAGAATTTAGCTGATTCGGCTGGCAAGCGCTGCGTGGGTATCCCGCAGCGCTTTTTCTGTGGCCGCCCAGTCCAGACAGCCGTCGGTGATGCTCACGCCGTATTCCAACTCCTCAAGATTCGCCGGCACCTTCTGGTTGCCAGCCTTGAGGTTGCTTTCCATCATCACCGAGTGAATGTGGCGATTGCCGGCGGTGACCTGTTGCATCACATCCTCCAATACGGCCGGTTGCCGCTCGGGATCCTTACTACTGTTGCCATGACTGCAATCGACCATCAGCGAGGGAATGACCCCGGCCTTTTCCGCCTTGGCCACGGCATCGGCCACGTGTTCACTGGCGTAGTTGGGGCCGTTGGAGCCGCCGCGCAATATGATCTGACAATCTGGATTGCCGCTGGTGGTCACCGCTGAAGCCCGGCCTTCGGGCGTGATGCCTAGGAAAGTCTGCTGCTGGGTGGCGGCCACAATGGCGTTGACTGCCACATCGCAATCGCCGGCCGTGGAGTTCTTGAATCCCACGGGCATGGACAGGCCGCTGGCCATTTGCCGGTGCGTTTGGCTCTCAACAGTGCGCGCGCCAATGGCGGCCCAGCACAGGCTGTCGGCAATGTATTGCGGGGTGATGGGATCGAGCAACTCGGTGGCGGTGGGCATACCGAGGTCGAGCACTTCGCCCAGAAATTCGCGGGCAATTCGCAGGCCGGTGGGAATCTCGTAAGTGCCGTTCAGGTGCGGGTCCATGATCAACCCTTTCCAGCCGGTGGTGGTACGGGGTTTCTCGAAATACACGCGCATGAGAATGAGCAGGCGATCGCTCAATTCATCGGCCACCGTCTTGAGTTTCTCGGCATACTCACGGCCGGCTTTCAGGTCGTGAATGGAACACGGCCCTACCACAAAGATCAGGCGCGGATCTTCGCCATGGATGATCCGGTGAATTTCCTGCCGGGCCTGCGCCACGAATTCGACCTGTTTCTCCGTGCGCGGCAACTCAGCCGTCAGCTCAGCCGGGCTGGGCAGCGGTTCAGAGGAAACAATGCGGGTGTCGGTAACTCGTTGCACGGGGGCGGGAGTAAAGTCATTCGGCCGACTCTTGTAAAGCCTGCAACACGCAAGGATCGCGCACATCCACCCAGCGCCCTTCAATGGCCAGCCCGGCCATGGCGTGGTTCTCGGCCAGCATAGCCGTCAGCGCATCGGTCAGCTCATACTCACCTCGGGGCGATTTCGCCAACTGCGCCGTGTACTGAAAAAGCGACGGCGTGAAGCAGTAGATGCCCGCATTGTACCACGCGGGCTCCCCGCTCTTCAGCCAACCGGCGGTGCGCAGTTCCTCCAGCTGAGCAGACGAGGGTTTCTCCACGAGATGTTGAAGAAAGAATTCGTGATCAAAGAAGAACAGTCCGCCCTTGGTTACATCCTCGCTGCCCGTCACCGTTACCAACCCTGATAATTCGCCGCCATCCCAGCGTGCCAGCATCTGCCGGTAGGTGTCCGGCTTTACCAGAATATCGCCGTACGTCAGCAAAAACGGCGCCTCACCCACAAACACCTTGGCCAGCTCCGGCGCCTTACCCGTGCCGTCCTGCACCTCCTGCCGCACATAATTGATCTGCACTCCGAAGGCTGAGCCATCGCCGAAATGGGATTCGATCACCTCCGCTTTCCAGCCGGTGATCAGGCAAAACTCCTGAATACCCGCTTCCCGCAGGCCGGTGAGGATATGCTCGAGAATCGGCCGGCCTTCCACCAGCAACATCGGCTTGGGCGTCTCCTCCGTGAGATCCCCCATCCGCGTGCCCTTGCCAGCAGCGAGGATAACAGCCTTCATGGGCGTCTACTTCGCCTTGCCCTGATTGGCCACCGCGTCCATGGCGGCTTTCACGGCTTCCTCGTCGCCGAGGTAGTAGTTCTTGATCGGTTTCAGGTCGGCGTCCAGTTCGTACACCAACGGCATGCCGGTGGGGATGTTCAATTTCAACACTTCCTCTTCCGAAAGATCATCGAGATACTTCACCAACGCCCGCAGGCTGTTGCCGTGGGCGGCGATAATGACGCGTTTGCCGGCCTTGATATCCGGGGCAATGGTCTCGTGCCAGTAGGGGAGAAAACGGTCCACCGTGTCTTTCAGGCACTCGGTCAACGGGATGTCCGCCTCGGGCACATCGGCATAGCGAATGTCGTTGCCGGCGTAGCCTTCGTCATCCTTCTCCATGGGCGGCGGCGGCACATCGTAGGACCGCCGCCAGATGAGCACCTGATCTTCACCGTGTTTCTCGGCAGTCTCCGCCTTGTTCAATCCCTGCAACGCGCCGTAGTGACGTTCGTTCAGACGCCAGTCGCGGCGCACCGGTAGCCACACCTGATCCAGCTCCTCCAAGGCCAGCCACAAGGTGCGGATGGCGCGCTTGAGCAAGGAGGAATAGGCCTTGTCGAACACGAACCCGTTTTCCTTGAGCACCTGACCGGCGGCGCGGGCCTCAGCTTGGCCCTGCTCGGTGAGATCCACATCATGCCAACCGGTAAACCGGTTTTCCAAATTCCACTGGGATTGTCCGTGACGAAGTAAAACGACCTTGTACATGGGAGGCGGACTCTAGCGAGCTGGCCTTGGCCTGTCAGCAAAAACGTGCACAATGCGCCGCGTGCAAGTCGTGGAACAGGAATTCACCGCCCTCACCGAGGGCGCCGGTTGGTTGGATCAATCCGATCGCTCGCGCCTGTGTCTGCTCGGCGCCGATCGCGCGCGGTTTCTGCATGGGCAGGTAACTAACGACATCAACGGCCTCGGGGAATTCACCGGCTGCTACGCCGCCCTCGTCAACGCCAAGGGTAAAATGGAAAGCGACCTGTTTGCCTATCGGTTGGCCGATGAGATCCTGCTTGATTTCGAGCCCGGCCTCACGGCGGCCGTACAGGCGCGGCTGGAACGGTATGTCATCGCGGAGGATGTGGAGATCGCCGATGTCGCTCCGCACTTCGGCTTGCTCACCATGCAGGGTCCGCAGGCGGAAGCGGTTCTAACGGAGTTGGATTTGCCCGCGCCCACCGAACCACTGACCGTTGCCCAAACGGAGGACGAAATTTACATCGTCCACCAACCCCGACTGGGCACGGACGGATTTGATTTGTTCATTCCCATCGATGCCATGAATGCCTGGCGCGAACGGTTAGCCATCATCGCGCCGCGATGCCAGATGCCGGCATTTGAAAAGGCCCGCGTGCTGGCTACCATCCCACAATTCGGTGTGGACCTCACAACTGATAATTTCCCGCCCGAAGGCGGCTTGGAGACGCGTGCCATCAGCTACGCCAAGGGCTGCTACATCGGCCAGGAAATCATCGCCCGCATTCGCACCTACGGCAAAGTGAACAAGGTCCTCCGCGGCCTTAGCTTGGAGGGAGCCGCGGCCATCGGCGATCCCGTTCTGCACGAAGGGACACCTGTTGGCACATTGTCCAGTGTTTGCCATGAACCCAGTGCCGCTCTGGCAATCATCAAACGCACCGCCAGCGAGCCGGGCACAGTACTGAGTGCGGACACAAAAAACGGCAGCGTATCAGCTCAAATCGCCACGCTGCCGTTCGAGAAATTTCAGTAGGCTCGGATTAGAAATCCACCAGTTCCACGTCGAAGATCAGCGTGGCAAACGGAGGTATAACGCCGCCGCCGGCGCCGCGTTCTCCATAGCCTAGCTTGTGCGGGATGATCAAGATGCGCCGCTCACCTTTTTTCATCTGCGACAAAGCTTCGTCCCAGCCGGGAATCACAAAGCCTTTACCCACTGGAAAACGAATTGGCTCATTGCGGTCGCGGGAGCTGTCGAATTTCTTGCCGTCCGTCAGCGTGCCGGTGTAGTGGGCTGCAATGCGCGTGCCTGCCGCCGGGGCGTCACCTTTGCCTTCGGCCAACACGATGTAACGCAGACCGCTCTTGGTGGTCACCACCTCGGATTTGTTGTCCTTCTTATATTTGGCAATCAAGGCGGCGACTTGTTCCTCCTCCTTTTTCATACGCGCTTCGAAGACGATCTTTTTTGCGTTTTCCTTATCTTCCATGATTTTTGCAAAATGGGCTTCGTCTCCCTTGAAAGCCTTTGCCTTATCGCCCACGCGCAAAATGGTGAGTTTGATGATCTTATCGCCCTTGGCAATGGCGTTGACCACGTCCTGATCTTTTTTGCCAAGCACCTTGCCGAATACGGTGTGTTTACCGTCGAGCCACGGGGTGGCCTTGTGGGTGATGAAAAACTGGCTGCCATTTGTGCCGGGACCGGAGTTAGCCATGGAGAGAATGCCGGGCCCCACGTGTTTGAGGGTCGGATCAATCTCATCAACAAAGCGATAACCCGGACCGCCCGTGCCGGTGCCGAGCGGGCAACCGCCTTGGATCATAAAGTCAGCGATCACGCGGTGAAATGCGAGCCCGTCGTAATAGGGTTTACCCTCCTTGCGACCTTGGGCAGTAAACTTTTTAGTCCCTTCGGCTAATCCAACAAAGTTTGCGACGGTGAGAGGAGTTTTTTCATATTCCAACCTGATGGTAATTTTACCTTTGGAGGTATTCAGCTGGGCATAGAGTCCATCGCCCATTTTCTCCGCTGCAGAAGAACTAAATGGGAGTAATGAGATTGAAAATAAAATAATTAAAGTACGCATCGCTTTTTAAAAATCCAATAATTCCACTTCAAACACAAGTGTAGAGGAAGGGGGAATCTTAGGGGGACTCCCTCTTTCCCCGTAGGCCAAATCAGAAGGGATAATGAGGGTGCGTTTCTCGCCTTTTTTCATGTCACTCAACGCTTCATCCCAGCCCTTAATAACCTGACCGGTTCCAACTACAAATTCAAAAGGCATTCCACGCTTAACCGAGCTATCAAACTCGGTCCCATCTAGGAGTTTGCCAATATAATGAGCCTTAATTTTTTTCCCCTTGCCAACTTTTTCACCAGTCCCCTCATTTGTTCTCACATATTTCAAACCGCTCTCGGTAGTGATCAATTCAGACTTTGGGTGATCTTTTTTTAGTTTCGAAATTATCTCAGCAATTTGTTTTTTATCCGATTGGACATCAACAACTTCCAACTGGAATATCAAGGTTGAGTAAGGCGGCACATCCGGTTCCGCCCCAGCAGCCCCAAACCCCAACTCATGAGGAACAACAACTGTGCGCTGCTCGCCATTCTTCATACCTTTCAAGCCCTGCTCCAAGCCTTTCAGACGCATTGGTGTCCCAACGGGCATCTTGAAGGGATCCTCGTTCTTACTGGTGTCATCGATCACTTTTCCATCAGCCAACTTGAACACGAGCTTAAGCGTAAGAGTATCGCCTTTCTCAGGCACATCGCCCGAACCCGGCTTGGTGATGATTTGGCGCAAACCGTTGGGTGCTGAAATGACTTTAGCATTATGCTTTTCCTCAAGCGCAGTCAGTAATGTTTTAATTTGCTCTGCTTCCTTTTTCATTCTTTCTGCAAACTTGGCTTGCTCAGCTTTTTCCCTCTCGGCCTGCCGTTTCTTACTTTCCACGGCGAATTTATTGAAATGATCTTCACCTCCCTTAAAGGCCTTAGCCTTTTCTCCATTGCGGATAATTTTGACGCTCTGAATTTTATCACCTTTGGCGATGGCATTCACAATGGCCTGATCCGAAGCGTCTACCACATTGCCAAAAACCGTATGTTTTCCATCCAGATGAGGTGTCGCACGATGGGTAATAAAAAACTGGCTCCCATTGGTTCCGGGACCGGCATTGGCCATGGAGAGAATCCCCGGTCCTGAATGCTTGAGGGTGGAATCAATTTCGTCATTAAACCTGTAGCCCGGACTGCCCGTACCCGTACCTAATGGGCATCCACCTTGAATCATGAAATCAGCTATCACTCGGTGGAAATTGAGGCCATCAAAGTAAGGTTTACCTTTTTGATCTTTCGGTTCACTCCCGTCGGTGGAATAGTATTTTGTTCCCTCAGCAAGTCCTACAAAATTCGCCACTGTCTGAGGTGTCTTCTCAAACTCCAGTTTTAGCCGAATAACACCTTTGGTGGTGGTCATTTCGGCATAAAGACCATCTCCCAAGGGTTTCGCTTCTGGTTTTGAACCCGATTCTGGCAAAGCAGGCTTGCCAACTTCTGCCGATCCTGAATTAGGTTTATCAGTGGTGGGTGTCTTTTCGCATCCGAAAAGTAAAGGGAAGATCAAGGTTAAGAAGGCCCGATGTAAAACCTGGGTGCTCATGGGGGGCACATGAAAGCGGATTGACTGTGGGTTGCGAGACTTTTTTTTTCATTTTTGACACATTAGGGGTAAATGCGCGACCTTGGTTTTTTATGAGTGCATCCAATGATGAAGTTGCCGTAATCAGTACCACCCAAGGCGAACTAGTAGTAGAGTTTTGGTCCGAGACAGCCCCGAAAACAGTGGAGAATTTCAAGAAACTCGCTAACGATGCGTTTTATGATGGCACCTGCTTTCACCGGATTGTGAAGGGTTTCATGATCCAAGGCGGCGACCCGCTCACCAAGGATCCTAGCGAGGAATTTCGTTGGGGCACCGGCGATCCCGGCTACAAGATCGAAGCTGAATTCAGCGATCGCCCACACAACAAGGGCGTGCTCTCCATGGCCCGATCCAACGATCCAGACTCTGCCGGCAGCCAGTTTTTCATCTGCCTCGCCCCCGCTAATTTTCTCGACGGCCAATACACCTGCTTCGGCGAACTGATCAAGGGTGAGGAAGTGCTCGATACCTTGGGCGCCGTGCCCTGCGGTGGCGGCGGCGAAAACAGCCGACCTGAGGAACGCCAAGGTGTACTGTCGATCACCATCGTTTCGCGCGCTGACGCCGGGGTGGAATGACCGACTCCGAGCAAGCGGCTCTGACCGGTGCCCTGCAGCAGCTCGGTGTGCCGGCTAACAAAGCCCACGACATGGCCGCCCAGCTCGACAAACGCGCCCATCAACTCGCCGAACAAGACGGCCGCACCCATCAGGATGCGTTGCTGCATTTATTGCAGCTCATGAAAAACGCCCACGACGAACGTCAGCAATCATGAGTGACGAGATCCGCAAATGGGAAAAGCACGCGAGCCGCGTGGTTAGCGATCATCGAATTTTTAAAATCCGCGAGGACCACACCACCAACCCGCGCACCGGCTCCGAGCATGAGATGGTCGTCCTCGAGTGCCCCGACTGGGTGAACATCATTGCCCTCACTCCTGAACGTGAGGTGGTGTTCGTCGAGCAATACCGGCAGGGCTCGGAAACCGTGGAGCTGGAAATTCCCGGCGGCATGATGGATCCCGGCGAGACCGATCCAGTCGCCACCGCCCTACGCGAACTGCGGGAAGAAACCGGTTACACCGGCGAGAACGCTCGGCTTATCGGCGCATATTTCGCCAACCCCGCCATCATGAACAATCGCGTGCACACCATTCTGGTGGAGAACTGCCAACGCACACACGAAGTCGAGTGGGATGCCGGCGAAGATCTGATCACACGGCTCATTCCCGAGGACGACCTACCGCGCCTCATCCGGGAAGGCCGCATCCGCCACTCCATTGTCGTGGCAGCGCTGCAATATTTTGCCCTGACCAAGTAACCGATTAGACCGGCACCCTTTCCGTACGTTCTCCAGAATTTGCTGCGAGGCTTCTTCATACTAGGGCTGCACGCGGTTTTTGGCGAGATACACTTCGTTGGACGAGACCCCCAACAAGTCCCGCGTGGATGTCCACCGCAACATGAAGAAAGTGGTCGGCCTCCTCAGCCAACTCAACCGGTTGGACGATCAGTTCAACGTTCCCGCACCGGCGCCGGTCTTTGCCAAGCGATAGGTCACGGGGGATTTTTCGCGTCGTCAGGTACTGCGCACGGCTTCCTTCTTTTCCTCCAACTCCGATTCCAACGTCTTCTTGTCGGAGGTCAACTGACGGTGCAGTTGCTCCAAGGCCTCGAAATCCTCGGTGGCTTCGGCCTCGGCAATCTTGCCGCCGATAAATACTTCGCGTTCGGCCAGCTTGGATTTGTAGAGATTATCCAGCTCCGCCAGTTCAGCCTTCTTCTCCTCACTTAAGGATTGATCGGGCGATTCCTTTTGCAGGCGTTCCATCGCCAGTTCATACGCGCTTTTCATGTTAGTCCTTCTTTTTCTTCCAGGGTTGATCGGGAAATTTGGTGGGCAGCTTGATATTCTCCGGCTTCGGCTCGGCCATTTTCAGGGGATCCTCTTCTGCATCGCCCCCCGGTGCCTCCATGTTGCCGCGCCATCCGGCCAGCTTGGCCTGCAATCCGTGATGCTCAGCTGTCTCCTTATCGCCCGAACGCATATAGGCCAATGATAAATTGGTGTGCACCCGCTGCTCATTCGGATTCATGGCCTCAGCCTTTTTGCCTTCCTCAATGGCCCGGGCGAAATCTTCCATCCGATAATACGCCATCCCCAACGAAAGCTGGGCCTCGAAATGCGCCGGATCCTCCGACAGCACGGCGGCAAAGCCAGTCGCCGCACCGGTGTAATCGCCGGTGGTATAAGCGAACACGGCATCGTCATATTGGGTTTGCAGTTTGTCGGCCATGGCAATGAAAGCGAATTGATTGCTTTTGACAGCGCATTGTGAGGCCGATGTACTGGGCCGGCAAGATCCAACCATGCCCACCCCGCTCCAGCTCATTTGCACGGATTTCGACGGCACACTGCATTCGGACTTCACCGAACCGCCCGTGCCGCAGGCCCTGCAGGCCAAGTTGGCCCAGTTGCAAGCCCAGGGTGCCACCTGGGTCATCAACACCGGCCGCACGCTGGATGACCTGCGCCTCGGCATTGATCACGCTGAATTGACCGTGCATCCGGATTACGTCGTGGTGGTGGAACGGGAAATCTTCCGCTGTGTAGAACATGGCTACGAGCCGTTGACTGACTGGAATGACCGCTGCACCCGCACGCAGTCCGCGCTCTTTGCCTCGATCGCCGATCGGTTGCCGGAATTGTTCGACTGGGTAAACCTACACTTCAGTGCCAATGTGTTTGAAGATGAATGGTCCCCTTTTTGCCTAATCGCCCGCAACAACCGCGATGCCGATGCCATTCAGGAATATGTGAATGCCTTTTTTGCCGGCGACTCGCAGCTGACCTTTGTGCGCAATGACATTTACGGTCGCCTGTCCCACACGGACTTCACCAAAGGCACGGCCTTGACTGAGCTCGCGCGGCAATTGGATATACCACGGGAAGGCATTTTTGTAGCTGGCGATCATTTGAACGACCTCTCCATGTTGCAGCCTGAGCGCGCCGAATGGCTCGTGTCACCGGCCAATTCCATCAGCGAAGTCCTCACTCACATGGAACGCATCGACGGCTTCATCGCTCCCAGCGAATGCGGCGAAGGCGTCCTCGAAGGCCTAGAATGGGCCCTCCATCAGGCCAGATTTCGACCCCTTATAAATTAGTTCACCTAATGAATTATGGAGGTGGATAAAACGCTTCTGATGGATTCGTTTGGCTCGGTTTTTTGAGTGTCATTCGGACTTTTCAAAAAACTAATTTCTTTTGTGAATATCGTTTGACAGGTCGACTTTTGGTGTTAGTTTCGCTCATCTTCTTACGAGAGAAGAAGCCGGGGTGCGGGACGTGATAGCTGCCGGCAATTTTGTTGATCCAACAATCGATGAGCGATAGTTCCACGGCCGATGAGGTCGTAAGCGAAAAACCGAAGGTCTCTAAAATTCATGAGGCCGTTATTCGCATTGCAGGCAATTCACAGGATGGTATCCAGTCCATCGGCGGATTTCTGGCTCGCTTGGCGGGCCGCAGCGAGCAGGAAGTCATGACTTTCATGACCATCCCTTCCACCATTTCTGGTGGTCCTTCCATCTTTCAGGTTCGCCTTAGCTCGGGCGAGGTTCTTTCCTCGGGCGACGAAGCAGATGTGCTAATGGCTTTTTACCAGCACAGCTACGACAACCATGTTGATTTTGTTAAGGAAGGTGGCGTAATCCTTTACGATACTTCACACGTTGAACCCCGCGAAGATCTCCAAGAAAAATTTCGCCACATCGGTTGCCCAATTAGTTCTTTGACTGTGGAAGCCATAGGAGGCACGGCCAAAGACAAAGGCAAAAACATATTCGCACTTGGGTTGGTAGCACGAATGTTCGATCTGGATTCCACCCGTATCGAGGGTTTAATTACCGAACGTTTTAAGGGGAAACCGGAAAGCGTTACCGAAACCGCGCTTTCAGCTTTCCATGCCGGTCACGGCTATCCACTCACCACACTGGCAGAAATTTACGAATTTGAGGACCCTAAAGCCCGCGACACTGAACAAGTCGTTTGTACCGGCAACGAAGCCCTAGCCTACGGTATTTTAGCAGCTGGCGTTCGTTACGGAGCAGCTTATCCGATCACACCCTGGTCAGATATCATGGAGCTTTTACGGCGAGAGTTACCCAAATATAATGGTATTTTTGTTCAGGCTGAGGATGAAATTGCCGCCGTTTCAATTGCCATAGGTGCCAGTTGGGGGGGGAGGTGTGCTGTGACTGGATCTTCTGGCCCTGGTATCGCACTCAAATCAGAGGCAATAGGTTGGGCTGTTATGGCCGAAATTCCACTTCTAGTAATTGACGTACAGCGGGGCGGACCCTCTACAGGCATGCCAACTAACGTGGAACAAAGCGACTTGAACATTGCTTGTTTTGGTGGGCACGGAGACTCACCGAGAGTAGTCATTGCCCCCTCAAGTGTAGAAGACTGTTTCTACACTGCCATTGAAGCAGTCAATATTGCCCGCAAATATAGCACCCCCGTAATCATTCTAACCGATCAGGCTATTGCGACCCGGATTGAGGCGTTTGGCATGCCTAATTTGAAGGAAGTATGCCAGGATATTTCGCCTGACCTTTCCCCCAGAGACGACCATAAACCTTATGACTTATCCAGTGCTGATGGTATTACGCAACACGTCGCACCAGGCACCTTCATCAAGAGCGGAAAGTATCCCGTAGTTACAGGTCTAGAGCATAACGAGATGGGGCACCCCAGTGGCTCACCTAAAATGCATACAGACATGACCGCAAAACGTAGGAGTAAATTGCAAGCTTTGGGCCGTGAACTGCCTAAACCAGAGGTCTTCGGACCTGAAGAAGGCAACGTGCTGATGGTCGGCTGGGGGAGCACTCAAGGCAGTCTTAGGGAAGCTACCGAGCGAGCACGCAAGACGGGCGATAGTATTTCCTCTTTAACTATCCGTCATATCAACCCTCTACCTGAAGGCCTAGAGGATATATTTTCCGGTTTCAACCATGTGTTTGTTGTCGAAAATAACGACGAAAACTTATATGGATACGGGCAACTGTGCGCATTACTAAGAGCAAGATACTGTGACAAAAAAATCCAAGGAATCAACAAAGCTGATGCTTTGACTTGGCGAGTAAAAGATGTCTTGGATCGGGTAAAATCAAAACTAGAGGAGAATAAATGAGTGCAACCGCTGAAGTTGAAAGAAAACCGCTCACTAAAAAGGAATTAGCTGCCGACAAGCCGACTTGGTGTCCGGGTTGTGGTGATTTCTCGGTGCTCGCACTATATTTTAAACTGCTTCAAAACCGTGGTTTACATCATGAAAAATTTGCTACCGTTGCGGGAATTGGCTGCAGTAGCCGATTCCCCTATTTCGTCCAAGCCCACGGAGCACATTATATTCATGGCAGAGCGTTACCTTTTGCAACTGGTATTGCCGTAAGCCGCCAAGATTTAGATGTTTTTGTTTTTGGTGGTGACGGAGACGCTTTCTCTATTGGAGGCAATCATTTCAATCATTGCGCAAGGAAGAATGTTAATCTCACTTACTGCGTGATGGACAATAATGTATATGGTCTCACTAAGAAGCAAACTTCACCCACAAGCCCGATTGGCTTCAAAAGTAAAACAGATATGTGGGGAGCAATTGATAAGCCGATTAACCCAATGCAACAGGCCATCTCGGCGGGAGCGACTTTTGTTGCCCGAACCACTCACACCAACCCCAAGCATCTGCTATCCATGATGGAGGCGGCAATGGATCACAAGGGCTTTGCCTTTATTGAATGTTTGAGTGAATGCACCGAATTTTATGATGGTGCCTTTGATTCCAGCAATCCTCGTAAAGGAGGCGAATTTAAGGAGATCTCCGAGGATCATGATCCTACAGATGAGAATGCTGCCTACGCTCTAGCGGAGGAACTAGTACCTGGCTATTTTGGTGTCTATTACCAAATTAGTCGACCAACCAAACAAGATAAGGAAGCCGAAGTAAATTCGAAGTTCCTCGAAAAAACCAAGGGCATGGAAGACTGGGAAATCCTCCAGCAGAACTTCAACAAGATGAAGTAGCCATCCACCACCAATCACAAGAGAGGGGCAAGTTCACCTTGCCCCTTTTTTATTGGAGACCGTAATACACGCCGGCGAGGATGACGCCGGTAAGAAGGCCGGCAAGAATGTCATCCATCGTCACGCCCCAACCTTTTCGAAAAGACTGCGCACGATCAATAGGCCCCGGCTTCCAGATATCGAACAGGCGGAACAACGCAAACCCCGCCAACGCCCAAGCCCACGTCCATTGCATCGCCAGTACACCCTGCACCGTGGGCATCCCTTCACCCTGAAAGGTCATCACGGCAAACACGCCGAGAAAACACATGGGCACGGCAATGATTTCATCTAAAACGACTTCACCCGGATCTTTGCGATCGAGGATGCGTTCGGCTTCGCCACACACCCACGCGGAGAACGGCATCAAAACCGCGCAGCCTGCCAAGTAGATCCAGAAATTTCC
>CAJWMQ010000022.1 GCA_913042895.1 uncultured Verrucomicrobiales bacterium | reverse complement strand
CAGGGCGGGTATGCTGTAGGCGTTGCTTGGTGTTCCCCGCAGATCGATCCTCTGATGTCCAACGGAATTCAGACACTGCTTTCGAGGTCGTAATTACCTAAGGTTGCATAAAGGAATTCATTAAATGAAAATACTATCCCTTTTCATAGTAACATTTTGTTTATTGCCGATTGGACAAGGGGCTGACTGGTCAAACTGGCGAGGGCCCAAATACGATGGAATCTCTTCAGAAAAGCTTCCCAGTGATTTGCCCAAATCTTTGCCCGTCTCATGGACCACAGAAGTTGGTACGGGGTTTTGTACAGTCTCGGTTCAGGGAGATCGAGTGGTGACCATGGGCAATATTAAGGAAAAGGATACCATCTGGTGTTTGAGTGCCGCCAATGGCCGCGTTCTCTGGAAACATGCTTATGATTGTCCGCTGGATCCGCTCTATTACGAAGGCGGCCCGGGTAGTACTCCAACAATCTTTAATGGCGCTGTTTATAGCTTAAGCAAAAAAGGCCATGTATTTTGTCTCCATCTTCAAACGGGAAAGGTGATTTGGAAGCGTGATTTAGTTAGAGATCACGATTTCAAGTTGCCTGAGTGGAGTTTCGCGGGTTCACCATTTATATATCAGGATTCGATCATTCTAAGTGTGGGTCGACAGGCCGTTGCCTTGAGCCTGAAAGATGGTGCGACCCAATGGATGCCTTCCAAGGAAACAGCCGGGTATGCGACCATGGTTCCTTTTCAGGATGATGAGCATTTGTATTTTTCAGCTAAATCGCTGATGGGTATCTCGTTAAAAAACGGCGCCGCAATATGGTCATACCCTTGGAAGAGTAGTCGTGATGTAAACGCTGCCGATCCAATTGCCTTAGAAAAAAAACGACTACTCGTTTCCTCCAGCAACGGCACGAGCCTTTTAGATCTCTCATCAGGCAAGCCAGTTGAGAAATGGAAGCAGCGGAACTTGAGGTGGTATTTTAATCCCGGCGTAGTCATTGGTGAGCATGTTTATTCAATCCACGGCACCACACATCGACCTACGGAACTAGTGTGCACCGGATTAAAAACCGGTAAAACAATCTGGAGCGAGGAAGGCTATGGCAGCGGTGGTCTGATGGCGGCCGGGAACGACGTGATCGTGTTCGACAAAGGTACATTGACGATTTTTGAGGCGTCCCCGGAAGCATTTAAACTGCGGTTACGACAGACGGTGATGAAAGGTAAATGCTGGACCAGCCCGGTGCTGTCGAACCAGCGAATTTATTGCCGTAATGCAACGGGCACATTAGCCTGTCTGTCATTGAGGGCAGTTAAACCAAACTAAGCTGAAAATGGACTGACGATGATTGAACTAAATAGTTTACGCATAAAAACATTGCTGGGGGCCCTTGCTTTCACGCTGCTTATTAATGCTCGCGCGGAATTGCCTCCTTCGGTTTATGAAGAGATGAAACGCGGTGCAGGAGAGGTGGTGGTGGTTAAGGTTTCAAAAGTTTCTCAAGGTGATTCCAAATCGGCTGGGCAACGAATTCAGTTAACCTATGAGGCTAGCGTTATTCGGGTAATTCGGTCCAAATCAGGCCTTCGACCTAATGCAAAAATAACCATTCAAAGCAGCTATTACCGGTTTGGCCCTGGTGAAGTTGGGCCCAGTAATCCCCGCCGCCTTAAAAAAGATGATGTCGTTATGGCATATCTCCAAAAATGGAAA
Source organism: uncultured Verrucomicrobiales bacterium (assembly GCA_913042895.1). Lineage (GTDB taxonomy): Bacteria > Verrucomicrobiota > Verrucomicrobiia > Limisphaerales > UBA1100 > UBA1100. Next base: position 22,881 of record CAJWMQ010000022.1, on the reverse strand, counting down.
AAAGCGGGTGACTATAAAATTGCGGCAGGTGGGCATAGTTTTGAGAAAACTCTGACAGAAGCAGAAGATAAGCGGTTCGATGAGAATAAAGTATTCAAGCCGATCAAAACTTATAGAGGAATGATCCATTTTCCCCATTCATTTCCGTTGGATGGTTCTAAGACAAAAGAAGTAAGTCCGCTAATTGTGGTTCAGGGCGAGAGGCAATATGAGGCGTTTGTTGCTAGAATTCCGACTAAGCAAATATCAAAAACTCGACCAGCTCTTCCCAGCTCTGATCCTTTGCTCAAGAAGCCTGAAATTGATTTTACCAAGTACACGCTCCTTGTGGTTTGCCGCTTGTCAATGTCGCGACCAATTATTAAATCGGTCACAACCGATCAAAATAAAGTGCATGTTGAAGTGGAGTATCCGAAGGAGTTTCCAGCGGCACGTCCCTTAAATACCGGGACTTACACCGCTGTTCTGATTCCTAAAACTAAAGGTGAATACTTAGTAAGCCCGGTAAAATTGCAGAGCACACCCAAAACCTTTATTGGCGGTAAAACACCCCGTGAGATTCTAATTGAATTCAAGTTTCAGGGTTTTTTGGCACTCAATGATCAGCATTGGCAGAGTTACAATTGGGTTTTTTCCCGGTTGGATACAAATAAAGATGGGCGTCATTCAAAGGAGGAATATATTGTAAACGGTGTGCATATGAATGAACAGGCTCGCAAAGGGATTTTCAATGCGGCTGACTATGATCAGGATGGGTTTGTCTCGGCTTTTGAGTATTTCGAAAACCGAATCATTACCGATGAAGCCAAGTTGATTTTTGAAGCGATGGATCAAAATAAGAACGGCCGGTTAACTTGGTCGGAGTTTATGAGGAGTAAACGCATCAAGGACCTCAAACTTGCTGAAGCAATTTTTCAGGCACTGGATACTAACAAGAATGGTGAACTCATAATTCCTGAATATCTTCGTGTTTGGGGGAAGTGGGCACGATCGAAATAAATACGACGTGAACCAATAAAAAATAGCTCGGGGTTTGGTGATCCAGTTTGTGTGAAGTTTTTTGATGAAATGTCCTAAATGCATTGATTTAGAATTAGTCGAACATTCGCAAGAATCGGGTATCTACTATTGCGGTAATTGCGGAGGACATTGGCTTGAGTATACTTCAATGGAGTCTTATGTGGTCGAGCAAGATGAAATGACTGCTAATGCTTTTCGTGCTATTTGGGATTTAAAATCTGAGACAAAATCCGACTTAAAATGCCCTCGGGACCAATGCGAATTAAACACCTTTACATATAAGAATGTTGAGTTGGATTTTTGCATGCAATGTAGAGGAATCTGGTTTGATGCTCTGGAGTTGGAGGGGTTTACCAATCGTGATGACTTGGAGAAGAGTAACTCAAAAAGCCGCTTAAGAATTGAGCGGCAGAATGCAGCATGGCGTGATAGTCCCCGAGTAAACATTTTGGAAGCTGCGTTTGAAGTCTTCATTCTTTTTTTAAAGTGACTTTCTCTGTCTTTAAAAAACATAATCTCCATGGGTGATTGTGATGAGAAAGTCACAGCCAAATCGAGCTTTGACCAACTACGATAAAACCCCTATTTCTTGTTTCTCAAAATGAAAAACACCGCTTTTTTAACACTTTTATCGATAGCACTAAGTCTTCAAGCTGAGGATTGGACCCAATGGCGCGGAGCCAATCGAGATGGAGTTGTTGGAGGCAAGAAATGGCCTGCCACTTTGGGTGAATCCAATCTTAAACTGAAATGGCGAATTGAATTAGGCTCCAGTTATTCAGGTGCTCTTTTGGATAAGGATACCGTTTACGTAACGGAGTCCACGGCAGGAAATAAAACAGACACAGTTCAAGCATTGGATCGGACCACTGGCAAATTAAAGTGGAAACAGGAATGGCAGGGGACTGGTAGTTGGAAGGTAACTTATCCGGGTAGGGTGAACGGTAGTTGGATCCGGAGTACTCCAGCAATCGCTAACGGTAAACTGTTTGTCGCTGGAATGCATGACCGGCTACTAAGTTTGGATACAAAAACTGGAAAAAAACTTTGGGAAATTGATTTCCAGAAACAATTTAAAACCCCGGTTCCCGGCTTTGGTTGCGTTTGCTCTCCAATGGTCGATGGTGAGTTTATATACATGCAGGCTGGGGCTAGCTTTTGCAAGATAGAGCAAGACACCGGCAAGATTGTGTGGCGCACCATGAAGGATGAAGGAGGGTTAAGAGGCGGTGGCTTCTCCTCTCCGGTTATTGCCGAACTAGATGGCAAGCGCCAGATTCTGCTACAGGCTCGTAGTGAATTGACCGGAATCGACATCGATTCCGGTGCGGTATTATGGAGGCAGCCAGTAAGAGCTTTTCTGGGCATGAACATCCTTACTCCATTACCCTATGAAAACGGCGTATACACAGGTACCTACCGTTCCGGCGCTTTTTATTACTCAATTAACCAAGAGGATGATGGCTGGATTTCAAAGGAAAAATGGAAAATTGGGTCAAAAGCATCGGCCTACATGTCTAGCCCTGTACTCTATGAAGGTCATGCGTATGTACTTATCCAAGATGGAAACTTTGCATGTTACAACCTTAGAACCGGTAAGGAATGTTGGCGGAGCGAGAAGCAATTTGGCAGCGGCCGTCATGGTAAATACATGAGTTTAATCAGGCAGGGAAATCGGATTTTGGCTTTGGATCAGGGAGGCGGCCTTCACTTAATCAAGGCCGATCCAGAAAAATTCCAATTAATTGACTCTAAAAAAGTTTCCACACAACCGACCTGGTCTCACATCGCTGTAAGTGACGAACAAGTAGCCGTTCGGGAGCTAAATGCCATTTCACTGTATGATTGGAAATCACCGACTCCGATTGTCCCTTAATTTATAGGCAAAAAAATCCTTTCCTGTTGCGTCGCCGTGGCCGGTAACATTCAGAATACTGGAACAGTCATGTATTCCATAATTCTTTTGGTGACACTCTCTTTTCTGCTTTCTCCGATGGAGGGGTATGGCCAGAACGAATCTGAAGTTTCAGGTCTTATCATTCCGCGCGATAACGAGGGGATGTATGTCCGCAATGAAGCTGGGCAGTTTGAGGTGAACTGGACGGCGAAGACAAAGGTCGCGCTTGTTGCCAACACACGACTGTTCAGGAATTGGAAAGCAGATCGGCTTGAATACGGAATCCACTCTTCCAAGGAAGTCGTCACGTTCCCCATTCCGAAAGGCCCGATCACCGGCATCAAGATCTCGCGCGGCGGAAAGCAACTTGAGAACACGCTCCGGGAAGCACGCGATGAGAAGTGGTTTTCCGAACACGGCCTGAAGCTGTACTTCAACCAGAAGCCACAACGCGAACAACTGGCCGCCGAGGACGACCTGCGCTTCATCGGCCAATGGCACCCGCAAGACAAGCCACGCACGCTTTCCATCAACGGCGAGAAATATGAGATTTCACTGAAGAAAGGCGGGCAAACCAAAGCGTTGCTCTACAACTTGCTGACGGTCAAGGATTGCAAGCCGTTCATCAATCGGGCCACCGTCATTGGCCAGTTTAAGGGCGATGTTGTCATCGCCGATGAAATCCATGTCCTGCCGATCGGGGATCAGGTCGCGCTGGATGACCCGAAGCTCCCCCGTTATCTCTTCATTGGCGACTCCATTTCGGGGAACTACGACAAGGGATTGCGGGCTGCCTTGGCGGGTAAGTTCAACCTCCATCACCCGCCCACCAATTGCGGGCCGGCGGGCAACGGTGCCAAGAACATCCACCACTGGTTGGGTGCGTACGAACAGCCTGGACGACACTGGGACGTGATCAGCTTTAACTTTGGTCACTGGAACGCGGGGAGCGACAAGGCGTCCTACCAGCGCGACCTGGAAATCGTGATCGCCGCCCTGAAGAAAACTAAGGCCAAGCTGATCTGGGTGACCACCTGTCCGGTGCCCAACGGCTTCGAGCCATCCGGCCCACTCGACGCCAACGGCAAGGCGCCGCGTCGGACATCCGGTGTCATGCAAAAATACCTCAACCCTTGGGCCGCCGAAGTGATGGCGCGTCATCCGGAGATTTCAATTTGTGACCAATGGCAGTTTGTCAAAGACAACCAAGGTGGCCTCTTCACCGATTGGTGGGCTGGTAAGAATGTCCACTTTGGCGGCGAAACGGCGGACGCTCTGGGCAAGTTTCTTGGTGAGCATTTGGAAAGAATGATTAAGCAATGAAGATAATTTCTATAATTCATTTTTGGTTAGTGTTGGCAAGTTATACCCATGCAGCAGAGCGGCCGAACATTGTGATCTTTTATGTCGATGATCTAGGCTGGGCGGATACGTCGGTTCGGATGATGGAGAGTGATCCGAATTCCGCGAGTGATTTTCATCAGACCCCGCATCTGGCGGCGTTGGCCAAGGGTGGCATGAAGTTTTCCAACGCCTACGCGCCAGCGCCCACCTGCACGCCTTCGCGCAAAAGCATTCAGTTTGGCAAAACGCCCGGGCGGCTCGGGTACACGTTTGTGCATGATGTGCTGGCGTTGCAACGCAAGTTGGAGTGGAAGGATGAAACTTCGCTGGCTGATGTGGTGAAGGCGGCCGATCCGAATTATATCACCGCGCATTTCGGCAAGGGGATGGGCAATGAGCGGATGGAAACAATCGGCTACGATGTCACGGACGAGCTTGAGCCCCATGGTGACAACGGGAATTTTCATGGCGATTACATCAGTATCAAGAACCGCACGAAGTTGCCACCGGATAACCCGAAGCGCATGGCGTCGCTTCGGAAAAGCTCGGTGGATTTTGTCAACGAGCATAGCGGTAAGCGGCCGTTTTTGATGATGGTGTCGCACTACGCGGTCCACGTGCCGCATGCGGCGCGGGCGGATCTCATCGAAAAATATCGCAGGCTGCCGCGCGGGAAACACCTAACCGATTCCGATTATCTGCCGGTTGATGAAATGCCCAAGGGCAAGGTGATCAGCTCCTGGCGCCTGCAATACGCGGCCATGCTCGAGGAATGCGACGAGGGTGTGGGCGCGATTGTGGCGGCGTTGAAAAAGACCGGTCAACTCGACAACACCTTGATCATTTTCACGTCCGACAACGGCGGTGGTCTCGGGCCCAATGGAACGTTGCGCGGCGGAAAGGCCAACCTCTATGAGGGGGGCTTGCGTGTGCCGTTCGTGGTGGCCGGGCCGGGCGTAAAGGCGGGAGTGCAGTGTGATGTGCCGGTGTCGCAATGGGACCTACTGCCTACGATACATGATTATGCCAAGAGCGCACAGCCACTGCCGAAGGATCTCGATGGCGCGAGCCTGCGCGGCGTGTTCGAACAGGGCAACGGCGGTAAGGTCAAACGACCGGTGGAGGGGTTGGTGTTTCATTATCCCTGTTACTTTGCGCCACCGCTGACGGTCATTCGGCTGGGCGATTACAAGTTCATGGAGCATCACCTAAGCGGCGAGCAGAAGCTTTTCAACGTGAAAACAGATTATGCGGAGCAGACAAATCTCATCGAGTCCATGCCGGAAAAGGCCTCGGAACTGCGTATGGTGATGATGCGTTATCTCGTTGCCATTGACGCGGAAGATGTGCAGGATGTGTACAAGGCGCGGTTTGCCGAGTTGGACCGCTTCGAGGCGATGGCACGCCAGAATCATAAGAAATCCATCGAACGCGCCAGAGGGAATCAAAAGCTGGTCGGTGAGGCGGATGCGCGCCTCAAAGAGCAACTTGAACGCTTCGAACGCAATCGCAAGGAATGCCGCGCCAATATGCAGGGTAAGACATTCTGATTGGTGGACGGGTTATTTCGGCAACGAAAGTGTTTCCACCCAGATGGGGCCTTTGCCGACTTCGTATTGGGCGATCTTCTTGAGTGTGCCGTTGGGTTCGATGCGGTAGGCACCGAGACGGCTGTCGGTTTGGCCGGCGACGTAGAGGAACTTGCCGAGTTTGTCGATGGTGAACGAGCGCGGTACGCGTTCGCAGGGGGTATGGCTGATCAGCTTGAGCCGGCCGTTTTGAGTGTCCACCTGAAACCCAACGATGCTGTCGCGGCCGGTGGGTTCAAAACGCGCGGTGATATCGCGATTGGAGACGTAGAGATATTTCGCATTGGGCGTCAGATGCAGATCGGCGGTGGTGATGGAGCCGGTGAATCCTTTCGGTTGCGTGACGATATTTTGCATGGGCGTGAGCCGGCCTTGCTCGGTGTCCCATTGCCACGCACCGACGCCGGGTTGCTCGCGTTCGTTGGTGGTGTAGGCGATTGATAAATTAGGATGAAACACCAGATGTCGCGGCTGGCGCGCCTCGTGTTCGCCGGCAGGGCCGCGCGCAAAGGGTGGGTTGTGCGGTTTGGTGGTGCCGACCTGCGCGGTGAACTGGTTGATGAACACCTTGTTTGGGCCGGTGGCGGGCACTAGGAGCCAGTGGTTGTCCGGCGAGAACACAGCACTATGGGCACGCTGCTCAAGGGTCAGTTCGCCGATGGTGGTACCGCGGTAGATGGGATCGATCTTCCAAACCGTCGCCTTGCCTGGGCCGTAGTGGTTGCCGGCGAGAAATTCGCCGTTGTTATCGGTCATCAAATATCCGGGGCGCAGGTTCACAGCGGCTTGATGGACGAGCTTCAGTTTGCCGTCCGCATAAATTGTTAACGTGGCAATCGTCGGGGTTTTTTTCTTGGGCACATCCGTGCTGGCGGTGGCGTACATCAGCTCACGGTTGGGCGCGAAAGTGAACGGGCCGGCACCGGGGAGCGGAAGCTGCTGCAGCGGCGCCAGTTTGCCGGTGGTTTTATTTACGGCAAACACACTGAGCTGGCCGCCGGCTGCGAGGTAGAGGCGCTGCTCAGTATCGCGCGGATCGCCATCGCGCGGGGCAGGATCAGGATTGGGCTGTGCCTTCAACACGGCGGCAAGGCGTTGGCGGGCGGCGCGGGATGCCGGGGTGTCCTGCGTGATGGGGCGCTGCTCGAGCTTGTCATTGGGCACGTCGTACAGCTTGCCGTTGCCGTAGAGCTTAAAGCGTTTGTCGCGGGCAAAACGGATTTTACGAAACTGATCCTTATCCCAGCCGGGTCGGGGATCGTAATGGCAGAAGACCCACGGGCGCGGTTCAGTGGGGCGGTTAAGCAGTTGCGGATAAAAACTAATACCATCGAGCTTGACCTGCGCTGGAATGGGGTGCTTCGCCGCCTCTAGAATCGTGGGAAGAAAATCGGTGGAGTCCACGAGGTTGTCGTTGAGGCCGGGTTGAACACGGCCTGGCCACCGCACGACCAGAGGCACGTGGGTGCCGGCATCGGTGGTGCGGCCTTTGCCGCCAACCACGGGGCCGCGCGTGGTTTGCGAAGTAATCTTCCGGTGCGTGCCGTTGTCGCTGTAAAAAATGACGAGCGTTTTTTTGCTGAGGCCGAGGTTATCAATCTGCTTCACCACGCGGCCGACGCATTTGTCCATGTACTCGACCATATCCTGAAAATATCGGGTGTCCTCATTCTCGAGCGGTGTGCCGTTATTCCAATCTTTGCTGTCCGGCGTGGGCACAAACGGCCGATGCGGTAGGGCCATGGCGTAATAGACAAAGAACGGCTTGTCGCTGTCCTTCTTGCGGCGGATGAAGTCATTGATGAAATCCACCCAATGATCCGGTCCGTATTTGCCCTTCAGGTCCTTTAGCAATTTACCGTTTTCAAACGTGGTCGGCCGGGCAAAGCGCAGGCCCTTGTCCTCGGTGTGCCAGGAATGAAAGAGGCTGTACTCGTCGAAGCCTGCGTCGGTGACCTTCATGCCTTTGCCGCGGCGCAGGTGCGCGCCGGGATAGCTTGGCGGATCGTAACTCTGCAACTGCCACTTCCCTGCGATGCAGGTGTGGTACCCAGCCTCCTGCATGTAATGCCCGATGGTCTTGGCCTTCGGATCCATGGTGCCGAAATAGGTCCAGTTACGGTTGTTGTATCGGCCGGTCATCAACTGGATTCGTGTGTTGGTGCAGAGCGGTTGGGAGTAGGCGTGGCGGAACTGAATGCCCTGTGTCGTGAGCCGGTCAATCGCCGGGGTGCGATAGCTCGTGCCACCGTAGGAGCCGATGCCCTCTACGCCGATGTCGTCGGCCATGATCAACACAATGTTTGGACGATCAGCCCCTGGTAACAGCTCGGTGGCACCCAAAGTGAACAACGCCACAAGCAGCCATCGCAGTTGATCCATCACATTACGCATTGGCGCGGGTTATACCGTGCCGTTTCAATAAATACCATCCATCCGATAAAATGTTGTCGCGCGGTTTATTTTCCCATAGAAACCAAGCCGCGCCAGACGCCATGCTCTCTATTTCGCCATTCATTCGCTGCGGTCTTGGCCCATGGCTGTTGCTGGTGGGTTCCTTGGTTGGGTTCGCCAGCGAAAAGCCGACATTCACCGATTACTGCCAGCGCTTGGAGCAGGAAATTCAAGGGCGCAAGCACGGATTTATGGCGGGTAATCTTACCTATTACGTCGGGGGCTTTCATGCGAGTTGGAAGTTGATGGAGGACGAGACAATCGGCCTGACGCATCCGTTTCATCACGACCTGCGCAGTCGCGGAGTGGGCCTGCTCAACAGCGCGTTGACCGGCACAGAGGACACCGGCAAAGGTAACGACTACAACGGTTGGGAGTTTTATAAGGACACCCGTGTGCTCTACGGCAGCGTGATCGTCGATGGACAGATTTTCAAGCATCCCAAGCCGAAGAGCATGCGTTGGCGGCCGGATAAAATGATCTGCGAATACGAGGTGGGCGGCGTGACGCTGCGCGAGGAGAAATTCATCGCGGCCAATGACGCAGCGGCTTCGGTCATCACGGCGTCCAAGCAGGTGACTTTGCAGTTTGAGGGACACAGTTTTTTTCATCGCAAGAGCGTCACCTCCACTGCGGCTATTTGGTTTGATGTGCGGAATAATGCAGTGGTGATTCGGGAAGGCGGCACAGTGAAGTCGCGGCCCGATCCCAATCGCGGTGAGCGTGTCGGGCCGTGTGTTTACTCGGGTATGACCACGGCGCTGAGTGTGTCACGGGATGTGTCCAAATCCATCGTCACTCGCAAGGATGACCGTGGAGTGCAGCATTATACGATTTCCGTGCCGTGCGATGCGCAGGGTACGGTGGTGTCCTGGGCCATGCACGATGACGGCGATACGGCCATCCGCGCCGCGCGCGAGATCATTGCGCATCACAAGTCGTGGCAGGCCGCCAAGACCGCTGAGATGAATCGCCAGCTCAACGACGAAATTCCGTGGTTTCGCTGTCCTGATAGACGCTATGTCGATATCTACTATTACCTTTGGTCGCTCTATCTCATGTACTACATCGAGGTCGGCAAAGGCTGGGAGCAGGAATCGCACACGCAAACGGCGGTGAACAATTTCCTCGGGATACACCGTTACGATGCAGCGTTTCAAATCAAGGTCGGCGCCTGGACGCGCAATCACAGCCGCTATGCTTATGGCAATGTGCTTACCTGGAAACATCTCACGCAGAACAATCGTTTCCGAGAAACGCCCAACGGCCAGCGGATGCTTTCAGACAACAAAGGCATCAGCTGGCACAGTGGCGCCTACGGTGTGGAAACCTCCGAGCACGTTCTCGGCGCGTGGCAGATTTATCAGCACACCGGTGATGTGCAGTTTCTCAAGGCGTGCTACGAAGGGCACTTCGCCAAGCTGTACGAGAAACGATTGCCTGGGTTTGCGATGAACACCTTTGAGGTAGCCGACACGCTCGTAAAGATGGCCCGCCTGACCGGTAATGAGGCCGATGTGCCAAATTGGAACCAGCTCGTGCGCCGCGATGACCCCAAGCACGTGAAACTGATGTTCGATCAACGCTGGGAAGCCAACGCGGTACCGAACTTTTTTGCCGCGCCTAGTAACCGCATGCTCATGACCACCGCCTTCTGGTGTATGCGCTCGCCGCATTTCCCAAACGAATACGCCAAGCGTATGGTTCATGCCTGGGCGCTTGACCGCAACAAAGGATTCTACGGCGCCTTCTTCCCATTGGCCATGGCCAAGCAATCGATGACGCAGTTTAAATCACAGGACGATCACGCCTTCGGTTACACGCCCGACACCGCCTACTTTACCCTCGACGGGATGTTTCGCCAGCGCCTCAAAAAAGAAGCCACCGAACTCACGCTCAATCATCTCATACATTATAACTATCATCCGCAGTGGAAAATCCCCATGGCGCCCGAGGCCTACCGTCGCGATCTCAGTTTGTTTGGTGATCAGTACTCCAACTTTAACGCGGGCAAAATTCTGCTCTACCTCGAGGGCCTTGCCGGCCTGTATTATTCCATCCCCGATAAACAACTAACCCTCCAACCCGCACTCCCTAAGGCGTGGGACTGGATGGAACTCCGACTGCCTATCGCAGGTCAATGGACTCAGATTAGCTATCGACATGACGGAGTCCAAACCAGCGGCAGCCCGTTTCCGGTAGTGGTGGTGGAGTAAACCTCCGCTCTTGCATCCGGTGGCTTGCGGCGTACACTCCATTAACCAGTTTACTGATGAAGACCCCTCATTCCCGTCGTCAATTTCTTGCCACCTCTACGGCGGTCGTCGCCATGCCACAGCTGTTGCTGGCTAACAAAACTCCCAAGCAGGTGATCATCGGCGAAGGGGAACACCAGTACGAGGTGCAGCACGGCTTCGCGCAATTGCCAGCCAAGTACACATGGCAGACCACCCATAATGTGGCCGTGGATGCCGAGGGCTTGCTGTACGTCATTCATGAAGGTCGGCAAAACTTGAAGAATCATCCGTCCATTTTTGTGTTCGATCAAAAAGGGAAATTCATTCGGGCCTTCGGCAATCAATTTCAGGGCGGCGGCCACGGCATCGAGGTGCGGACCGAGGGCAAGGAGCAGTTCCTTTACGTGTGCGCCTACCAAAACGTAAAGGCTTTCGCCAAGCTCACGCTCAAGGGCGAGACGGTTTGGGAAAAATACGCACCGATGGACAGCGGCGTATACCGAAAGGACGAGGACACCAAACGTATTAAGCGGTGGGGGCGCGATGCGTTTATGCCGACCAACTTTGCCTTTCTCAACGACGGCGGATTTCTACTGGCTGATGGCTACGGCTCGTTTTACGTGCATCGCTACGACAAGGCCGGCAACTGGGTGTCCAAGTTCGGTGGTCCGGGTAAGGGCGAAGGGAAATTTGCCACACCGCACGGCATCTGGATCGATCGCCGGCCGGGCCGCGAGGAACGCGTGGTGGTCTGTGATCGCGCCCATCACACCCTGCAATACCTCACGCTGGACGGCAAATATCTCGAGACCCAGTCCGGCTACGGGTTGCCGGCCAACTTGGATTCCCACAAAAATCTCTTGCTCGTGCCCGAGCTCCACGCGCGCGTGACCTTACTAGGCGACAACAACAAAATCGTTGCCCGCCTCGGCGATGATGTCGAGGCCGTGGTGAAGCAGAAGAAGGTGAACCGCGGCAAGCCCGAGACTTGGGTCGCCGGCAAATTCGTTCATCCCCACGACGCTTGCTTCGATAACGACGGTAACATCATCGTCGCCGAATGGGTCGCCACCGGGCGTGTAAGTCGTTTGAAAAAGGTTAGCTGATGCGTTTGTTTCTCGCTGCGTTCGTCATCTTTGTTGAGGTCCTGAAACTTCAGGCTGCGCCACCTAACATTGTCTTAATTCTCGCTGATGATATGGGTTATGGCGATCTCGGTTGCTATGGTCATCCGAAGGCGAAAACTCCGGTTATTGATCGTCTTGCGAAGGAGGGTGTGCGGTTTACACAGCATTATTCCAACGGAACGGAGTGCAGCCCTACGCGTACGGCTTTACTGACGGGGCGTTATCCTCAATGGGCCGGCGGACTTGAATGCGCTATCGGCACGGGAAATGTGGGCCGGTATGATGATGCTATTCTCTTGGCCGACCGTCGACAACTCGGGTTACCAGCTGAACAGGTCGTCTTGCCGGGTGAGTTGAAAAAGGCCGGCTATGTTACTGGGATTTTCGGCAAGTGGCATTTGGGTTATGAGCCACACTTCAATCCGATAGAACATGGCTGGGACGAATTTTTCGGTTATCTAGGCGGTAATGTACATTACTTCAACCACCGTGAAACAAGTGACTTACACGTTCTCTTCCGTGGCCGTTTACCCGTGCATTCCGAGGGGTACATGACACATCTGATTACAAAGGATTCCACCGACTTTATTGCACGCAATAAAAACAAACCGTTCTTTTTGTTTGTCTCTCACGAAAGCCCACACTTTCCCTTTCAAGGCCCGAAGGACGTAGATAAAAAGATCACCAAGGATAATTGGATGACGCCTGATCCGGATACTTACGTTGCCATGCTGGAAGATCTCGATTCCGAGGTCGGTCGCGTGCTGGATTCGTTAAAGCATCACGACCTAGAGCAAAACACACTGGTGATTTTTGTGTCAGACAACGGTGGGTTTGCTCCAGCCGCCCATATGGGACCATTGCGAGGCGCAAAGAGTACGACACTTGAGGGGGGTATTCGAGTTCCGTTGATCATGCGCTGGCCCGGTAAATTGACCGCAGGGCAGGAAAGTAGCCAAGTATGTGCTACATTTGATCTAACCCGTTCGATCCTAAATCTAACGAAAGCAAAGGCGCCGAATAGGCAGTTGGAAGGGATTGATATTGTGCAGCATCTGGTGGAGCGTAAACCAAATGTTTCCCGCACTCTCTACTGGCGAGGTAAACGGGGTGAGCGAACGTGGTCTGCGGTGCGAGATGGTAACCTGAAGTTTGTTCGTAAAACCGAAGGGCGAACTGAGGAATGGCTTTTCGATTTGTCTGAGGACCTGGCAGAAGAAACCGATTTGTTGTTACAAAAACCAAAAGAAGGGGCCCGCCTGAAAGCACTTCTTAATGGGTGGGAAGAAGACATCGTTCCAGTACGGTAGATCTTCACTTTCTGTTTCATTTCCATTTATCCCAAATGGTGCGAACTTTTTGTAGTTTTGCATGGATCAAAAAAAAATCATGAAGTTGTCATTGTAGGGGCTGGGATGGCTGGCCTCACTTGTGCCTACTACTTAAAGAAAGCCGGGCGGTCGGTATATCTGGTTGAGGCTTCAGATCGTGTCGGAGGGCGTTTGCAGACGGACTTATATGCCGGTTACCGCCTTGATCACGGTTTCCAAGTCTTACTTACCTCATACCCGGAAGCAAGACTCGCACTGAACTACGATCGCCTAAACTTACATGAGCTTTATCCGGGTGCAACCATCCGCCTTAACGGGCAGTTCTATGAAATGGCAGATCCCTTCAGGCAACCACTCAAAATATTAAAGACACTTTGCAATCCAATTGGTAATGTAATTGATAAAATCAAAGTAGGATTGCTTCGGCTTGGATTGCTCTCAACCAAAAGTTTTCCAGACGAGTCATCGACCCTGACAGTTATGCAATCGTTGGGCTTCACTGAATCCATGCAGCAACATTTTTGGCGCCCTTTTCTCTCTGGGGTTTTTCTTGAGCCTGAATTAAGAACTTCGGTCAGAAAATTTGAAGAGGTTTTTACTCATTTCGCCAATGGTTCGACCTCCGTTCCTTCTCTAGGAGTGGCTGAAATACCCAAACAATTGGTTGAATTTTTGGGTAATGATCAACTCATGCTTAATACCAAAGCTGAGAAAGTCGTGGAAGAATCCGTGTTATTATCCTCCGGTCAAATTTTGGATGCAAAAGTGATTGTAATCGCCACAGACCAAAAGGCTAATTGTGATTTAACAGAAATGAATATGACCGATGAAGGCCGTACAGGAGTAACATGCATCTATTACGCCATTGATAAACCGATTACTCAACCGGGCCGCTTGATTCTAAATGGAGATTCCAAAGGTCCTATTAATAATTTGATGGTTATGCCGGAAGAAGCAGAATACGCCCCGGAGGGAAAATATTTAATAAGCGTTAGCGTAGTCAAAAGAGAGTATTTTAATGACGCTGACTTGGATCAATTGGTTAGGATTCAACTTCGAGAATGGTACGGGATAGGCCCAAATGAATTACGCCATCTCAAAACATATTTGATACCAAACCCTGTGCCTCCATCTCCATTGCCGCGTGATGATAGGGATTGCAAGATTCGTACGGGTTTATACCGTTGTGGTGACTATATGGGGGTTCCCTCGCTTAACACTGCAATGCGTTCAGGACGCCTAGTTGCCGAACAGATCATAAGAGAGAGCTGACTGTGCTTCACATTCTCGGAGTTGACTTAGCTTGGGGTTACAAGAATCCGGATGGAGTATGTTCTATCAGTATAAAAAGTGGTAGAGCCCGCTTGGAACATATTGGATTGTCCAAAGGGGATTCTCAGCTGACTGAATGGATACAAAATTATGTCAATCAAGGCAGCGTGTTAGCTATGTTTGATGCCCCCTTGATTTGCCGCAACAAAACTGGGTCACGGCCAGTCGATCGGGCTTCTCATCGTCTCTTCGGAAAATATAAGGCTGGTTGTTATCCGGTAAACCAGCAGCTTTGTAAGCGGCCTCTGAGAATAGGCGATCGACTTAACCTAGATGGGTTTAGAATCGATTGGGAAATCGCGTTCTCAAGAGAACGTTACTTAAAAGCATGTGAAGTATACCCGCATGTTGCTCTAATACGATGGTTTAATCTTCCTGAACGTATCAAATACAAAAAGGGAAATTTGGTTCAAAAGAACCGGGGCTTTTCGGAATTAAAAAGTTTGCTGTTCAATGCGCTCGATAGCCGGTTTTTTGCTGTCGATAACCTTCATCTGATCCAGTCATTATTCGATCAACCATGGTCAAAAAATAATGAGGATCAAGTTGACGCACTTATATGTGCCCTTATTGGCTATTGGCACTGGAAATATCAGGGTGAATTAACCGAAATGATTGGAGACTTGGATACTGGGTTTATCGTTATACCCAAATCACACACTTCATCCATGACTTGATAATCCCTTCATAAGGCCACACCATCAGCCCATGAAGCCGCTAATTATTCTCTGTTTTACATTCCTTATTCATTCCACGTTGAATGCGGCTCCTCCGAATATTGTATTGGTCTTCATTGATGATATGGGATGGGGGGATTTTTCATGTTTTGGCAATCAAGATGCCAAGACTCCGCAGATTGATCGACTTGCAAAGGAGGGAGTGCGCTTTGAGCAGTTTTATGTGAATTCACCGATTTGTTCGCCCTCGCGTACGGCAATTTCCACCGGACAATATCCACAGCGGTGGCGCATCACTTCTTACCTCGCACATCGCGCCCTTAATGAACGAAGGGGGATGTCACAGTGGCTCAACCCTAAGGCTCCGATGCTGGCACGCTCACTCCAGCAAGCCGGCTATGCTACGGGGCATTTTGGTAAATGGCACATGGGCGGCCAGCGCGATGTGGCTGAGGCGCCGGCGATTACCGATTACGGCTTCGACGCGTCGCTCACCAACTTCGAGGGCATGGGCCCCAAGCTGCTGCCGCTTACGTTGCGACCCGGGCAGGACCCGAACAAGCCCGGCCGTATTTGGGGGGATGCAGAACGGTTGGGCAAAGGTGTGCGTTGGATGCAGCGCTCGAGGATCACTGAAGGTTTTGTTGATGAAGCGATTCCGTTTGTCCAAAAGGCGGTGAAGGCGAAGAAGCCTTTTTACATTAATCTTTGGCCCGATGACGTACACAGCCCGTTTTGGCCACCGGTTGATAAGTGGGCCGATGGTAAACGCGGGCTTTATCATTCGGTGCTACAGGAGATGGATCGACAACTTGGCAAACTATTCGGCCTCATCCGCAACGATCCTGATTTGAGAAAAAATACGATTGTACTTGTTTGTTCCGACAACGGGCCGGAGCAGGGCGCCGGATCGTCGGGACCATTTCGAGGATTCAAAACGCATCTTTACGAAGGAGGAATCCGATCCTCGCTCATTATTTGGGGAGGGCCGGTAGCTAAACAAAACTATGTGAACCGTACTTCAGTTTTTTCCGCAGTCGATCTCGTGCCCACACTTTTGGACCTGACCGGTACACTGCACCCCAAGGACACTACTTTTGACGGCGAATCTTTGACTGGCGTGTTGCTTGGCAAATCTGAAGCCTCGCGCAAGGCGCCCATTTATTTTCGTCGCCCACCCGATCGCGACAGCTTTTATGGTGATAACGACCTGCCTGATCTTGCTGTGCGCGATGGTAAATGGAAATTTCTGTGTGAATACGATGGGTCCGATCCTGAACTCTTCGACATGGAAAAAGACCGTGGCGAAACCAAAAATCTCGCGAATAAGCATTCAAATCTGGTTAGCGAGTTTACCAAAGCCTGTATTCAGTGGCACAAGTCGTTGCCGCCTGATAATGGGCCTCAACTGACGGGTAATTTTCGCCGCCAACCAGGAAGAAATAAAAAGAAATGAAACTCCTCTTTTCGCTCATTTTTCTTTTTGCGTCTGGCTTGCTGACTTTTGCTCAGGACGCAGGCCAGCTTCGTTTTGCCAAGATCATCAGCAACAATATGGTGTTGCAACAACAGAAACCCATCTCTCTTTGGGGATGGGCAAAACCTAAAACTGAAGTCAGCGTCACCCTTACGCAGGACGCCAAAGTAGGGGAGGCAGCTTGGGCTTCAATAAATGACTCTACCGATGATAAGCAGGACAACGGGACGTATTCCGTGACCATGCGCTATGTGGAAAAGAATCCGCCCAAGCTGGCGACGAAAAGGCTGAAGACAAGGGCCGGCGATGATGGCCGTTGGTCAGTTCAATTTCCAGCAGCTAAAGCCAGCTTTCAACCCACATGGATTATCGCCCAAGCAGCACAGGAATTGGCGGTAGTCCAAAATGTGCTGATTGGCGAAATTTGGGTGTGCGCTGGGCAAAGCAATATGGGTTGGGGGAACTTCAACCGCAAGGGCCGTGAAGCAGCATCGGCAGACTTTCCAGGCCTACGCTACATTGCCTGGGAGGATTCTTGGTACAAGCCACTAGCCGATGTACGCAAGACCATCCGTTGGCAGGAATGTTCGCCCGAGGCCGCTCAGCGGTTTTCTGCTGTACCTTACTTGTACGGCGCATTTTTGCATCGGTACCTAAAGGTCCCTGTCGGAATCATTAATGTCGCGCGCGGCGGCACGCTTGGTCAGACGTGGTGTATGCGCGATGAGTTGGATAGTGTAGATAACAAGCTGATGAAAACAGTATTGGCTGAACATGACACACAAACTGCGGTATGGGATGATCCGAAACAGGTGGCCGCATTGATGGCCGAGTGGGAGCAATCCTGTGAAGTGGCACGCAAGGAGCACGCTGTTAAAGTAGCTAAGGCCAAGGAACAAGGAAGTAAGGAGCCACGTCTACGGTTACCAAAGAAACCGAGTGATGCCAGAGCAGGTTGGAGTCCGCCGGCCGGACTGTTCAACGCCACAGTGATGCCCATTCGACATCTTGGCCTGCGTGGTGTGCTTTATTATCAGGGTGAAAATAACAACTTCATGCGCTGGACGCGTTATGAATCCACCTTTCCAAAAGTGCCCGTTTCTTTTCGTAAAGCGTTTGGTGATGAGGTGCTTCCCTTTGGCTGCATTAGCCAACCCGGTTGGGGTACCTTTGGGATTGATCCTGAAGTTGCCACGATTGCCGAGGGGTATGCCATAGTCCGGGATATCCAGCGACGGGCTTTGGAGGCTGATCCGAATGCAGATATGATAGCCACTTATCCTACCGGCAATTCCTATATTCATCCCGCTGAAAAATTACCTGTGGCCGAGTACGCCTCTCTTTGGGCGTTGGCCAACGTGTATGGTAAGAAAGTGGTCCATCGGGGTAATGAATATACCAAATTTAAAAAGCAGGACGGGAAACTCTATGTCTTTTTCGATCAGGATCCCGTTGTTCACGATCGCTGGAAGCACATTGATAACAATGCGGCGTGGCAAGTGTTGCCTCAGCCTCGCGAGGGTAAGGCTCCGATTCAAGGATTCATAATAGCTGGAGCCGACCAGCGCTGGTATCCGGCCAAGGCCCGTGAGATCAAATTGGATAACCAGTGGTGCATTGAGTTACACAGTGATTTAGTTAAAGAACCAGTGGCCGCCCGTTACGGTTGGGCTAATTGGCCGACGGGCAATTTGGTTGGACGTGAACGCCTCCCGGTTCCCACTTTCCGTACGGATAATTGGCCAATTCCAGAAGGTGTAAGTTATTCTTCTGAAGCCAAAAAGGTTGCTGAAGAAAAATTGAAGGCCCTAAGGGAAACAGCTCAACGCCAAGCCTTAGAGCGGAAGTTTCGGCAGGGCCAAATTGATCTGGCTGCTCTGGAGCGTGATCTAAATAAGGGCAATGCTAAGGGACAGATCGAGAGTAAGATTAGCAGAATGAAAGCGCTTTTAGATGAATTTGAAACGGACCTCTGGCTGTCCCGTCAGCTGAAAGAATATGACCCGGATTTTGCTGAGAAGCTTGCTGCTCTCCGGAATCGAATTAGCGGTTTAAAAAATGATTAATTTTCAGCGGAAACGGGCTCGCCACCCGTTGCAGGTTCTCAATCAAGACCTTAAGTTTTAACCTCGGCTCTTATTAAAGTGCTAGAGGTGGTTAAGGAGATTAGCCGGGTCAACGCAAGGGGCGCACTTTGATATCCCTGAACCAAACCACTTGTCCATGGTTCTGGAATCCGATGCGGCCCTTCCGTGGGAGATCTTTTAGGGCACTCTTGAACTTATTATCGGAGCCGTCTGGGTTCTTACCTGGCGAGTCCCATTTATCTACGTCTACGCTAAAGCACTGACCTCCGTTGATGTGACAGGTAATAATCGAGCCGTCGCAGCGAAGGACAAATTCATTCCATTGCCCAACGGGCTTGGAGAAGTCCTTAGCCGGCGCTGCGCCGTCATAAAAGGAGCCATTCAACTTACGCGGTGGCAGTTTTCGGTTAGCTTTCTCTTGAAACCCTTCATTGTCCATTAACTGGAGTTCAAAGCCACCTTGGACAGGATTGTTTTTATCGGTTCGATAAAAGACCCCTGAGTTCGCTCCCGGGCTAAGCTTGTAGGAGAGCGAAAGTTCAAAGTCGGAGAATTGCTTTTTTGTCCAAAGATAACCCATTCCGCGCAAGCGCACCTGACCTTTCTTGTCCTTCTGCTCCTGCATACGGCAGACCACCGAGCCGTCTTTTTCAATCTCCCATGCCCCTTTTTCAAATTCAAAATGATTGAGGTTCTTACCGTCGAAGAGAACTTCAGCTGCTGGGCAGGTGAGGACGCCAAAGACTAAAGAGGAGAGGCAAAAGGTTATGGTTTTCATGTGGAATACGGCTGCAAGCCTAGGTGAGCCTAAATGAGATCGTCAAGAGCAAGGGCAGCACAAAGAGCTATAGCCATTTCTGTCTGAAAGTTTTTTTCTTATCCAAAACTTTAAAATCATATAGATGCAATTGCCATATATCGCAGAGCTTTGCCTGTGAGTATAGCGGCTGTGCACCACAAAAAGTTCATCCTTAGCCAGCCTGCAGCTAGGCAGAGTGGATCACCAATAAAGGGAAGCCAGCTCAACAGCAGGCTCCAGTAACCATATTCTTTTAGCCAACCGAGAGCCCGTTGGTTTTTTTCAAGTCGAGAGGTTTTGTCCGGAAGTAACCGTCCCAGTCCGTAATTCGTGAGACCTCCAAGTGTATTACCTATAGTCGCGATAGTGATTACCAGCCACAAGGGATGGTCTCCTAGTTTAATTGCCGCAATGAGGGCGGCTTCTGAACTGCCCGGGAGCAGGGTAGCACTCAGAAACCCGCTCAAAAAAAGCATCCACAATCCTGCCTCGCTGGCCATTAATTCATTCATTTGTTTAGTCTTAAGCTAATTTGAAGAGGTGAACTTCAGGTATTTTCAGGTGCGAATCAACCCAAGGCCGGTTTCCAGGGAACTGGATTCTTGAAACCATTGGTAGGTTTCTGCATCCTCTGGCCTTTGCATGAAATCTCGACTCCTCATTACTTGGGCCGTTTTCGCGGCAATGTTTTTTTCGCCTAAATTAGAGGCGGCAGCTAAACCCAATATCATTGTTATTATGGCCGATGATCTGGGGTACGGGGATATAGGCTGTTACGGGGCTAAGCCGAAGAATTTGAAGACGCCTCACATCGATAAGTTAGCCAAAGGCGGCGTACGCTTTACCAGCGGGTATTGCTCGGCTTCCACATGTACCCCCACACGCTTCTCATTTCTTACGGGAAAATATGCTTTCCGGCAGGAGGGTACGGGTATTGCGCCGCCCAATGGGCCGGCGGTGATCAAGCCGGGGCCTGAGACCTTGCCCAGTCTGCTAAAAAAAGCGGGATACAAAACCGCTGTGATCGGTAAATGGCATCTTGGTTTGGGTGGGCCAGATGGGCCAGATTGGAATGGCGAATTAAAGCCGGGACCACGCGAGATTGGCTTTGATTATAATTACCTTTTGCCGACCACGAACGATCGTGTCCCGCAGGTGTACGTCGAGAATCATCGCGTAAAGAATCTGGACCCCAAGGATCCGCTCTGGGTCGGCCGAATGAAACCGAGCCCGGACCATCCCACTGGAATTACGCATCGGCACACTTTAAAAATGGACTGGAGCCACGGGCACAATTCCACGATCCATAACGGCATCAGCCGCATTGGGTTTTACACCGGCGGCCATAAGGCGCGGTTCCGCGATGAAGATTTGGCTGATGAATGGGTGATGCAATCAAACAAATGGATTGAGGCCAACAAGGATAACCCCTTCTTCCTATTTTTCTCTTCGCACGATCTGCACGTGCCACGCATTCCACACGAGCGCTTTCGTGGTACGTCAGGCTTGAGCTATCGCGGAGACGTGATCGTGCAACTCGATTGGTGTGTGGGTGAGTTAGTGAAGACGCTCGATCGCCTTAAGCTCTCCGACAACACCCTCATCGTGTTTTGCTCGGACAACGGCCCCGTGGGCGATGATGGATACAAAGACGAAGCACTCGAGAAGATGGGCGACCATTCCCCGAACGGTCCTTTCAGCGGCGGCAAATACAGCGTGCTCGAAGGCGGCACGCGCACGCCGTTCATCACCTATTGGCCTGGCAAGATTCAGCCGCAGGTGTCCGATGAAATGGTCTGCACCATTGACCTCGCCGCCAGCTTCGCCGCGCTCGCCGGCGTAAAACTGCCCAAAGCCGCCGTTCCCGACAGCTTTAACCTCCTTGGCGCACTCCTCGGCAAGCAAGGCGCCAAAGGGCGCGAGCACCTCGTTCAGCAGGACAATGGCCGCGGCGGCAACTACGGTTATCGCGTCGGCAACTGGAAACTCCAGCGCCATGATTCCAAACGCAAACGCAACGTGATCGTCACCAACAAACTCGCCAATCAACCGGCACCGCGGTTCGCCCTGTTTGACCTCAGCAAAGACGTGCAGGAAAAGAAAAACGTTGCCGAGCAACACCCCGAGGTCTTCGCCCGCATGAAAAAGGAACTGCAGGATATCATCGATGCCGGCCGCAGCCGGCCGTAAGCACGCGTTGGTCCTCTGAACAACTCACCGTAGCCAATGGCGATGGGAGACCGTAGGGTTTGGTCATTCATGGATAGCACTATCGGAACACCATTTACGGACGAGGCGAGGCGCGTGTTGTTGTGCGGGTCGGGTGAGTTAGGCAAGGAGGTAGTTATTGAGCTGCAGCGATACGGCGTGGAGGTGATTGCGGTGGACGCATATGCCAACGCACCGGCGATGCAGGTGGCGGATCGTGCCCATGTGATCTCGATGCTCGACGGCGACGCGTTGCGGGCAGTGATTGAACAGGAACGGCCGCACTTGGTGGTGCCGGAGGTGGAGGCGATCGCGACGGATACGCTGGCGGCGATTGAGGCGGCGGGCGAAGTGGAAATCATCCCCACCGCGCGCGCCACGCAGCTGACGATGAACCGTGAAGGCATCCGATGCTTAGCGGCTGAAGAGTTGGGACTACGCACGTCGCCCTTTGAGTTTGCCGCGACGAAAGAGGAATTTTTGGCGGCCATCGAGAACATCGGATTACCGTGTGTGGTGAAGCCCATCATGTCCAGCAGTGGCAAAGGCCAAAGCACGGTGAAGACCGAGGCGGACATTGAATCGGCGTGGCAATACGCGCAGGAAGGCGGCCGCGCGGGCGCGGGCAAGGTGATCGTCGAGGGCTTTGTCGATTTCGATTACGAAATTACCCAGTTAACAGTTCGACACGTCGGCGGCACGAGCTTTTGCGATCCCATCGGCCACGTGCAGGTGGATGGCGATTACCGCGAATCGTGGCAACCGCAGCCGATGACCGACACGGCGCTCGCCAACGCGCGCGAGTACGCGCAGAAGATCGCGGACGCCCTTGGCGGCCGCGGTATCTTTGGTGTGGAGCTATTCATCAAAGGCGATGATGTATGGTTCTCTGAAGTCTCCCCGCGCCCGCACGACACCGGCATGGTGACGATGATTTCCCAGGACCTCCCGCAATTTTCCCTGCACGCACGCGCCATCCTCGGCCTGCCTATCCCGAACATCACGCAGCACGGCCCCAGCGCCAGTGCGGTGATCCTCGTGGAAGGCGAGAGCGCCAACGTTTGCTTCGGCAACCTCACCGCCGCCCTTGACGTGCCCGACACGCAGCTGCGCCTGTTCGGCAAGCCGCACGTGAAAGGCAAACGCCGCATGGGCGTGGCCATCGCTCGTGGCAAAACCATCGACGACGCCCGCGCCAAAGCCCGCGCGGCGGCGGAGTCGGTGGACGTGCAATTGTAATTGTCTTTTGGGAATCGAACCCAACGAACATCAAATACCCCGTTTTCAGGGGAAATACAGCTA
>CAJWMQ010000021.1 GCA_913042895.1 uncultured Verrucomicrobiales bacterium | reverse complement strand
TGGGCTTCTGAGCTATATACCGAGCAAATCCTATTCCAATAACTCTACTTTTAGGGTCACTTCGGTTTTCCCGTACATAAAAAGTGCCGATTTGATGTTCAACCGGTTGCCCCTTGTGCTCAATTAACTTTGACACCAAGATCTTTAGATCCCCCGCCTTATTTTGATGCTGGCCAAAACCTGAAACCGGAAGAAACATGATTATTAGTAAATATATTAATTTCAATTTCGGCGTGTGATTGTTCCGGCCCATAATCGATCCAAATTTATTTCTACTGCTCATAAAAGTGTCTAGGGAATCACACTTAGTCCAAAGTGTTCTCGTATCCAATTGAAGACCATTGGATGAAAGCTCTTATCCACACTATGCCTGTTTTGCGGATAAACGCGGTAATTCTTTTTCCCTGCCAGGTGATTGTACACGGCAAAATTCGTCACTGGCGGGCAAATCGCGTCCTGCAGTCCTACTCCCATAAAAACCGGGCACTTTATCCATGAAGCCATATTCATGGTATCAAAGTAACTCATTGTCTTGAGGGTAGCCTGCCATGTACGCGACTCCTTTGACTCAATCCATTTATCCATTTCCGGCCAATGGGAGGTTTTAAAATAGAGATCCCAATTTGTCAGGAAAGGAATATGAGGGGCACAGAGACTGATGCGGGGATCTAAGGCGGCGGTTGATAAGCTTAAACCTCCACCCTGACTACCTCCTTTAACGGCAATCCGTTTCTGATCCACCTCTTTGCGAGAACACAAAAAATCAACTGCACGCACACAATCCAAATAAGCACCCTGATAATAGTAGCCTTCCTTGTTATCCAGCCCCCGAATCCAATAATCGCTCGGTTTTCCTTTTACATCCTCCTGACTGTTTCCATGTCCACGAGGATTAAACGAAAAGACAATCATATCCTTAAAACGATCAATCGGCTTCATGCTCGATCCATAACCCGGCAGGCGCAAGATCACTGGATGCGGGCCTTTAATCTTGGGAACCTCGTACCAGCCACGCACGCGAACATCGCCATAACTTCGCATACGGACCTCATAAACATTCAGATCTCCTTTGCTCAATTCAGGCTTTAGAAGCAACTGATATTGAGGGTCCACTTTCTGGAGTTTAGACCGGGATTCATCCCAAAATCTTTTAAAGTCCGGTTCCCGAGTCAAGGGTGGCAACAATGCCTCTGGGGCGTAACCCACCTGAACGGTTTGACTGACCTGCCCCCTATCCCATGAACACTTAAGAGTGCCCTTATAAAAACCTGGGCCAGAAATTTTAGTGTCATATCTGACCACCCGTTTTTTGGACTGCTGAACGGTGATGATAGCGGGGATGGACTTGCTGATTGGAATTTTTTGATCGGTCACCACTTCCCATGTGACTCTAACCTCCAATTTCTTTTTCGAGAGATTACTGAGCTCGAATCCAAAATGAATTTCTCCATTCTGACGAAAAATTCCATCAGCAGATTTTTCAAATACAGGCTTTAAACCTATCTCGGAAGCCCCGTTAGCTATGAATGCAAACGAGATGAGAAAAAATAGTGACTGCTTCATTTAACTATTGAATCTATTTCGCGGCAATTTACCGATTTGACTTTAGAATCACTTGATGCGGGCCTTGAATTTTGCCGTTGAAGTCAGCTTCAACGGAGAGCTTAAACTTACCGGCCGGCAGCATCATCATCGTAGTGTGCCCACGCTTTTTGTCGGCCACAAGATCCAGCTCCTGGCGGGCTTTACCGGCGGTGATGGTGGCTTTACCGGCGGGATAAGTTTCCTTGAAAATCACCTCCACCTCGTAGGCTCCGGGCTCGGGGGCTTCCAATAACCAGAAGCCGTTAGAGTCGCGGCCCCAAGGACGGCCAGTGACGTGGCGCCAGTCCTGGCGCGTAAGCACAGAGCGCGGTTCGTGCTTCGTACCGATCACGATGCGCGGCGGGGCATAGTTGTCTGGCCGAGAGGAGCTGACGTCGGCAAACCAGTCCTCATAGTTTTTCTTCAGTCTCTGGAAAACCTTGGGACGTTGGGCGGCGAGGTTGTTTTGTTGGCGGGGATCCTTGCTCAGATCGTAGAGTTCCAGCTTGGGTTCGCCGGTAAAGCTTTCCTTGCCGAACCCGGTTGGATGCACAAGCTTCCACGGTTCCTCGTGGAGTGCGAAATGGTGGTAGAGCAGGGGCACGTTGCCGCGATGAGATTGGAGAACGACCTGTCGCTTGGGCCAGGGCGCGTTGTCGCGAGTGAGTAACGGCAGGAAGCTCCGGCCATCGATCTTTAGTTTGGCGGGAATCTTCACTTTGCACGCATCAAGGAGCGTGGGCATGAGATCGATGTGTGCGCAGAGGATGCCGGAGGTCTTGCGCGCCTTCACCTGGGCCGGCCAATGGAACACCAGCGGGGAGCGTACGCCGCCGTCGTCGATGTGTGCCTTCATACCGCGCATGTTGCCGACGTAGCGCATAGAGTTGGGGCCATTATCGTTGAGGTACAGGACGATGGTGTTTTCGCGGATACCAAGCTGGTCGAGTTTCCGGAAGAGGCGGCCAACGTTCTCGTCGATGTTGGTGATCATGGCGCAGATGCGCGCTAGCTTATCAGTCTCGGACTTCAACCGGGCCGGGCTGGGGTTCTTGTTAATCATGATCGGTCGGAAATCGACCTTGAGATATTCCTGATACAGCTTCTCGGGCACGTCGTGGTACGGACCGTGCGGAGCGTTGGTGGCAATATAAGTAAAGAAATTTTCCTTCCGTTTGGCGGCCGCCTCGATGAAATCCATCGCGCCGTCAAAATAGATGTCCGTGCAGTACCCTTTCATCGAGGTCTCGACACCGTTCTTGATGAGGGTCGGGTCAGTGTATTTTCCCTCGGCCCCGATGGGATCGGAGGGCTGGCCGATGCCACCGCCGCGATGGATGAGACTGTCCTCAAAGCCCTGATCCATTGGCCGCATGGGATAGTTGTCGCCCAAATGCCATTTGCCGTAGATGCCAGTGCGGTAGTCGTCAGCGCGCAGAAGTTCGGCAATGGTCACCTCGGCGGGATCCATCATCGCCCGACCAACGTAGGTATCGATGCACCGCGTGCGGTAGTTGTAGCGTCCGGTCATCAGGCTGGCGCGGGTAGGCGCGCACACGGGGCTGACGTAGAACTTGGTAAGCAACCCGCTCCGCCTGGCCATGACGTCCAGCTCAGGCGTGCGAATGATCTCATTGCCCATGAAGCCGTAGTCTCCGCCGCCCTGGTCGTCGCTCATGATGACAATCACGTTGGGCCGCTCGGCCTGCACGGAAGGCGTCAGAGCACCAAACACAAAGGCAGCGAGTGAAAAGGCGAGTGTGGATGGGATCAAGCCGGGTACTTTCATGTCGTTCAAAAAAAGTTCGGGGTGCGGGCGCACCGTTCGGGATGGTGGCGCAATTGTCAATCATGCACGGCAACACAGCGGACTAACGCTTGGGCGTCATTCGGTCGCGGAAGGCGTTTATTTCCTTCACCGACTGGTGCAAGCCGGGCCGTTCGGTGAGGCCATCACCGAAGAAGCCCTGCTTAACGCCGGGCTTCCCGAAGCCTTTGGCAGTGTCCACCGGGTTGCACCAGAAGACGCCGACGATGTAGTCGGTCTTGAGCGCCGCCTTCACGTATTCGGCATAGGCCTTTCCGGCGGCGACGGAATTCTCCTCGGGTTTCCAACTGCGAATGTCCTTGTCGCCGTCCTTGAAGCGCACGGCAAAGTCGCACAGAATCATGGGCTTGCCGGTTTGTTTGTAAATTTTGTCGAATTGTTCCTTCGGGAAACCGCTCTGGAATGGCGGCTGGATGGCGATGCCGTCCACGTACGGCAACATTTCCTCCAACACTTCGGGGGCCATGGTTGTAAAACGGCTCAGTTTACTGACGCCAAACCGTTCGCCAAAGACCAGCCGACCGGGGGCGTACTTGCGTTGGGCCCCTCCGACCACGCGGAAGTATTCACGGGCAATGAGCCGGAGGAAGGCGCGGTCACGGGCCTGATCATCCTTGCCCTTACTGCCGTTGAGGAATTGCCGGTAGGCTTTTTGGCCCGGGGCATCACCGGGCAGGTTGCGAATGAAATCGACCCAATTCCTGCCCGATGGATTTTCCAGCGGCCAGGCGCCGAGGTCCGTCCAGCAGTAGCCGATCACGTTGGGATTGTTCCGACTGCGAAAGCAACTCGCCTTCACACCGTTATCCAGCTTGGCCTGAATCTTGGGGTCGAAGACGTCGAGGAACCGGATATTATCTTTGCCCCGATAATAGGAAATGGGAACGAGATGGTTCCAGCTCTCGACGAACGGCATGTCGGTGCGGAGCTGTTCCGGGCAACCGTAACCGTAGGCGTTGAAGCCCAGCGCCTTGCAGGCCTTGGAAATCTTAGCGAAATCGATCTTCACCCGGGTATTGTTCACGTGCGTGATGCCGTGCGCAAAAAACGGCTGACCATCCGGAGACGTCAGCCAATGCCGGCCATCGATCTTCGTAAACGAAATGGCTTTGGCCGCAGACGGCCGGGCCGCATGAAGTCCGAAGGCGCTCAAAAGAACAATGGCGAGAAGAATGGATTGGAGTTGTCGCATGACTTAAAGGCTGAGTATCGACAAAAATTACTAAGCTCGTTTTGCGCCCGGGCAGCCGGATTCGATGATGAAGCTGGCTTGATTGATGACCTGGGAGCCTGGCTTGTCGACGAACGGCGTGACACGAAAATGGGTGGTCCAAGTTTCCGGGGTCAGTTCACAGGATACGTAGCCGCGGTTGGAGTTGTAATAGCGCACGAAATCATTTTGTGCCGCGGCGCGCTCGTACTCGGTGATACGATTGCCGCCGTTGCCGCCGGAGGACATCGCCGTGCCGACAAATTCGGTACCGACCACCGGCGAGTTTTCCGCCTTAAAATCCAGCTGCAGGTCAGTCACCCAGTTCACGTGGATATCGCCGGTCAACACCACCGGGTTGGGTACGCGGCGTTCATGGAAAAACTTCAACAACCGCCGCCGGCTGACCTCGTAGCCGGGCCATTGGTCCATGCTGTAGCGTGCATCCTCACCGTCGCCGCGATTGAGCGGAGCCATCATTACCTGCTGCGCCAATACGTTCCAAGTCGCCGTGGACTGCGCCAAACTTTTCATCAACCAATGCTCCTGTCGGGCACCGAGCATAGTGGCTTGCGGATCTAGCGCCTTGCCGACCATCGGTTTTTGATGGTCGCCGTTGGGTTGGTCGGTGCGATACTGGCGCGTATCGAGCACGTGAAAATTCGCCAACCGCCCGTACGGACAGCCGCGATAGAGCGTCATGTGCGGCCCCTGCGGAAACGACCGGCGACGCAGCGGCATAAATTCGTAGTAGGCCTGATAGGCATTCATCCGGCGGGCCAGAAATTTCTCCGGCGCGATGCCTTCCTCTTCAGAGACGAGGTCCGCATAATTATTATCGAACTCGTGGTCATCCCACGTCACGAGCCACGGGAAGAGCCGGTGCGCATCGGCCAACATCGGGTCCAGCCGGTACTGCGCGTAGCGCGTACGATACTCATCCAGTGTCTCGATCTCCCCGCCCAGATGCTTGCGCGGCCGGTTGTTGGCGCCGCGATACTCATAAATATAATCGCCCAAGTGCACGATGAGGTCGAGATCCTCCTTCTGCATGTGCGGGTAACCGTTGAAGTAGCCGCTCTCAAAATGTTGGCATGAAGTGAAGGCAAACCGCAGCCGCTCGGGTAGCGCCTCCGCCTCCGGCGCCGTACGCGTACGGCCCACCGGACTGGTTTCGTTACCGGTATGAAATCGATAGTAATACCAGTGATGCGGCTTGAGTCCATCCACCTCCACATGCACGGAATGCCCCAGCTGTGGCAAGGCCAGTGCGCGACCATGGCGCACGATATTCTTAAACGCCTCATCGGTGGCTACCTCCCAGCGGGTGCGGATCGGCAAAGGCGGCATGCCTCCACCCGTCAAGGGTTGCGGTGCCAACCGCGTCCACAACACCACCCCATCCGGTTCCGGATCGCCTGAGGCGACTCCGAGCTTGAACGGGTAATCCGCAAATTGCGGCTGCTCTTCCATCGGCCCTGTCGAACGACACGCCGCGAACGGAATTGCCGAAACGACCGCCATGTATTTTAGAAAATCCCGGCGCTCAATGCCGTATCGTTTCGAGTTTTTTTGGGGATAATTTTTTTGAAAAGACATCATGGCAGTGGTTCAGTGGTGCAGTCCCTAACCGTTCGCGAGGAGGGCATTCTTGTCAATCATGCACTGCCGACCAGTTGAACCTGTTTAGTTACCCCGCGCGCGGGCACGTTCGGATTTGGATTTGAATTCCGGAGCAGCGCTTTGGGGCAACCAGCGGGCAAGTTCGTCACGATTTTTTTTGCGGGCGGGATCGCTAGCGAGATTTCGAAATTCGTCAGGATCGTTGCGGTGGTTGTAAAGTTCCTGGGCGCCGTCTTCGTAGACGATTAGTCGCCAGTCGCGGCTCCGAATGGAGTGGTTGCCGAAATACGAGGAGGTGATTGCGGGACGGTCCCGGCGCGCCGCCGGGTTCTTGAGCTGTGGGACGAGCGAAAGCCCTTCGAGGTGATTGTTCTTCGGAAGGCCGCACAACTCGACAAGCGTCGGGTAGATGTCGAGCAGGCTGACGGGCTCCCCGCAGGGTTTACCAGAAGGAACGCCAGGCCCTGCAATGAGCAACGGTACGCGCGTAGATTCCTCCCACAAGGTGCGCTTGGCCCAGTGCTGTTTTTCACCGAGATGAAAACCGTGGTCACTCCAAAGGACAATCAGCGTGTTGTCGGCGTGCCGACTGTTCCTCAGGGCGTCCAGCACAATGCCGACGCAGTGGTCGACAAACGTCACTGAGGCCAAGTAGGCGTGAGTCAGGCTGCGTTGTTTTCCCGCGCCCACCACCTCGACGTGGGTCGGCGCGACGGCGTAATTGTTGATGCCCAGAAAATTCTTCGGCAGGTCGTCGAGGTCGCTCTTTGGATTGTTAGGCAGCGCGATCTTGTCCGCCTCGTATTGGGCAAACCACTTAGGCGGCACGAAAAGCGGGACGTGCGGACGGAAGAAGCCCACCGACATAAAGAACGGCTTATCGAACTGCTCCTTGAGAGCCTTGGCGGCGTTGTGGGCGAGTTGGATATCGGCCATCTCGGCGTCCTCTTTCGGATACGCGCCCCAGTCCCAGGCACCACTCCAGCTCGTGGGTCGGCTCATCGACCCCTTCGGCCGTGGACTGCGCTTCCGGCCTAGTGACCGGTCAATGTCTCCGGCCAAGCGGCCATTGAAATCGTGGTGAAGAACCTTGCCGCCGGACAAGGTCGTGTAGCCGTTATTCTTGAAATACCGCTGAAGCGTGGGGACGTCCTTGAGCGCAGGTAACTGCTCGTAGCGCGGCCCGAGTTCGTAGCTCCCGTGCGTGGTCGCCGCCACGCCTGATATCACACTGGCCCGTGATGCCGAACATACCGGCACGGCGCAATGCGCATTCAAAAAATTGCGCGCGCGCTTGGCCAACGCATCCATGTGCGGCGTACGCGCCTGCGGATGCCCGCCCATGAACCCCACCCAATCATTGAGATCATCAATGGCGATGAATAGGACGTTGGGCTTGGCGCCTTCTGCCTTGCTCCAGTGGCTTGAGCCAAAAATCAGCAGGCATAAGATAAAGGCATTTAAGGATTTCATTGAATTATTTAGAACTAAATCAATTTTCTCTTACTCCACTTGAAATCCAAGAACCCGATCCCGCATATTTTTTTTCATCGCCTGGTGCTTCTTGTTGCCAATCAGGTTGGTCCATTCATGCGGGTCTTTTTGATGGTCGTAGAGTTCTTCTGAACCGTCTTCATAGCGAATATAGCGATATCTCTCGGATTGAGCTGCCGTG
The DNA here is from genome assembly GCA_913042895.1 of uncultured Verrucomicrobiales bacterium. Taxonomy (GTDB): domain Bacteria; phylum Verrucomicrobiota; class Verrucomicrobiia; order Limisphaerales; family UBA1100; genus UBA1100. The sequence continues at coordinate 17,136 of CAJWMQ010000021.1, read as the reverse complement.
TTCTGCGGCCCATAGCTAAGAAAGGCAAAATCCCGAGTTACCGATGGGTCTTTTAGGAGTGGCAGAATGGAACGTCCCTCCAGATAGTCCGGTTTGGGGACGCCCGCAAAGTCACAGAGACTAGGGTAAATGTCGACATGAGATATCGGCTGATTGTTGCGAGTTCCGGCTTTGGTTACCCCCGGCAAGACGACCATAAACGGAACACGGGTGGTGTTTTTCCAAATGGCAGCCTTACACCAGTGGGTTTTCTCTCCGAGGTTCCATCCGTGATCACTGGTAAGTACGATGACCGTCTCCCGTTTTCGAGGGTTCTCTTTTAACTCGTCCAGCAAACGTCCAATCTGAGTATCCACATAGTTGATGCATGCAAGGTAAGACTGCACCATGTATTTCCATTCCTTTTCACCTCCGAGGTGCAGAATCTGTTCATGCACGGTTCGTGGCTTGAACAAATCCTTATGCGCATTGGAACGGGCCAAGGCCTTTCCGTAGGATGGAAGGTCGTCGAGATCGTCCGTTCGAACCTGCGGTAACTGAATGGTCTCCAAAGGAAATTTTTCGAAGTAGGCCTTGGGGGCATTAAACGGACGATGCGGACGATAAAAGCCCACGGTCATAAGGAGAGGCTTTTCGTTGGCCTTGCGCCATTCCTCGATTGCCCATTGAGCGACCTTGTAGTCCCCGGTTTCTTCTTCGTGATGATTGTGCGGTCCGCCCTCTCCCCAGAGATTCGCCTTGTCGTCGGTAAAATTACCGCGAACGTCCTGGGGGCGATTCAGGTACTCATCGACTTGCCCCTTTAAACTATTGTTCCCGTGAGCTACTTTTCCTCCACTTACCACCCGGTAGCCGTTTTGCTTAAAGTGCCGTTGTAAGATCACAGCATTTTCCGGCGCATTGGGAGAAGTGATTCCCTGCATCGGTTGATCACCAAAAAAAGCCGGCCTGCGGGTGCTGTTAAAATATCGGCCGGTGCTCTTTGGGTAAAGGCCATGCAAGAGACTCGTTCGGGACGGACCGCATTGGGGTGCATTGCAGTGGGCATTAGTGAATAAGACCCCGCCCTTCGCAAGGGCGTCAAGGTTAGGCGTTTTACTTTGCGGGTGACCACCCATCACACCAATCCAATCATTGAGGTCGTCTACAATTATAAAAACCACATCAGGCTTCCTCAAATCCTTCGCGGACACCTCTATGAATGCGATGCAGCAGGAAATAATTGTGAAAAAGGTTCGATTTATCATTTTTGTGTTTTTTTTCAGGGCAAAACCTCGGGAAAAGGTTCTGCGGTCTTGCTCATTTCATGTTCCCATTGGCCAAGGAGATCCCTCATCCCTTTTGCGACTTCGGGATAAGCAGCGGCTACATTCTTCTTTTCACCAATATCCTTCTTCAGGTTGTAGAGGGCGGCTTGGTATTTACCGCTCCCAACTGGTCTGTATGTCCGCAGGTATTTCCAATCTCCCTTACGCACAGCCGACTGGCGGATCGCGTTACGGCTCTCTCGAACAGACACATTACGGCGTCGAAAGAAGAGTGGCCGATCGTAGCTTAGCTCAATTTTACCGTTAAGGGTGGGTACTAAATCGACTCCATCAAAGAGTTTGGTTGGAGCAGGCTTAACGCCCGCAGCCTTAGCAATTGTAGCGGTGAGATCCATGGCGCTGATTGGCATTGAGAATTCCTGGCCAGCGGGTAGCATCACCGGCCAGCGCAGGATTAGCGGCACCCGGATACCACCTTCCGAAAGCATTTGCTTTGCTCCACTAAGCGGTAGATTACGCGCAATTTTCTGCTCTCCGCCATTGTCGCTGGTCAGAATCACCAGCGTATTATCTATCAATTTTTCATCATTGAGCGTCTGTAGAATACGACCGATTTCATGGTCAAGTCGCTCAATCATTTTAATCAAGGTCTGGCGATTCTTTTCCTGAGGTTTATCCATAGGAACATCAGGATCTTGAATGGGTGTGTGCGGAGCTTGGAAGGGGAGATAGATAAAGAAAGGCTTCTTACTTTCAGCTTTAATAAAGGAGATTGCTTCATTGGTAAAGATCGTGTCTGACCAGATGCCCGCGCGTTTTAGTTTTTTACCATTCTCGTACATGTCCAATTCGCCTGTGCGCACCACTTTGTGCGTATAGAAATCATGGTTGAGATGGAGACCTACCCAGCGATCAAAGCCAAAATCATTGGCCGGCCGCCGATTTAGATTGGAGACGTTCCACTTTCCGAAACAGCCGGTGCGGTATCCGGCATCCTTCATCATCTGCGCGATTGTTGGATGCTTGATGGGATCGAGTTCAGGCGCGCCACCACCATAATAATCTTCATAGGTAGGGCCAAAGCGGGCTGGATAACGACCCGTTAAAAGCGCAGCCCGACTTGGCGAACACACAGGAAATGCAGCATAGCCATCTGTACATCGTACGCCTTGCGCAGCAAGTGAATCCATATGCGGCGTCCTAACATTCGGCGCTCCATAGCAACCAAGTTCGCCGTACCCAAGATCATCGGCGAGAATAAGGATAACGTTTGGTTGTTTAGTCGGCCTTACGGATGGGCTTGGAGTGGAGGTGTTGAAATCCCAGCGTTTGGTCGCCTTCACCTTTTCGTCAGCCGACCTAATTTCGATCCAGTCCATGTCAATCGGCTCCTCCTGGGCAGGCAGGACAAGGCGCAGGTGTCGAAGCTGTCCTTTCACGTTCAGCGGCACAGCCAATTCACGCCATTCGCCGCCATTGATGAGAAAGCTCTTTCGCTGGCCGGTCTCAGGAAACCCTTCCTGATCCTTAGTGCGCCATTGCAGGCGCCCTTCCCCATTCTTTGCCGTGCGAATTCGCAATCGCACCTGAACAGGGCCTGCCACTCCAATATTAGCATTAGCGAGAAAGGGTTGGCGGCCCGTCGCCGTGATGCGCAGGGTGTGGTCTTGGGAGATAACGTCGGCATTCTTGGCAACCCAACCGAGCATGAATTTCTTGCGGACCGTCAGCACGGGCGAAGGCTGATCTGGCCTACTTTTTGCCGGGGGCATTTTCAGGCCACCCTTTTGCACACCAATCGTTGCAGGATCAAACTTGCCGGGGTCGAATTTTGGATTAGGCAGCGGCACCACAACATTTGCCTCCACCAAGTAGTCCGTGATCCACTGATCCATCTCCTTAACACGTTCCGGATGATTTCTAACAACGTTATGGTTCTCTCCAATGTCATCACGCAAGTTATAGAGTCGATATTGGTGCTTCCCATTTTTGCCATAATGAAATGTGCGGATGAATTTCCAATCACCGTGATGAACCGCCATCGAGGGCGGGAGCCACTGTGGGGTGTTCCCGTGACCCGGCACATAAGTGAACATCGGCTTGCGCTCCATGTTTTGGCCGCTCAAGGCGTTGCTGAAATCCACGCCGTCAATGACGTGATCCTTTGGGTGCTTTAGATTCAGCATCTTTAGGATCGTCGGATACAGGTCATTGGCTTGAATTCGGGTGTCATTCCTTGATCCGGGCTTAGTCACACCTGGCCAGACAACTACGGCTGGCACGCGAATTCCACCCTCGTGAATGCCACCTTTGCCACCGCGCAATGGGTGATTGCTGGTAATGGCAGTAATGTATTCCTCGCCGCTGGCATCCGTCTCCTCTAGACCGCAATGAATGTTGCCACCATTGTCGGAGTAAAAAACGATGATGGTTTCATTGGTAACACCTTCGTCATCAAGTGCATCGAGCAAGGTGCCTACCGCTTCATCCAAGGAATGCACCATCGCCGCATACGTGGGCGACTGCTGTTTCTCCCCGCGCTTGATCTTCTTGCGGTAACGCTCGATCAATTCCGGCTTGGCCCCAAAGGGAGCGTGCACGGAGAATTGCCAGTAGTTTATGAAGAAAGGCTTGGTGCGGTCTCGGTTCTTGAGCCAAGTGACAGCCTCTTTTGCCATCCGATCTTCGATGTGTTGGCCGGGCGCGCCTTCCGGAAAGGCAGGATTTGGATAACCCCATGGTGCCAAGTAACCGTTCTTGGGACCGGGGCCATGCCAATGCGGGAGATCAACATCAAACCCATGTTCCAACGGGGTGAAACCATTCATCCCCAAATGCCACTTACCGAAATGAGCAGCGGCATAGCCAGCCTCTTTCAGTATCTCACTGAGAGTAGGCACAACCGGATCGATCCGCGTTGCGGTCTTAATATTGACGCTTTTTTGGTGAGGCAAGCCAGCGGGCTGGGCAACAGGCTTAAAGCGGACCTCCGGTAAGTGAGCCGCCGGCGAGGTCATACCGTGGCGGGCGGGGTTTTGTCCGGTCAAGATACTGGCTCGAGTCGGCGAACAAATGGGGCTCGCATAAGCATCCGTAAAGGTCATACCCCGCTTGGCAAGGCGCTCGATATTTGGCGTCTCATAAAGGGAAGTCTTGCCGTACAACGTCGTGTCTGCCCAACCGAGATCATCAGCCAAGATAAGGACAATATTCTTCGAAGGCTTACCCCAGGAAAAAACTGATAATATCAGGAAAAACAAAAAGAAGTTTTTTTTAATCATACAATCTGAAGCTAATGAGGACGCTCGTAATTCAGCTGGGTTAATTAATTAAGCTCACCCCGATTCACCCTCGTTCTTGGACCGATCTTGAACTTATTAATTATACAACCCCGCAGAAACTCAAAATCAACTAAATGTCCAATGCCGTGATCCGGTTTACTTGATTAAAACGGGGAGTGAAGGGACTCCCTTTTTGGGCACTTCAACACCCGCTGTCCAAGCGATAGCGTTTAGCATTAGAGTACGCCAATTATCCTCACCCCAGGTATGATGATAGTGTGCTCCGGTAGTACCAAAGCCACGGCCTTTGCCATTGGGCCGTTCATAAGCCCATCCGATATGTTGGATTTCACCCGCAGCCATAGACTTACGGACGTGAGGGTTATTTGAGTGAGGCCCGTCTTTTCGATCCATAGTACTTTTCGGGGGATGAGCCGAGAGAATAGGACTGACACCTTTCATCTCAGGCTGGAAACGCATGTGATAATACCATTCATCGTCCTGAACAAATGGCTTCACGCCGCGAGTGATAGGATGCTTGGGTAAAGTTTTGAAAACAGCCGTCCAATGCGGGTTTACCGACCAATGAGTCTCGAAATAACCGCCCATTGCTTTAAGCATGAGTTCCCCAGCACGCCCTTTAGGAACTTCCACGGCATAGTGCATGAAAACGAAGCCAACTCCAGCATCAATGAGCTTCTCAAACTGGTCTAGGTGATTCATTACCAGATGCCCTTTGCCACCGTTGCAAAAGATGACCACACAGTCAGCACCATCAAACGCCTTAGGATCAGCTGGCCAACCCTTGTGAAGGGATGTTTCAAAACCGAGTTCGCTCTTCTCGAGTGCATTGGCGAGCAATTCATTTCCACTCTCATGGGCATGTGTCTTCGAGTTCTTTCCGCGATCAGCGAGGAACACAACCTTCTTGTTCTGCGCAAAAGCCGGAGTACCTAACGCCGCAATAATGATTAATTGTAGCAGTGTTTTCATGGTCTTTAAATTTTTACGATTCGGTCTTTAACTTAGGTTCAGAGTTGGGTTGGGTTTGGGGCATCGCCATATACGGCCTTAGGATCGAATGCTTTTTCGTTCTCGATAAATTGCAGCTCCCGTTTGGAATCACCTTCACCGATCGGTACTTGACGATAAAAGCAGCTGCGGTAGCCAACGTGACAAGACGCCTCTGTACCTCCAGCCTTGGGCTCGGTGAGCGACACTTCAATGACGACACAATCCTGATCATCATCAATGAGCATACGTTCAATCTTTTGAAACATTCCGGAGCTCTCGCCCTTTTTCCAGAGTTTCTTCCGGGAACGTGACCAGTAATGAGCCAACCCGGTAGAAATGGTAAGTTTGAGAGCCTCCTCATTCATGAATGCAAACATCAGCACCTCCCGGGTTTCGTGATGCATGGTAACGCAAGGGATCACACCATTGGCGTCGAATTTAGGCGCCAAGTCTTTACTTTCCTCAACCTGTTCGACCGATGTGCGTTCGGCAAACTTCACCGTTTCCTGCGTATTATTCATCGCGCCGAAAGTTGCCGACTCGCCAAAATTCGTCAATCCCCAAAGCGTTTCGAGCTCGGTCTTAAACAAAAAATTTACTTCTTCCCAATGCGAAGGCAAGAGCACCTATTCGAATGAGCCCATACTTCCCTTAGACTCTATTTGGCGAAGAGGATACAGATGGGTGAAGGCACATTGACAACCGAGCCTCGCTGGTAAGTGAGTTTACCGGTGTCGGGATTTACCCGGTGGGCGGCAACCGTGTTGGAGTCGGCTCCGGCGGCCAGTAACCAAGTGGCGGTGGGACTTAGGTTGATGTTCCGCGGGAAGGCTCCGCGAACCGGCTGAACCTGAACAACCTTGAGTTTTCCGCTTTTAGGATTTGCTCGGTAGACCGTAACGCTGTCATGCCCTCGGTTAGAAGAATAGGCAAAGCGACCATTCGGGTGAACAAGGATCTCGGCCGAGGAATTAAAGGTCTCGCCTTCTTTATCCTGCTCACTAAGGGCGGGTTCGGTGGTGAGAGTCTTGGCGGTTCCTTTAGCTGCGTCCCATTCGAAGGTGGTCACCGAGAGCGTCAGTTCGTTGAGCAGATAAATAAATTTTTCATTAGTCGAAAAACGCATGTGACGAGGACCACCGCCCGGCACCGATTGCCCGACTCCGTGCTGTGTGATGGCAGGCTTGGATGAATCGACCTTGTAAATCACAATCTGGTCGAGTCCGAGATCCGGCACTAGGGCGTACTTTCCATCCGGAGAAAATCCTGTCCAGTGAGGGTGAGGGGATTCTTGCCGGCGTTCCACTACCTTCGATCCACCTTTATGTTCGGTCACGGTGGGTTCGCCCAGTTTGCCTGAGGAATCGAGAGGGAAAAGAGCAACCGACCCGCCACCATACTGAGCGGTGAGGAGAAATTTTCCGCTCGGATGAACGGCAATGTGGCAACCGCCGCCGTCAGGGCAGACCATCCGGGTGAATTCCTTAAGCTCTCCATTGTTGATATGATAACCAACAGCCCCCGCGCCATCCTCCCAACGGCCCACCGAATACAGAATCTGGCCGTTGGGATGTAGAGTAAGAAAACCGGGCGAACCGATCTTGGCAGCCAGTTTGGCCGGAGAGAAACTTCCATTGTCCGGGTTGAAGGTAGCGTGGTAAATGCCTTCGGCCCCGCGACCGCCTGTACCAAAGAAGACGTTCAGTGGCTCAGCTAAACCTACAGAAAAAAACGAAAGGAACAGGGCAGAAACAAATAATCGGTGAAGAGCTTTCATGCGGCGAGAAATCTACTTCTTGCTGAATGCTTGGGAAAGAACCAAAGAATAAATAAATTCGGTAACGCTGTAATGCTTGGCTTTGGCAACAGCTCGCTAGGATTCGTATGCACCCATCCGGGTTTTCCCCTGCCTCACAAAGAAGCCACAATAATGGACAATGCACTCCCGATCTTCATTTTGTTTATTTGGTTAGCTTAAAATTAGCCACCACCGCACGATGATCGGACGGATAGGGAGAAATAACGATATCTGCATCTTTCTGGTTTTCGCCCACGATCTTTACCTCGTTCAGTTTGATACCTTTGCCTTTAAAGTATACGAAATCGATACGGTCATGGTGAGTCGTGGGATCATCGAACTTGTAAAAGGAAGACCAGGTGTAGCCCGGGTGCTTCATCTCGTCGTGATAGATCGCGCGATAGGCATCGGTAAAGCCAGCTTTTATCATCGCCAATGAATTGGGATACTCCACTTTGATCGGATGGCGAGCTGCCTTGGCCGCTCTCTCCGTCCAGTCCAGGTGGGAGGGCTCGTTGAAATCGCCCACCACGAAAACGGGCGCTTGTTTATCGGGTATGGACCTTATTAGCCTCAGGAGCTTGGTGAGCTCGCGCCCACGAGCCTTTTTTGCCCATTCAATTGCCTCGGCCTCGGTCTTGATGAATGTGATATCATTTGTGTGCTTGTGCCATTTTGGGCGGATTTCCAAGAGCTGATACGGCTGGTAGGGATGGGAAGGTAGGTGGAGGTTAAAGACGTAAGCTTCCTTGCCTGAATCTAGTTTTATCTTAACGCCACTGTTGAGTGATTCGAGTATTTCATAACGCGTTAAAATTTTAGAACCCTTCCCCATGTCATGGTTCCAACCAAGCAACTTGGCAAGCTCCTCCAATTTGTCACCCCGCGGTGACTTAGTTTCCTGAATGCCGACAATGTCAGCTTTGGCTGACTGGATCACTTTCGCTGTTTGCGACAATGGTTGCTTCAGCATTACGACACCTCCACGGTGGATATTGTAGGACATTACCCTTACACTCTCTTGGTCGGCTTGTGCGTACAATAAATTTACAAACCCTGGCCCAACTGCAAATAAGCCCACTAAGATGATGTATAGGTAAAGATTTCTCATTTAACGAGTTGAGAAGATTTATTTGGTGATGAGTGTCTTGCTTAGTACCAAAGCATAGGCAGCGCGATACAGGTTTTTGTTTCGCGTAAGAAATGGCGAAATTTGATTCATAAGCTCATAAACATATCACTGGCACTATTGTTTAGCGTTCAGCTGATGTTGACTACACTCTCAAATAATGATCAGGCAAGATAATCTCACATTCCGAACCACCTTTAATGGCAACCCTAGTGGATCAACAGTTCCTCTTTTGGATCATGGTAAACTAAATGTAAAAATAATCTATTCAATCCCGTGTTCCAATTGACGCCCTTCTTTACCTAACCTAAAATCCGTCGCTCATGTCCGCCTCGACAACCCTTTTAGAAGAAAAACTTCACGAGTACCCCCAACAAGACGTGATCGATGGATCCGGCGGAGGATCCGCGGCGGTTCTTGATGACTGCCTGAACCAGAACGGCGGAGTGTTGCAACTTCTGCACCGTTACGCCGGCCGAACATTTTGTACCCCCGGGAAACGGATTCGCCTCGATGAAAAGTCCTACTATCCGGATTACATGGCCGGTACAGGACTCGATGAACTCTGGATGTGCTGCACTGCTCCTATCGTGACAGGAGTCATCGACACGCGCACGGGTAAGGCCCCGTTCCGCGAAGGGGAAGCCCACGTCCTTACTCCTGACGGCCAAGTCATCTCGCTGCAGGATTTGATCCTTGCCAATCCGAAAGCGGTTATGGGGGAGAAGGTCACAGCCTTTGCCGAAGAACTGTACGGTGACCCTACCTGGCCGATCGTGTCCAAGAAGTTCGACAACTTAAACCCGATCCCACATCACCTCCACTGGTCGAAGTGGGAAGTCTACGACATCAACTCCTTCGACAATCCCGGTGTCAGTCCGTCGCATTATCACACCACGGCCATGGGGCTGTATCCGTATGTGACGAAGGACGAATTTCTCGCCTGCATGAAGCGTTTCGGAAAGGGCGAGTACAACGGCGTCCGGCACTTGTCGCCGCACACTATGATGCAGTTGGATAACGGCTTCGTGATGCCGAACGGTGTCCTGCACTCGCCGACCGACCTCTGCACACACGAGCTGCACGTTACGATGGATGAGCACTTCCTAGCAGAGGACCTCACGCTTGATGGAAGCATTGGGGCTGCCGATGCGTTCTACGCCTGCCGGGAACAGGACTACCCGAAGGATCGGCACGAAGACTGGGAGTATCTGGTTGAAAAGTTCGACTTTGAAGCCAACCAAGACCCGAACTTCGTAAAGGATAACTCGCGTCCAGCGGTCACCGCCGAAGAATTCGCAGGTGACGGAGTAGACGCAAAGTGGATTGTCTACGGAGATTTCCTTGGCGACCAGAAAGCATCGATTCTCCGTCTAACGGTAGAGCCCGGCAATAAGACCACTTTCTGCCCCGAGACTCCCGCGCTGTTCCATACCAATCGTGGAAACGGCCGGGTTGGAAAGTTCGCAGTGAACTACCACCAGAACATGAAGCTTGGCGAACTCTACCCCGAGATCGGTTTCATCACCCAATCCGCGCTCAACAACGGCGGCGTGGAAATTGAAAACACCGGCTCCGAACCGCTTGTGTTAACTTTCGACTTCCCGCAAAACGCCCATTCACGAACACCCGGCGTCGCCGTTGCATCGTAGGCGCCTCCGCCTCTAGCAGCAGTCCTGTGTAATATTCATGGTTGTTTTGATGATCTATGGTCGTTTCCAGTAACCAAGCTAATTTCCATACAGATCCACGAAACAGTCCGAATTTGGACAAATAATTACTAGTGCTATTTTCGATTAATGACGGTTCAATTTGAACTCGGAATCTCCGGCTTCAAAACTGTTTCACCTGTAGAAGGATATAACGCGCCTTCCTTTTCGAGGCGAGCAGCCATTGCCTTAGTCATTGTCTCCAGTTTATTGGGTTCGCTTTCGGCCAGGTTTTTAGTTTCGAATGGATCCTTCCCTAAATTGTATAACTCGTATTTGGATTTTCCCTTGTAACGATAGATCAATTTCCAATCACCCTGACGAAAAGCAGTGAAGTAGGAACTGCGGTGAGAATGGGGAAAGTGACACATGAAATGATTAGACCGATCAGGGTTTCTCTTACCCGAAAATTGCTTGAGTAAACTCACCCCGTCCACGACGTGGCCTGAGGGATTCTTTACCCCCGCGGTTTCAAGAATGGTCGAATAAATATCCATAACTGTTCCAATCTGATCATTGTGAAGCGAATCTCTTGCGATGGGAAAAGTATTTTTCTCACCGGGCTTGGCCCAGCCCGCAATGAAGGGCACACGCATACCTCCCTCGTAGTAGGTTCCCTTCTTTCCACGGAGTGGAACGGAACTGGAGTACCCGTGAACCGGCCCTAAAGGCGCGTCAGACCCATTGTCACCGACAAACAGAATCAAAGTGTTTTCAGCCTCACCCTTACCTGCAACATGATCCATCAAGTCACCAAGGGATTTGTCGATCCCTTCGATTAAGGTCGCATAGGCCTGAGCATTCTTTGGCTTTCCTGAGTCCTTGTAGTTGGCAGCAAACCGAGGGTCCGAATTGAATGGGCTATGCACCGCATAGTGAGACATATAAAGAAAGAACGGCTTCTTCTTTTCCAATGATTGGTCGATGGCGTCTTTGGCTTCAAGGGTGATTGCTTCAGAAAGGAAGACGTCGGTCTTATGGTATTTCTCAAGCCCGGGCACGGCCCGTTTTTTACGTTTTGGATTCAGGTTTCCATATCCATCCTCCCCATAATAACTCCCCGGTTGCCCGAATGAACACCCCGCAATGTTTATATCAAAACCCAGATTTTTCGGATCTTCCCCAGCGAACCCAATGGGGGCGAAGTGAGCCTTACCGGCAAAAATGGTGTGATAGCCTTGCTTGCGAAGAAGTAATGGAAGGGTAACGTCCTTTTGAGTTAACCCTTCCCATTTCCAGCCTTTGGGACCGCCGTTTTTTTTCTCGGGAGAAATGAATTGGGTAACCTGGTGCCGAGCAGAGTTTTGCCCTGTCATGATAGATGCTCTGGTTGGCGAACAAACCGACTGGGCGTAGAATTGGGAGAACCGAACCCCTTGTTTAGCTAAGCGTTCCATGTTCGGAGTACGATACCAGTCATTGAGCGGATAACGTTTTGGTTTACCGTCCTGATCAGCCAGCATCGGGACTGAGGTGTCCATCAAGCCCATGTCATCAACCAGAAAGAGAATGACGTTTGGCCTTTGGGTTTCTGCGTTTACAGATAAACACAAAAAAACGAGCATCTGAAAAAGGAGCGGTAATGTTTTTTTCATTTTAGATTGTGCTTTTGTTCACCTTTCACAAGTAACGCATCAGCAGGGATCAAGCTCACGGCAATGTCCGGCCCTTCCCATTGCAGACTGAGGGCGGGTTTACTCGCAGGCGGCTTGTAATACAAACGGTAAGGGTGGATACCTTTGGCAAGTCTCACCGTAGTATTGAGCGCACTTCCATCGTATTTATAGTCACCATCCAAGATCAACTTATTGTGTATCTTGAATATCAAACCGCCCGTCGCCTTACAATGAAACGTCCAATCCCCCGATTTCGGAATCTTGATATATCCTGAGAACAATAAGCCTGCTGTTTTTTTAGCAAGAAGTGAATCGAGACTGATAGTGTTTTCCACGGAGACCGACTTGGCAGTCATCTGGGTAAATTCAGGCACCCAGTCCCATTGCCCGAGATAGGACTGTACGTGTGTTCCCCTGCTCAGGGCTTCTTCGTCAAGATTTAGGCCGGGAACAAATTCACCGTCATAGGTTTTTTTGGCATGCCTGTTCGGCATCCTGATCCGGAGGACCTCGTCCTTCATCCTCAGCTGCAGGCGTGTAAATGAGGCGCTTGTACCAGCGAGGTTCTGGGATTCCGGTTCATCCCCAATGGTATCGTAAATCTCGAAGTCGACTGCATGATCCGTGGCTTTCAGTCGCAACCCCTTGTATCCATCTAGGTAAAGTCCCTGTTGATTATTGAACTCCACATAGACGATACCTTCCCTTTGCGCACCTTCCTGGCTGAGAGTCGGACGAAGGGATACGCCGTCGGTCCTGGCAGGAGCATGAACGCCGGCATAGTCACAGAAAGTTGCCATCCAGTCGTGAAACTGGGAAGGCCTGTTCGACTTCTGACCTGCCTTGATTCTCGAAGGCCCCCACGCGAAGGTCGGGACCCGCAGCCCCCCTTCATGGGAGGACCCCTTTGAACCCTTGAAGTTTCCGGCCGATTCAAAGACCGAGGGGCTCCATCGTTTTCCCTTCAGGTAGGATTCGCGGTGCGGCCCATTATCCGAGGAGAAGATCACGATCGTCTTCTTGTCGATTTTTAGATCCTTTAGGGTCTGTAGCAGGTCGCCCACGCAATGATCGATCCGGGTGATCGAGGTCGCGAAGCGCTCCGCCAAGTCCGTCAAACCCTTTCCCGTGTAATGGGGATCGCGGTAATGATCGATGGTGCCTTCTGCAGTATTGATCATTCTGCCCGCCTGCCCCAACCACTGCAGTCCGCCCTTGGTTCCCTTTCCATCGGGATAAGCGACCGTCGGCAATTGTAGCGCGGCATGCGGCGTATCGTAGGACAGGTACATGAAAAACGGGCGCTTCGGATTCTCCTTCGTTTCGCTGATGATCAACTGCTTGGCCTTGGCGGTCCACAAATCGGTGGTGTAGCACTTGTCTAGGCCGGCAGAGACCTCCTTATTATTTTCCCACACCTGTTTCTTCTGCTGGTGGGACTCGTTGTCCCCGAGGTTCCAGACGTTGGCCGGGTAATGCTGGTGCCCGTCCACGTGCCGAACGTAGCCATAGAAATAATCAAATCCCCGTTTGGTCGGATAGCCGGCCCATTTCTCCGGGGAATGCCCCCACCCCTGCAATCCATACTTGCCGAGGTGGATGGTGTAATACCCAGCTTTCTGCAGGGTGTTGGCAAAATTCCAGTTCTCCTCAATGGCCTTATCAAACTGCATGTTACGCACATTCGAATGCCCCTGATGCATCCCCGTGATCAAGGAAGCCCGGGAAGGGGCGCAAATGGGGGCGGGACAGTAATGTCGGTTCAGGATCGTCCCGGCCTCAGCCATTTGGTCCAACTCAGGGGTTTGCACTTGAATCCCCTCACGCTGCTTCTGGAAAAGAATCCCAAGGTCCCCGTAACCGAGATCATCAGTCAGGATGAAGATGATGTTAGGTCTTTGGGGTTCTGCGTTTGCAGAGAGGCACCCAAAAACAAAAACGTGAAGGAAGAGTACCACTAGTTTTTTCATTTTGATTACTTCTTCAATTCATCTAAACGCAGCTTACCATCACCATTTGAATCGATCTTCTTAAACCGTTTGGTAAGCGCAGGAACATTTCGTCCCTTTGGGTTGCCGATGTATTCCTCCAAGGTAACCTCACCGTCTCCATTTCGATCCCGATTTTTGAAGAACTGTTCTTGTGATCGGTATTTCGATGCTGGGTTGAGGTTTCCCTGAGGTTTGACTTTCTCTTTTTGCAGACCTTTGGAAATCCCATCACCAGGATACTCAGCGTTGATGTTGGTGATGTGGCCGATCAACTCCGCCTTGAGCGAAGCGTAGACTTCAGGGCGTTGTGTCCGCAGATCCGTCGTCTCGGCGACATCTTTGCTGAGATCGAACAAGGAAAGATTGGTATCCTTGAGCTTGGCGGCAAGGGCAGGCCAATCCGGAGAGTGATCCCGCCCGACGTCCGCCCAGAGTTTGTAGTCGCCCTTTCGCAAACCAATATTTCCCCAGAGCTCAAAAATTATACTTCGATCCGGAATGGTTTTCTTCCCTGAAGAGAGCATGTGCGGCATCAAGGACGTTCCGCGAACCGGGTTCTTGCCATTCATTTTTGGAACCGGAATACCGGCAGCATCCAGCAAAGTAGCGTAGATGTCGCAATGCATTACCTGATCATCAGAGATAATCCCGTGAGGTAGCCGACCTTTCCAGTTCATCAAGAATGGAACTTTCAGGCCGCCTTGATAAGTGGTGGCTTTCCCTCCGCTGAACGGACCATTATTTCCAGGGAATCTGCCGCCAGGCGCTTCTTCTTCCATGGTGCAACCTCCGTTGTCGCTAACGAAGACAATAAGGGTGCTCTCAGTGATGTTCAGTTCCTTCAGGACAGAGACGAGTTTCCCAATGTTGTGATCCATATGCTCCAAAATCGCCACATAGTCGCTTCGCAAGAAATCGACACCTCGGGAAGTGGCCTTTTTCAACCAGGCCTCAGGTGCGGAGGCCGGTTTCGATTTTTCGGTGCGTAGCGGGCCGTGTACAGCGTTGTAGGCGAGGTAACAAAAGAAGGGTTCATCCTTGCCGGCACTCTCACGAATGAATTGTTCAGCCCATCCAGTAAACAATTCAGTCGCGTGGCCTTCGGACGTGGAATCAGGTTTACGATTGTGCATGATTTTAGATCTTTTTTTTGTAACCCAATAAGAATGAGCCCCCGCCAGAAATCCATGAAACTCATCGAACCCGCGGTCATTTGGCACTTCTCCCTCCAAGGAGCCCATATGCCACTTACCAAAGCATCCTGTATGGTAGCCGGCTCGTGATAGGTGCTCTGAAAGCATTATGACATCACGTTTGATACCACGGTACCCAGACGATCCGAGCGGTTCTTTCCCTGGCCCCCTCCACATACCATTTTCCGTTGAGAATTGGCCGGTGAACATACAGGCCCGAGAAGGGCCACAAAGTGGGACGGTATGGTAATTCGAAAATCGAACGCCTTGGGCGGCCAAGTCCTCCAAGGTAGGGAGACGCACTTCGGTCTTGTCCCAATTAGAGGGCAAATCTCCCCAACCATGATCATCAGAAACAATGAAAAGAATGTTGGGCTGGGCAGCAGCAACGGACGAGCTGAGTATGATATACCCTGCCATAGCTAGAACGCTGAATAGTTTCATAAATTTCATTGTAGTTTCCCGGATGTTTTCTATCCAGTTACTTCGCAGCTAAAACAAGCCGCCGGCCACGAATTTTCGGGCAAATCTCTTTGCCATCGGTTCGGTCAGGTTTCGCTGCGATCCCAAGTTGTGAGGGTGATTTACCGACCCACTGACTCTCACGGCCCTTCACATCAATGTGCCCATTGGCAGGGTCTATGGTGAGCGTAGTAAAGAGGCTATCCTGATAGGGGCAAGTATACTCAATCCAGCGGAACTTAGAGTGGATCTCTGCTGGATAGCTCTTATTACGGTGGGATCCTCCGACCCATTTATAGGAAGCCGAGTTGACGTGCAGATAGGAGATTTCACCCACGCGGTCCACATGATCGATATGAGTGTGCCCATTGACCGCTAACAAAACTTTGTCCCCAGCTGAATTAAGCAGCTTCTGGACCTCTCCAGCATTATCGACAGATGATGTCCCCGCCAGAGGCTGATGGGAAAAAACGAGGATTGGACCCTTGAGGATTTTCAACTGTTTCTCGAGCCACTCAAGCTGTTGCTCACCAATGTGCGCGGGATAACCACTTTTGTGGTTTTTGGGTTTCTCATTGCAGTCGAGAACAACCAAATCCAGACCATTTATGTTCTCGGTGTAGTAACGCCCCTTCATACCCCAAAGCTTGGCAACCTCATCAAAGGAGTGCCCCCCATCGATCTCGTGGTTTCCGAGTACATGCAGGGTTCTGGGATGCGCCTTTTTAAAGGCCTTGGTTACTGCCTCGTTTTTCTTCGATGGATAGGCAAAGTCGCCGAGCTGCAGGATGGCATCGGGCTTTTCTTCCTTCATGGCGTCGAGGAAGACTTTAAGTCTCGTCGGTCCATCGTGCATGATGTCCTGGTGCAGGTCAGCGATCATGCCAAGCTTGACAGGCGATTTTATGGCAGCCAGAGAGGCCATGATCTGGCGGGGCAGGAAGACTGAGGTTGCTATCGTGCCGGTGGTGCGGAGGAAGTTACGTCGGGGTGAGATCAAACGGTTCATTCCAGTCTGGGGAGCTCTGGTCGCAGAGTTTGCTTAATCACCGAGAAGGGAGGGGTCTTCAGCAGGCTTGCGGTAATTCTTTCTGGTAATGTAAGCCTTGGTTTCGGCAACCATTTCTTCTGTGACCACAAAGTGATAGTTGCGGTAATCCTTGAGTTTGATCTCGCCGACGTAGAAGAAGCCCCATTTTTCGAAGAAGTCAGTGAGGTCGGTTTCCCCGACGTCGCAGCAGATCCTGATAAACTGGAACTGGTTCCGGATAGAGTCATTGCCTCGCCCCGCATCGGGGCGATTCCGCATTTCTTCCATGACGTCGGCATAAAAATCCGGTTTGCCATTCTTCTGAAAATAGAGGTGCAACTGCCAGAAGGGGACGAGCCGGTTGAAGACATCAGGATCCTGCAGGTAGGAGATCTTGGGGTCCGAATCGACGATCTTCCTGCGGGCCTTGGCGTAATTCTTCTGCGAGGCAAGCCGGCTCTCGTTGCCCATTTTTCCCCGGGTATACATGGAGAAGATGTTACAGCTGACCTCCGTAAGGCCTCCCCAGGTGATCTGGGGGCGCAGTTGCAGTACGTGACCTGCCTCGTGGCAGAAGCCCCAGCAGGGATCTCCCTTTGTCACAACCTCAGGGTTCGCTACCATGCGCATGGTGCCCTTGTTTCC
>CAJWMQ010000020.1 GCA_913042895.1 uncultured Verrucomicrobiales bacterium | reverse complement strand
ACTCGGTTGTTTCCGGTTATCCAACTGGAACGCCCAGCGCCTTGCCAGAATGGTGCGCGTTGGCACGCCGGTGCGGGTGGATCCATAGCTACCGCCGCAACCAATCGCGGAGCGGATTGTTACGAATTAGGTCACTCATTAGCTCGTTGAGGTTGACTGCCTTTTCCTCGCACAAGCGCGCCACCAGCACCACCAACCCTACCAGCACTCCAAGTAGTCCAACAAAATAAATACTAAACTGATTCCATTGAACCCCTAACCAAGTGATACGCGTGGTTTCCAGGGCATCGATCATCACACCCCACAGGATAGGGAAAATACCGACAGCCAAACTACCCACCACTGAGAAAAGTGCAAAGAAATGGCTTTTGCCCAACTCTGGCACGGTAGCCATCGCGAGCTTATTTAGGCACATGTAAAATGTGCAGAAGGCAAAGCCAGATACAAAGTACACCACACAGACGAGAGGTAGGCTCACATTCACGCGCTCGCCAGACATGCCGGTCCATGTGAGTAATATTAGCCCCCATATCCCAAGTGCCACAAACATCAGCGGACGACTCCCGACGCGTTCTAATCGTGACTTTAAAAACCACCATGAACTTAGTCCACCAATAAACTTAATAGCACTGGCAAGCAACACACGATCATCGGCCCAGCCTGCGGGTCCCTTAAGAAATTTTACGATAAACCCCATCAACCCACCCATTAACACCGCCCACGTAAATGCCACCCACAGCAACTTGCGGAAGTTAGTGTGCTGCCAAATCTCGCGCCATGGTACTGGCTGTTTCTCAGCAGCATTTTCCTCCGTTACCTCCGCATCTGGCACACGATAAATGAACCACAAGCTCACCATGCCCATCACAAGACTGAAGGTAAATATTACAGCGAAGCGACTACTACCAGTCGAGTTACTGAAATACCACCACGCCAACAGAAGCGCCACAAGGCTTCCAATGTTATTGGAGGCCGTTTCCACGGCGAGGTAACGGCCACGCATATTTTCCGGAATGATCCCGGTAATCCAAGGGAACCAAGCTGTGCTGGCAATACCCCGGACTAGGTTAAAGCCAAAAAGCGCGCCAATCACTAGGGCTAGTTGGCTTTGCGGATTGAGTATTCCATCCAGTAACGGAACTGCTATTAGCGGCAGGATGAATACCAACCGCAGGGTCCAGCCGGTGGTGATGAAGCGTTTATAGCCCACTCGCCCCACGTGATCCGCCGCCGGTATTTGGAACACCACCATCAAGGGCGTGATGCCCTGGATCAATCCGATCACCGTCGCACTGGCCCCAAGACTCTCGGCATACAAAATAACCGGACTATCCATCACCATCATGCAGGAGAGGAAGTTGAAGAAGAAAAATGCAAAGAGGTAGTTGACCCCTTTTGGAAAACCGGGACTCGAAGTGTCGGCGCTCAAGCCGTCTTCTTAGGGGTCGATCCAGTCAAGTAAGACGGCAGGAAGGAGAGCAGCAAGCCCGCACTGACCAACGCTAAGGCCAAGTACATCATCAGTCCGCCCTTGTTTTCATCGATGAAAAAGGCGCCGATCTGCAGCAGGATGCCGATACCCATAACTCCGGCCGTAATCATGCTGATAGTCCGATCATGGGTCTTGGTCAGGCTGGCGCCACTCACCCAGTGCATCATTGGCTGGCACGCCACAACCATCAGTAGGATTTGCGTCACAGCAAACCATCGCAAAGTATTAAAAGCACTGTCCATGAAACCATAACTGTGCAATCCAATGCCCAACATGTTTACGCCAAACCATGACCACGCGGTGACGATATTCCCGAATAATGCCAAGATTACGATACCACGATCCTTGACAAACCCACCCCAACGGCAATGCAAAATGATCGCGTTCCACACCACAATCATTAGTGCACCATTCTCTTTGGAATCCCAACCCCAGAACCGGCCCCATGATTGATCAGCCCAGATACCGCCAAGCACTGTTCCTACAAAACTAAATAAAGTAGCAAAGCAAATGATCCCATAAATCATCCGAACGAGACTGGTTCCGGCGTCCTTACCGAGAGATGGTGTAAACACACCCCGCAGGACGTATATAATTGCTAGAAAACCAGCGAGAAAAGTAGCTGAGTAACCAATGGTGATGACCACCACATGGGTTGCCAACCAGAAGTTGGTATCGAGCACCGCCCTCATCATTTCCATGGTATCCCCTTCTTTTGCCAGATGATTGGCAATGATGAGGGTCGAAAAACCAACCAGAGCAGCCACCGAGCTACCTATAGCATTACGATAGATTCGCTCTAATATCCATCCTAACAAGACTGCACCCCACCCAACAAAAACTGCCGATGAATAAAGGTTAGTAACCGGAGGGCGACCTTCCAATACCATTCGCATAATCAAGCCTCCTGTGTGCAAAACAAAAGCTAAACCAATCAAATAAAAGGCGGTGTTGATTAGCCCTCGGGACATCTTTAGCCAGGAGAAACAAGCCAGCAACAAAGCAATTACATATATACCTTGGGCGCGGGCAAAAGGAGCAAAGGTATTGAAGTAATGCTCCTTAGTAGCCTTATCAACGGCCACCGAAAAACCTTTTTCACTCAGCCATTTTTGGTAATCGGCTACTGTCTGATTAAACACCGTGGGATCACCTTCCGGTTCGCCAGATTGTTGTGCGTCAAACGAACTACTCATCGCACCATAAAAACCGACCGCAGTATTAATTTCGCCCCGTGCCCCGAGGTCATGCAATAAAGTAGATGCAGTTTTTTGCCATCCCTCACCCTTAACGGCGGGTTTGGATGGAGGAACCATTAGCAAATTTGCCCGAGTGTTCATGGTTTGGAGTGGTCCTTCGACCAACATGAGGTAGCGCGCGATCTTACCCTGTGCCTCGTCATCAACCGACAGGTAATCCTGAATCACATGAGCAATTGCAGCGAAATTGGGAGCCCCTTCATTCCTTTCGGCTAATAACTCGAGAGAGGATCGAACTTTGGACACTAAATCTGCCTCGTTTTTCGGATCCAAATCTTGCCTATTCAGTCCACCCGAGCGTTCCAATTCAAAGAATAATTTCCCAAGCGTATCTGCTTCAGCAGTGGAACCGCGCTCAAATACTTCACCCTCGGCCTCCCATGACTTCAGTTTACCCTCCTTGGCATGCCATTCTAATGCAGCAAAAATGTGCGGCCATTCATCTCCTTCTTCCTTTTCCAATTTTCGCTTAGCCAAATACTCACGCAAATCATTCGCAGCATCCTGCATGACCTTAAGTTCAGCCGCGTAGTCTGCTATCCCGCTGAAGCGATCATTATCTTTGCTGAGTGCTAGGAAATTGGGCTGCAAGCTGTAGCGAAGCTGGATATATAGCTCTAGAGCATGAGCCAGTTTAAAAGCAGCCCGTTCATAAGGGTTACGCACGGCTGCGTCCTTTTGCCCAATCACTTGTTTTTTCTTATGCAGCAACATAACGAAAGGCTGCATTTGCTCAAAGGAGTAAAAACGGAGACCGGATTTATCTACTCCCAGTTTTTCTAACTGCAACTCGGTGAGTAATTCGGGATGATTAATTTGGAAAATGAAGCGCTTGTCCGCAACATCGGGTTCCATCATCACCTCCATTAACCATTGAGTTGGGTGCAATTTCTTGGGTCTTTTATGAAATTTTTGTGAAAAAGATTGGTAAGTTAGTCCCGTACCGTCCGCCTTCTGGCTCAAGTCATAAAGATTGCCCCATTCTTTATTAGGACCGTTTCCTTCAAGGGCTATTCGTTGCTGACCGGCAATTTGTAACAATGAGTTGCGTGCCACACTATCCAATGGCTTGATTCGACCTCCGAGTAACACTGGTAATTTTCCAAAAGCTAAATGATCAAACCCATCTTTGACTACATGCTTAGTGAGAAGCGGTTTAATGGCAAAAACGAAGGTAAATAAACCGAAAACAATCCAAGGCCATATTGGCTGAGATTTTACTGGGGAAGTGAACTCAGGATTCGCTTTGGGTTGATCCTGGGATTTTTCTATTTTTTGATCTTCACTCATGCCTCAGCGTTTTGTCGTCGTTTTCTGGAAAACCCTAGGAGATGATAAAGGAACTGGTATAGCAAACCCAACGATACAATCACACAACCAACGTAAGCGGTAATCCAGTTAGGATTGCGCACAACTTGCAACACAGTCTGCACTGTTTCTCCAATTTGGTTTTCATTCATTTGATACTGATAAAAAGTTTGCCCGTTCTTACGGAGTGGCTCATTCATTTTAACATCAACGAGTCTCGATTCCTCAGAATCCTCAACCACCATCCGACTTTGAAAATTTTTCGGTATTTCTGTTCCAGAATATTTTTCCCATTTAAGATCTACTAAAGTCAGGTCAAAATCCATATAGTGACGTTTAGGTCGGAGAATCATCTTCCACGATTGATTGCCTACCTCAACTGTTTGAACAAATTCGCTGGAACAGCTAGCAAGGTAAGTGCCGATCCATTTACCTTTGTGAATCACTTCAAATACTACCGCCGGAAGATTACGGTCATTTTGACTAAGTCCAATTTGCAATGGCTGCATGAAACGGAAGTGATCCCCTAAACCGCCTTTCGTTGTATCTGCGTAATATAATTTTGCTTTGGAGCGGATACGCTTAACAAATTTTCCTGTGTTCTCTTCAATATTACCGCCGGCACCTCCCGGGAAGTCTCTTATTTTCTGGGCGAAATCTGTGGCATTACTATCAAATTCAGACAACGTACATCCTCGAAGCATTCCCTGAATTGCATTATTGAATAATCCTGCAATCGTTCGTTGATCCTCAAATGATCTTATTTTTATAATCAATCCACGCACCGAAGCATCGTTGAATACTATCTTTTTATTATTTTCCTTCAGGGCATAAACTTGCATCTCCATTTCCCCCACTAGGCCGAGTAAATCGGCTAATTCACGAAGCTCAATATTTTGGCTTTGTGCCTCAAAGAACCGCCCCTTTACTCTCGTCAAATTTTCCCTGTGCTGAGCATTCGGGTTATCTTTTAAGTGCTCCTCCATGGAAGATATTCGGGTGTTCATGACTTCAAAGGTCTGATCAACCACTTGCTTTTGAAATTTACCCTGTTCTTCCTGATCCAGCTTAACCAACTGCTCCGCTGTAAGCGGCTTCGCATTAGCCCAATGCCTAATAACCTTAATTTCCAAATCTTCCAGCTCTGGATGTTTGATGACTGAACCTTTTTTCAACATGCCCTCCGGAATTGAGACAACTCGATTTGATGTACCTCCTTCCATAGGCAGCATAAAAATCAATTCGTTGTCATCGAAGGATACAGAGTAATTACGTCGATCTCCTCGCTCTAAATGCACAAAACTCTCAACCTGCAACACATCAGTTATTATCTGTCCCAACAAAAGGGTAATGATGCCGATGTGAGACATGTAGACGCCTGCCTTCTGAGCGGACCATTTAAATCTCTGGATGTAAGCCGCCACAAGGTTGATCAATAATAGCGTTCCCACCAAATAACCACCGGGGAAAACGCCTAAAAATCTAGGCTCCTGTAAAACTTCATCCGGCGTCACCGGAGCAATTTGGACCCCTAGTAACTCCAGAGTTTTTATGCAGGCCGCTTTAAATGCAACAGAATCAACCAGCCAACTCTTAAAAAACCGATCCACGGCAATATTCAAGCCCATGGGCTCCTGAGCCATCGTACCGAGGAAAATTATGACCAGAGAAAAAAGCAACAACCCCACTGTTAACCATAGGGAGGTAAATAATTTCGCTAGAGGGTGGTTGCTCATAGTTAGCGCCAGTTCGGCAGATATCTTAAAAACCCTTCCTGAGATTTCTCAACTAAATCCGGAGTACCCATAAGTTTATAAAACCAAGTCAACTCTCCTTGTGGGGCGATCACGCCGATCAGGCGTTCTTCCAGTTGCGATCGTTTTGAAGTGCCGGTGAGATTTACCAACCGCGCCTCGCCCCCTAGAGCCTCGACTGGTTTCAGCATCTTCCCCAAATCCTTTCCTTCCACCGGCTCTAGCCCCAGTTGACCGCGCCAACGGTTCACGTTTTCTAGCATGCCACCGCCATCGCCTTGCAAAACGGTCATGGAAATATTCACCGAACCGATCAAGCCCTCAGAAATAGTATACCTCGCCTTTTCGGGACCAAATGGCGTGGCCAAATCCCAATTTTCTGGAGGAGCTGGTTCTGCAGGAATGGTGTATACCTCAATCTGTGGTGCATCAGAACAAGCGCTCAGATATAGGGCAACACCGCCAAAAACACCCATTATGATGCGGTTCAACGTCATACCGTATTTGATCTCGGAAAATTTAGGACGGAAATCCAATGACCCTAATTCAACTACTTAAGATCCAAAGCCATTAGAAATGCGATATTGTTAGGAGTCTTGCGCATCTTGGAGAGCAGCAATTCCATTGCCTCAACTGCCGGCACCTCAGTGAGTGCGCGTCGTAGCACGGAAACCTTGGTGTACTCATCAGGATGATATAGCAGCTCTTCTTTTCGCGTCCCGCTCATGGCGACATTGATGGATGGGAAGATGCGACGGTCAACTAGGGATCGATCCAAGTGCACTTCCATGTTTCCTGTTCCCTTAAATTCCTCAAAGATAACCTCATCCATGCGGCTTCCAGTGTCAACCAAAGCGGTAGCCATAATAGTCAAAGAACCGCCTTCCTCAATGTTTCGTGCAGCCCCAAAGAAACGCTTAGGCTTATGCAGGGCGTTTGCATCGACACCACCGGAAAGAATCTTACCGGAGTGCGGCTGAACGGTGTTGTAGGCGCGGGCTAAACGAGTAATGGAATCGAGTAAAATCATTACGTCTTGGCCGTGCTCCACCATGCGGCGAGCTTTTTCGATAACCATTTCAGCCACCTGCACGTGCCGCTCGGGCGGCTCGTCAAAGGTGGAGCTCACGACCTCCGCTCCGAGACAGGTGCGCTGCATATCGGTCACCTCCTCAGGCCGCTCGTCAATGAGCAGGATGATGAGATAGGTGTCCGGGTTATTCTGCAGAACGGCATTGGCAAGCTTCTGCATAAGCACGGTTTTGCCTGTTCGGGGCGGAGCCACGATCAGGCCACGGGTACCTTTACCGATGGGGCAGACGATATCCAGCACGCGCGTGGAGTATTCCTCCGGATCGGTCTCCAATAGGAACCGTTCCTCAGGGAACAAGGGCGTAAGGTTGTCAAAGTGGGTTTTGTCCTTAGCCTTCTCGGGCTCTTCATCGCCAACCTTATCAACCATCAGAAGCGCGAAGAATTTCTCCTTTTCCTTGGGCGGTCGAATGCGACCCTGCAATTGGTCACCAGTCTGCAAATCGAAACGTCGGATCTGCGAAGGCGACACGTACACATCCTCTGGACAGGGTAAATAATTGTAATGCGGACTGCGGAGGAAGCCGAAGCCTTCGGGCAAGATTTCCAGAACCCCGTCGGCAATGAGTACGCCGCGGTTCTCGGCGTGTTTGCGCAGGATCTGGAAGATCATCTCATGCTTGCGCATGGTACCGAAATTCTCGACCTCCATTTCCTTGGCCATCGCGTTCAGCTCGGCGATGTCCTTCTTCTGCAGGTGACCGATATTGATCTCCTCGCCGTCGGCTTCCTCCAGAGCGGCTAGGTCCTCGCCGTATTCCTCCACATCGGCCGGCAAACCTTCAGGTAGATTTGAGGAGTGGGATCGCTTGCGACCACCGCGCTTTTGCGGTCGACGCTTATTGGACTGATTATTGGTGGGTTTGGGCATAATACGGCTCAATTAATGCACCCCGCGCCAACGGATTGGCGTCCAGTTTTTTTTGTGGGATTAACGGGGAGATTGGATCCGCGCGGACCGCCCGTAAGTTAGTAGGGGAGCGGGAATCGCGTGGTCAATTCGCGGACACGCTGGCGCACTTTTTTGGCGGCGTCAACATTATTTACGTCGGTCAAAACCTCCGCAATCATGTCGGCAATAGCCGCCATTTCCGCCTCGCGCATGCCGCGCGTGGTGACCGCCGGGGTACCCAGACGTACGCCGCTAGCCTTGAAGGGAGAGAGCGTTTCGAACGGGATTGTGTTTTTATTGACCGTAATGCCCGCGTGATCGAGCGCCTCCTGGCATTCCTTGCCGGTGAGGCCCTTGGCCTGCACGTCCACCAGCAGCAGATGATTATCCGTGCCGCCACTCACGAGGCGGAACCCATTGTGTTCCATGCCTTCGGCCAGCGCCTTGGCGTTCATAATTACCTGCTGTTGATATTCCTTAAACTCCGGCGATAGGGCCTCCTTGAAGCATAACGCCTTAGCGGCAATTACATGCATAAGAGGACCGCCTTGAATACCGGGAAACACATTACTCTGAAGTTGTTTGGCGTATTGTTCCTTTGCCATGATTAGGCCACCACGCGGGCCGCGAAGAGTCTTGTGGGTTGTTGTGGTTACAAAGTCTGCGTGCGGAACAGGATTTGGATGACAGCCCGCAGCAACAAGGCCGGCTATATGGGCAATGTCAGCCAAAAGCATTGCCCCGCAATCACGTGCAATTTCTCCCATGCGCTCAAAGTCGATAACACGAGAATAGGCACTGGCCCCCACGGTAATCATACGTGGCTTATGTTCAACAGCCATCGATGCAAGTTGATCATAGTCAATACGCTCGTCTTCTTTACCAACGCCGTAATGGACAATCTCATAGAACTTACCGGAAAAATTTGCCGCGTTACCATGCGTTAGATGGCCACCATGACTAAGGTCCATAGTTAACAGTTTATCGCCCGGCTTAAGCACAGCAAAGTACACACCCATGTTCGCGCCACTTCCTGAGTGCGGCTGTACATTTGCATAATCACATCCGAACACTTCCTTGGCGCGGGCTATGGCCAGCTCCTCAGCCACGTCCACGTGTTCACAGCCGCCGTACCAACGTTTCCCTGGGTAGCCTTCGGCATATTTGTTGGTGAGCACGGAACCCTGCGTCTCCATCACGGCGGGGCTGGTAAAATTCTCGCTGGCGATCAGCTCGATATTTTCCTGCTGCCGCTGTTTTTCCAAACGCAATACCTCATCCACATCCGGATCCACCACTTCCACGCGGCCGCTGCCTTCAAGCTTGTCAACGCGGCGTTCATGCCGGCCACCCTCGAAATCGTCCTTCACAAAGGCATCAATGATTCCCTTGGCTGTTTCGGTACCGGTTTGAGTCGCACTCAGGCATAGTACGTTGGCGTGGTTGTGTTTGCGAGTAATCGCGGCAGTCTCGGCATCAGTCACCAAGGCCGCGCGCACGCCGGCAATTTTATTGGCCGCAATACTCATACCGATGCCGGTTTTGCAAATTAACAACCCCAGCGAGTGCTGGCCGCTGGCCACGCTGCGGGCCACCGCCTGAGCGAAGTCCGG
The DNA here is from genome assembly GCA_913042895.1 of uncultured Verrucomicrobiales bacterium. GTDB lineage: Bacteria > Verrucomicrobiota > Verrucomicrobiia > Limisphaerales > UBA1100 > UBA1100. Next base: position 16,473 of record CAJWMQ010000020.1, on the reverse strand, counting down.
ATAATCGCAGGAATCATCGCTGGCTGGACCGTAATCCTGCACGACGATACCCTGCCCCTCGAGGTGGGCCTTGAGGTTTTCCTTGAGTTCAAATCCACCGTGATCCGCGCCCAGCGCAAAGGTCATCGGACTGTTGCTTTCGTCTGTCATTGATTGTTGTTCCAAAAAGGGAATGATCGATTCCACACCCTGCTTAATCTCATCGCGGCAAGCCTGATACACGTCCAAGCCGCTCCCGAAGGGATCGGATATTTCCCGTTCATGCCGTGGCAGGGTCTCGACAAATTCCCGCAGTAAAAAAATCTTCTCCCGCGCCTGCGGAAAATAACGGACCAGATTGTCCACATGGCCGTGAGCCAACCCGAAAATGTAATCCATCTCCGCCACCAGTTCGGGTGTCAACTGGGTACTGCGCTGGGCGCGGATGTCGATACCCAGCTCGTCCATCGCCGTCACCGAATTCGTGCTGGGCGATTGGCCATCTACGGCCGACAGGCCGGCCGACAGCGGTTCGAAGGCTCCCCGCTCACTGGTCAGTTCGCGGAAGAAACCTTCGGCCATCGGGCTACGACAGATGTTGCCCGTACAGACAAAGAGAACTTTTTTCATGGCCCTAGATGGGCGACAGCGCGAAAATTTTTAATTCCGCAATGCCTTGGCGGCAATATCCCTGCGAACATGCGCGCCTTCAAACTTTATTTTATCCACAGCGGCATAGGCCTGATCCCGCGCCGCGGCGAGGTCCGCGCCCAGCGCCGTGACACCCAGCACGCGACCACCACTGGTGACAATCTCGCCATCGGCCAGCTGCGTACCGGCGTGAAACACCTTCACGCCCTCAAGCGCGTCAGCGTCCTCAATACCCTCGATCAACACGCCTTTCGGATAACTGCCCGGATAACCGCCCGAAGCCATCACCACGCAGACCGAGGCTTCCGACTTCCAGCTCACATCCATCTCGGCCAAGCGCCGGTCGATGCAGGCCTCAAAGAGATCGACCAGATCGGTCTCAAGCCGCATGAGGTACACCTGCGTTTCCGGGTCGCCCCAGCGTGCATTGAACTCCAGCACCTTCGGGCCATCGGCCGTGAGCATCAGGCCGGGATACAGCATCCCGCGAAAATCAATCCCCTCCGCCTCACAACCGCGCAGCCACGGCTCCACCACTGCGGCCGCGGCGGTCTGCAGTTCCTCCTCGGTGAGAAACGGTGCGGGCGAATAGGTGCCCATGCCACCGGTGTTCAGGCCCTTATCACCGTCCAGCGCGCGTTTATGATCCTGCGAGGTGGGAAACAAAATGTAAGACCGACCATCAGCCAACACATGCAGGCTCACTTCGATGCCCTCAAGAAATTCCTGAATGACCACGCTGGAGCCGGCCTCGCCGAATTGTTCATCGACCATGATCGAGTCGATCGCCGCCTCGGCTTCCTCGATCGTTTGACACAACAGCACGCCCTTGCCCAGCGCGAGGCCGTCGGCCTTCACCGCGCATTTGCCGTCCAGCTCCGCGGCAAACGCCTTGGCCGCCGTGGGGAAATCGAATGTGCCCGAGCGCGCCGTGGGTATGTTGTGGCGCGCCATGAAATCCTGACTAAACACCTTACTCGATTCAAACCGCGCCGCCGACTGGTTCGGCCCCCAGATACGCAGGCCGTGTTCCTCAAACAAATCCACAATACCCATCGCCAGCGGGTTATCCGGCCCCACCACCGTGAGATCCGGCTTCTGTTCCTTGGCGAACATCACCAGTGCCGGCAAATCCTCCGCGCCCACCCCCACGCATTCCACCGGCTCCCCGTTGCGTGTAAATTCGCCCGCGATGCCGCCGTTGCCCGGCGCTACCCACAGCTGGGTCACCCGCTCGCTCTGCGCCAGCTTCCACGCCAGCGCATGTTCCCGGCCGCCGCCGCCGATGAGTAGGAGTTTCATTAGCTCAGTTTCACCTTCCCGCGGCCCTTTGTGACTTCGCCGACAATCCAAGCATCGTGACCGCGGCGGCGGATGCTGCGCAACACGCTGTCGGCCCTGGCACCGCTGACAATGGCGGTCATACCGATGCCCATGTTGAAGACCTGATGCATCTCGGTGTTGTCCACCTTGCCGTATTTTTCAATCAACTCAAACACCGGCAACACAGGCCAACTGCCGCGCTCGATGATGACACCGCAGTTTTTAGGCAGCACACGCGGGATGTTGTCTATGAACCCGCCGCCAGTTAGGTGCGCGAGGCCTTTGATCACGCGGGCACGGCCGGGATTGTTATAGCTCTTGAGTAGCGCCTGCACCACGGGACCGTAACTCACGTGCACCTTCAGCAGTTCATCGCCCACGCTGCCGCCCAGCTCAGGCACGCGCGAGCGCGGCTTAAGCTTAAGGGTGTCAAAAAAAACTTTGCGGGCGAGCGAATAACCGTTGGTGTGCAGCCCGCTGGAAGCCATGCCGATTACGGCGTCGCCGGGCTTGATGCCGCGTCCATCGAGCATGCGGGATTTCTCAACCACACCGACGATCGTGCCGCTCACATCGTACTCGCCTTTTTGATAAAAACCGGGCATCTGGGCGGTTTCGCCGCCGATCAGGGCGCAGTTGTTTTCCGCACAACCCTGCGCAAAGCCGGCTACGATTTCTTCGAACACATTCGGCTTCAGCTCGCCGGTGCCTAGGTAATCGAGAAAGAATAACGGCTCGGCACCCAGCACGGTGATATCGTCCACGCAGTGGTTCACCAAATCCTGGCCGATGGTGTGGTGACGGTTCATGGCGAAGGCCACCTTCAGCTTGGTGCCCACGCCGTCCACGCTGGAGACGAGCACGGGCTGTTTATATTTGCCTGACTTCAGCGCGAACAAACCACCAAAGCCACCGACCTTGCCGAGCACCTCGGGCCGGGATGCCGCCGAGAGCACCCGCCCGAGGCCAGATTTCAGGGAATTACTCACTTCCAAATTAACACCAGCAGCAGCGTAAGCGGTCTTGGCCATAATTTTTTAGCTATTGTTCTGGTGTATTGGAAACGGTTAGTAGCGAAAGCTGTTTGAAATCTTGCTCTCCGTGTTCGTCGATTAAATTGGTGGGATAATCACCAGTGAAACAGTGATCGGTATACTGCGGACAGTCATTATCACGACCTTTGGGATGTCCCATAGCTCGATATAAACCATCTACAGAGAGAAATGATAAACTGTCAGCCCCAAGATAATCACCCATCTCCTGAAGAGATTTCGTTGCCGCCAACAATTGATCCTGACTTGGCGTATCAATACCGTAAAAATCAGGATGGGTAATTGGAGGAGCAGCAATTCGCATATGAACTTCAGAAGCTCCTGCATCCCGCATCATCTGCACTATTTTAACCGAAGTCGTTCCGCGCACAATAGAATCATCTACCAACACAATTTTTTTTCCCCCAACCAGCGCACGATTAGCATTATGTTTTAACTTAACTGAAAATGACCGAATGGATTGCTGAGGTTCAATAAACGTCCGGCCCACATAATGATTACGTATAATACCCAACTCAAATGGCACACCGGATTCCTCGGAGTATCCAACGGCCGACGGCACACCAGAATCCGGCACCGGAATAATCATATCAGCCTCAACATGACTCTCCTTTGCCAGTTCCCGTCCGAGGCTTTTTCGGCATTCATAGACACTATGCCCACCCACGATACTGTCAGGCCGAGCAAAGTAAATGTATTCGAAAATACAGTGCCGAACTTTCTTTTTCGGAAACGGATGATAACTCTTTAGTCCGCGTTTGGTAATAACAACCACCTCACCGTTTTCTATTTCCCGAATGAAATTAGCCCCGATGATATCCAATGCACAGGTTTCCGATGCCAAAATATAACTTCCATCCAGCTCGCCGAGCACCAATGGCCTTATACCAAGAGGGTCGCGAACACCGATCATTTTTTTATTGGTTAACCCCACCAGGGCGTATGCCCCTTCAACCTGAGCTAGCGCATCCACAAACCGGTCTATGGTCTTTGTTTTTTCACTACGCGCTACAAGATGGAGTACCGTCTCTGTATCAGAAGTAGATTGAAATATCGCACCGGCTTTCTCTAGGTCTTTTCTTAGTGAAAGAGCGTTTGTTAGGTTCCCATTGTGAGCCAAAGCAAATCCTCCCCCGGCAAGATCGGCGAAAAGTGGTTGGACATTCCGGAGAATAGTATCACCCGTAGTGGAATAACGCACATGACCAATCGCATTGGCACCCTTTAGTCGATCGATTATCCGAGGTTTAGTGAAGTTTTCACTTACTAACCCCAACCGACGCTCAGCATAAAATTGTTTACCATCTGAACTTACAATACCTACTGCCTCCTGCCCTCTGTGCTGTAAGGCATGCAACCCTAATGTTGTCAAAGTAGCTGAGTCAGCATGATCGAATATTCCGAAAACACCGCATTCCTCACGCAGAGAATCCCCGTCAACAACTCGGGAATCAACCGACAATTTTGAGGAGCTATTATCTGAGAAAATCATTACTTCATTAAGCCATCGCGTTTCCGATTGAATTCCACCAAAGATCATGCAAACCCACAACCTCCCAATGATGCTCGCCGGTGGAAGTCCTGAGCTTAAGCTGTTTACCACCCACGGTGCCAATCCGTTGGGCCGGCACGCCCAGAAGCTTGGCACGCTCCACGGCTTTCACCGCGTCCAACTCGGAGGTGGTGATGACCACGCGCCCGTGTATCTCGCCAAAGAGCAACGCATCCAGACGGACATTTTCCACAGTAGACAAGTCGATTTCCGCCCCGAGAAAACGCGGTGTATTGCGGGCTTCCAGATCGGAAAAGGTGCACTCGGCCAGTGCCACCGCTAGGCCGCCCTCGGAGCAGTCGTGCGCACTTTTCACCAGATCACTCTGGATCAGACCCAGCAACGTGGTACCCAGCGTGCGTTCGATTTCCAGATTGCAGCGGGGCGGTTGACCGGTCTTGGCCTCATGCACCACCTGCAGGTAAGCCGAGCCACCAAGACCTTGCAGGGCGTCTTCGGTATCCGCCGGTTCGCCTAAGAGAATCACGGCGTCGCCTTCTTCCTTAAACCACTGCGTGGTGACGTGCCGTTCCTCCTCCACCAACCCGGCCATGGCTACGGTGGGCGTGGGATCAATCGCGCCATCGGGGTTTTGATTGTAAAGACTCACGTTGCCACCGGTCACCGGCGCATCAAACGCCGTGCAACCCTCGGCCAAACCGCGCACCGATTCCTTTAGCTGCCAGAAGAGCTCGGGATTGTGCGGGTTCCCGAAATTCAAATTATCCGTGGTCCCGATCGGCGTGGCACCGCTACAGGCCAGATTGCGGGCGCACTCGGCAACCGCCGCCTTGGAACCTTCGTAGGGATCGAGGTACACATGCGACGCATTACAATCGACCGCCAGCGCCACAAGTTTCTCCGGAAAATCCTCGCGATCATCGCCGCCGGGTACGCTGTCGGCTTTGATACGAATCACCGCGGCATCGCTGCCGGGATTCACCATCGTGTTGGCGCGCACCATGTGATCGTACTGGCGATAGACCCAGTTCTTCGACGCAATACTAGGCCATTCCAGCAGCTTCTCCAGCGCCTCGGTGGGGTCCTCCACATCCTCCACGCCGGCCAATGTGAAACTACGCACCTCAGAGAGGTACGCCGGTTCCTTTGCTTCGCGGTGATATATTGGCGCATCATCGGCCAGCTTGCTGGCCGGTAAATCTGCCACTACCACGCCGTGATTTTTCACCACCATCTGGCCGGTATCGGTCACAAACCCAATCTCCGCCCAAGGCAAATCCCATTTATCAAAAATGCGTTTCACCTCTTCCTCGCGCCCCTTGGTGACGATGATGAGCATGCGCTCCTGCGATTCGCTCAACAAAATCTCGTAGGGCGTCATGCCCGGGCTGCGTTGAGGCACCATGGCCAGATCAATCTCAATACCCGTACCGCCGCGAGCAGCCGTTTCGCAGGTGGAACACGTGAGGCCCGCCGCGCCCATGTCCTGAATGCCCGCCACCGCGCCGGTGGCCAGCAATTCCAAACAGGCCTCCATGCAGAGCTTCTCCATGAAGGGATCGCCCACCTGCACAGCACTGCGTTGTTGTTCGGCCGATTCCTCGGTAAGATCTTGCGAGGCAAATGCCGCGCCCGCCAGACCATCGCGGCCGGTGGCCGGTCCAACATAAAACACCGGATTGCCCACGCCCTTGGCGGCACCCCTAGCAATCTGATCATGCCGCAATACGCCTAAGGCAAAAGCATTCACCAGAGGGTTTCCTTCGTAGCTTTTATCAAAATAAACCTCACCGGCCACGGTAGGAATACCAAAGCAATTTCCGTAATGCGCGATGCCACTGACCACGCCGCGAAAGAGCCGTCGCACCTCGCTATTATCCAACTCGCCAAAGCGCAGGGAGTTGATCGCGCACACCGGGCGCGCGCCCATGGTGAAAATATCACGAATTATCCCGCCCACGCCCGTGGCGGCTCCCTGAAACGGCTCCACCGCGCTGGGATGATTATGGCTCTCGATCTTGAACGAAATCGCCAAATCATCGCCGATATCGAGAATGCCAGCATTTTCCTCTCCGGCTCCTACCAGCACGCGTGGGGATTCCACCGGAAACCCCTTGAGCAACGCGCGTGTGTTTTTGTACGAGCAATGCTCGCTCCACATTACACTGAAAATGCCTAGCTCTGTGAAATTCGGTTCGCGCCCGACGATCTCCTGAATGCGCTCGTATTCCTCCGGCGTAAGGCCGTGTTCGGCGATCAGCTCAGGCGTGATGGCGGGATCAGCAGACACTAGGCGGGGGCAGAGGCGGGGTTTAGGGCGGCAATGAGGCTTTCGAAAATCAGGCGGCCATCGTCCTCGCTCAGAGCCTCCTCAGCGGCGCGCTCAGGATGCGGCATCATGCCGGCCACATTGCGCGCGGTGTTGCAGATACCAGCAATATTCTTCAAGGACCCGTTAGGATTGGCATGATCAGTCACATCCCCATCGCGATCGGCGTACTGGAACAAGATTTGGTCTCTGGCCTCAAGCTCCTCTAGCGTGGCGGCGTCGCAAAAATAATTCCCTTCCCCGTGCGCAATGGGGATGCGCAGCAGTTTGCCTTCCGGAATAGCCTGAGTAAAGGGCGACTCCTGCGTGGCCACCTTCAGATACACATGTTCGCAGCGAAACTGCAGCGAGCGATTGCGGATCAGCGCACCCGGCAGCAGGCCGGCCTCACAGAGAATTTGAAACCCATTGCAGATCCCCAGCACCGGACCGCCCTGATCGGCGAATTCCTTCACCGCCTGCATCACCGGGCTAAAGCGCGCAATGGAACCGGTGCGGAGGTAATCGCCGTAACTGAAGCCGCCCGGCACCAGTACCGCATCCACATCGCCCAGCACACTTTCCTTATGCCACAATAGGCGGGTGGGATGCCCGAGCACATTCTGCAACACATGCACACAGTCCTGGTCGCAGTTGGAGCCGGGAAACTGGAGGACGGCAAACTTCATCAGTCCTCGAGCTTGAGCCGGTAATCTTCGATGTTCGGGTTGGCGAGAAACTTATCGGCGTACTCACTGAGCTTGGCTTTCACTGTGTCCGCGTCGCCATCCATCTCGATCTCGATGTACTTGCCAACGCGCACCTCGCCCACGCCGGTACAGCCCATGTGCTCGAGAGCGGTTTGCACCGTCTTGCCCTGCGGATCGAGCACCTCAGGTTTTGGGGTAATAATGACTTTGGCCTTCATTGGTGGCTGCGCCTCTGAAAAACCGTATTTATCGCGCACCGGTCAAGGGGAATTGGTGAGTGTTATTAACAAAAAAGCCCACTCCGAAGAGCGGGCTTCAACTCAGGTATCGCTAACGGCTACCAAGCGTATTGCCAGCCAAGAGTCAGAGTCCAATCCCGTTCCATTTGGTAGCCATCGTAGTTCTGGTATAGTGGTTTCACAAACTCAAAAGCAAGACGGTGGCCATTTCCTAGTGTGTAATTCGCTCCCAAGCCGAGACAGGTAACAAAGCCTCCCTGCATGTCTTCACGTCCGCCGGGCATCATGCTGCGCATGTTGGTGGTGTTGTCCTGACCATCCACATTTCCCCAAACGGCACTGTGCAATCGCGCGCCGAGCGAAAGATGATCGTTCATGGGTTTCTGCGTCCAGAGATGCGTATCCAAACGGTTCCCCAATGTGTAATCATGGTCGTTATCTCCCAGTCGAATGGTGCCGTGTGCCTGCGCACCCCAAGACCATGTTTCCGCCTGCTTAAGATAAGTAACTCCGGGCAACAAATCGAAGGTACCCGAACCGAGTTGCATGGGGTATCCGAGCGTTCTGGTACCAGCCGCATTCTTTTCATCAATTGCACCGGTGGGCAGCGAAAGGCCAACAGTGAAGTGGGCTTTGGCGTCTTCCGTTTCATAAAACTTCCGCATGCCGCTGAATCGTACATCGCCCCAACCCTCGGATTCGCTGCTTGTGACTGCATCTGCGTTATTTACACTATCCATGGATTTCTCATGATGCATGAGCATCAGCATTAATGTCCACTCATCTGTCGGCGCGTGCATAATCCCAATCATTTGCATGTGCATATCCATCTTGGTGGGAGCTTTGCGCATCCCTGCCCCAGCGCTGAAAGTGGAATCATTGTGCAAAGCGCTGGACGGCACACTGCTGTCGCCGTTCATGAGACCGTTCATTTCCATGTAGCTATAGCGATAGCTCACCATCCATTCGCCGGCGTTGTGGGTGTGATCGCCCATCACGTTGATTGGAGCGTGGGAATCGGGGCGCGCCGAGCTATACTCATGCGCGTTCAAGTTCATAGCCGTCATGACGGCAAGGATCAAAATTGTATTCTTCTTCATGTTATTAAAAGGCAGTTGATGAGCTGCGCACGGCACAGGTCTCATCGGGATTTTAGGGTGCGCATCGATGCGCCGGGTTTTGGAGGAATGAAATCAGGCCGCGCTTTCTGGAGGCGGCGGCTGCGGAGCTGTATGAAGGGTCAACGGTGGATTAAAGTGTTCTACCTGTTGAAGCTTATCTTGCGGGCGCGAAACCAGAATGGCGGCGGTGTGCAACACACCTTTGATCTCCACGCCTTGAAACACGATGGCTTCGCCTTCGGTTTCCCCGGTATCCTGCCGGTCATCAATCAGCCGACATATCATGCAGGATTGCTGACCGGCCACGGCGCGCTCCATTGCGGTGTCCCAATCCATGGTCCGCGCATTCTGGACGGTCATGCCGGTCCAAGCAACGAGTTGTAGAGCGGCCCAGTTGAACCCCATGCACAGGCCAACGGCACCAAACAGAACTGTCCGGCTCCAGCCGGTGATGGAGGCGGCGGACGACACGGTTAGTTGTTGATGAGCAGGCGAAACTCCTCAGACAACTGGCTGTTGCCAACGGGGACCGGGATGGCGTTGTATTTCCAATTTACCTTAATGCGGTAGCGCAACTCGGGCGCCGGTGAGGGCACGGGCACTAGAGTTTCCCAGCGGTTAGTCATTTTAGGCGTGTTTTTCATGGGAAAACTGTTGGTACCGATCATCACTTGCGGTTGCACTGTCTCGTGGCGCACGGAGGGTTGGTTACTTTCCCAAATTATTTCCACGGGATAAAATCCCGAACTATTGCGCGGCAGCGCGCCCGGCGTGAGGTTGGTGATCTTGTGATACATGCAACCCGCCAACATTAGCGGGCCCAAAAGTAAGACAATGGCACGTGCAAATCTCATGATAGTGGAAAAGCAACTTTTGCACCGCCACCCAGCCTTGTAAAGGGTTTTGGCGGCAAATTAAATTGACCGCGTGGGGTTCCTCCGGTAGGACTCCGCGTTCCCTTTGGGTTAATTTTACACACTATGTTTGGTACTGTACGCAAGCACTCGCAGCCGCTTTGGATCGTGATCATTATAATGGTCGTCATCAGCTTTGTCGTCTATTTTACCCCGGGCTACGATCCGTTTGAAAATCAGGGTGGCACGGCCACCGAAGCCGATGTGGAGCTTTCCTTTGCCCGCGGGCAAGTGCTCCTGGAGCAGGCCCTCAACATGTCTCAGCAATTCGGCGGTTTTCTTCCCCCCAGCCTCAATGCCCAAGCTTTAGCCGCGCAGTTCGGTGATCAGGATTTGAACCGAGATGGCGAGGTGGATGTATCCGGCTTGGATTATGCCGCCCACATGCGCCTGCTGCGCCTACGCAAAGCTGCCTCGCTTGGAATCATCGTCAGCGACAACATGGTGAAAGCGCGCCTGGAACAAATGTTCAGTAACCCCAATGACCAAAAATTTTCCCAGGAGGCCTACACCGGATTTCTCACTCAATACCGCAATGCTGGCCTGTTGGGCCCGGGTAAAGGCGGTGAAGAGCAGTTTCAGGAATTGATCCGCGAACAGATCACCTTTCAGCAGTTGGATAATCTAATGACCCGCAGTGTAGGCTTCTTTGCCGATGAAGCCACCGCCGGCCAGCAGACGATGGATAATAAACTCTTCACCGCTCAAGCCGTTTTCTTCAGCACCAGCAACCGCACCGACAGCGTCACCAACTTTGCCTCCATCGCCACCAACTTTTATCCTACCTTAAGCGACCGTTACTTCATTGAACCCAAACGCCAGGTAGCCTATGTGATGTTTCCAGTGGCCCCCTACCTTGAGGATGCCGAAAAGGAGATCAAGCTGGACGACCTCGTCAAGGAGCGCGTCGATAAACACATGAATTCTACCAATAGTGTGGATCATTTCACCGACGCCAATGGTACCAAGCTCGTTGCTGGCGCCTCTCTGGATGCTGCCGCACTGGCCGATATTCGCGAGACACAACAGGCCGCACTCGATGCCATTACCCTGCCCAAGGCCAAGGTGCCCACCACCGAATTCCGCAAAGCTCTGTTTGGTGGTGACCAATCCGAATGGACAGTCGACCAACTATACGCCAAGGCCAAGGCTCAAGGAATGGAGGTGCAATCCGCCATCACCGACCGCGCTAACGCCGCAGCCTTGCTACCGCAAGCCCTGGTCGACGCCGCCTTTGGCCCCTCCCTGAAACCCGGCCAACTCTCCACCAGCGCCGTGGAGGTCGCCGGCGAAGGCTATTATGTCTGGGGTTTTGAGAAACTTATCGAGGGTCGTCCGCGCAAGCATGAGGAATTGACCGATGAGGAAAAAGCCGAGGTCAAGGAGGCTTTCATTGCCGCCGAGGTCAAGAAACTCGCCAGCGAGGAGGGTAATGATTATCGCGACACCTTAGCCGAGTTGACGGCGGAAGGGGAATCGGTGGAAGACTTGCTAAACCTTTCCAAGCAAACCGTCATCAGCCTGCCGGCCATGACTCTCTCGGCGACAGATGTAAACGCCACCGCGCTCGAAGGCCTCGCCACCGTTACCGAAATCCAGTCGGTCATCGGTAATTTGGAGCGCGAAAACCGCAGTTTGGCCAAGCCCAATTGGCTATCCAGCTACAACCCTGCCTCCACCGAGGGAGTGGGCGGGTTTATTGTGCACGTCTCCAAAGTGGAGAACGGGCCAGCACCCTCTACAGAAGACCTGCGTGTATTTGCCGATCAACAACGCAACATGGCACGTAACTTCAATTCCAGTTTCACCGCCGCGCGCTTCGGTATGACACCGGTCTGGCTACGGGCGGATGTGGACGCCCTAAACCAGCGACTTATAGTGGCCGCACTCCAGGAAAGGCTGAACAACATCGCGTTTGATATCGAGCAAGCCACCGAGGAAATTAGCGAACTGGAGAAAATCGTTGAGCAGGGCAAAAGCAACCCTAGCGTGTTGCAGGGAGTTTCACTGGAGGAAATTCAGGGAGACCTCGCCGAGGCCAAGTTCAAGCTGCAACAGTTGGAAGAGTTGCAGACCAACTTACCCGAACAGCTTAAGGCGGCCCAAAACCCAGCCGGCTCTTAATTGGGTGATTCTTCAATATCCCGGCGCGCCCGGCGGGGCATCCACGGGCGGATAAATCCGTACACTAAGTACAGCACGAAGAGTAGCGGTGCGCCAACCGGTAGCGCGTATTTCCGGCCGACGGTAAAGAGCAGGCCAATCACAATCGCGCCTAGCACCATCACGATGAACGAACGGGAACCCCGTAGGTTCACTTTCTTGAAGGTCGGATATTTCACCTTGCTCACCATCATCGCGGAGAGAAAGAGTAGCAACACCGGCAAGGCAAACTTCCAATTACCCTTCACAAACTCTCGTTCCTCAAACCAAATCAAGAAATAGGTGATCGTCGCCACCAACGCCGCCGCCGCCGGAATAGGAAAGCCCACAAACTCATTAGCGTGCTCAGTCTTTTCTTCATCAGACTGCTCCTCGGTCATGGCCGCCAGGCAATTGAAGCGTGCTAACCGCAAGGCACCACAGATAACGTATACCGAGGCAATGAACCAGCCGACCTCCGGCATATCTTCCCGAAACACATCACTCAACACTACCCGATGCACCAGAAACGCCGGCACCAACCCGAAGCTAACAATATCCGCCAGCGAATCAAACTCCCGGCCGAATGGGCTCTCGTACCCCCCCATTCGCGCCACGCGCCCGTCAAAAGCATCAAATACACAGGCTAGCAAAATCAATTCCAGTGCCCAGTAGATCATCCCCTTGGCCGCCTCAAACTGGTCATCCATATTGCTGTATCCGGCCTCCAAATGATACAGCGAGGGCGCGCTAACTATGATGGTCAGCGCCAGAAAACCGCAAAAAAGATTACAGGCCGTGAAGAGGTTGGGCAGAAAATAAATCTTCAACTCTCCCGCACCGTTTTGGCCCTGTGGTTTGCCCATCGGGGCCAGACGCTACGCCAAAAGGCTTTTTAACTAAAGCCGATAATTAGCCGGGACAGTGTGAATTTCTTTTAGTTTAGCCACCAAATTCCTCATGGCTAGATTCAGGCCCAAAGCACTGTGCCGCCGGCTATGAGCAAAAACATCGTCTATTTTGATCTGGAAACCCAACGCTCGGCAAATGATGTCGGTGGATGGAACCATATCGATCGCATGGGCATGAGCGTAGGTGTGACCTACAGCACCACCCGCGGCGGCTACATGGTGTACGGCGAGCCGCAGGTGAATGATCTCATTCAGGAACTGCAGCGCGCCGATCTCGTGGTGGGCTTCAACCACATCCGGTTCGACTACAAGGTGCTGGAAGGCTACTCCGTTTTTGATTTCAGCCAGGTGCCCTCAATGGACATGTTGGTCGATCTCAATGAACGGCTCGGCCATCGGCTCAAGCTTGATTCCATTGCCCAAGCCACCTTCGGCTGTGAAAAGACTGCCGAAGGCCTTCAGGCAATAGAATGGTTTAAGCAGGGCAAACTCGCCGAGATCGCTGAGTACTGCCTGTACGATGTTAAAATAACCAAGATGGTGCACGAGTACGGCGCCGCCTACGATCACATATATTACACCAATCGGTTTGGAGACAAACTGAAGGCTGAGGTCGACTGGTAATTTAAAGTGCCGCGGCAATACCCTCGGCCAACTTTTGACGATATTCCACCGTGTTGATTTTTCGTGCCTCGGTGGGGTTGGAAAGATAACCGCCCTCTACCAAAATCGCCGGCCGTTTTTGGCCTTTGATCACCGTCATGAACCGTACTCGCCGCACACCACGATCCTCCATCCGGCAATTCACCAGCATTTGATTATGCACCCGAGCCGCCAGTTGGAAGCTTGCCTCATCCCAAGGGTTATTCGGCAAAGTGGTTCTAAAAGGATCCGGATGGCCCCGCGTCAGATGCGAAGGCATTCCCACCGGCGCGATGCAATAGGTTTCCAATCCCTTAACCTGCATCGCCGCAGCATTAAAATGCAGGCTGATAAAGATGGACGCATCTACCGAGTCCGCAAATTTCACCCGATCGGTCAACGACATGGATCGATCCGCCTCGCGCGTCAGATACACCCGCCAGCCTTTTCGCTCCAGCAGAGGCTTCAGGCGGCGCGCCCAATCCAGCGTATAGCGCTTTTCGTATTCCCGATTATACGTACTGCGCGTGCCTAAGTTATCGCGTCCATGCCCGGCGTCAATCACCGCCACCCGACCCAGATTCGGCATGCCGGCGGCCAAGGGCGCCAAATGTTTTTTGACATCCAAATGATGCACATACAAATGGCCACCAATCATCTCCGGCCCAAACCCCATCCAGATCTGCATTCCCTGGCAGGTGATCAACCGTTTGCGCGGTCGCAAATCAAACCGCATGCCGGATACCACCAAGCGGTAATGAAGCCGAGGCCTGGGTAGACCTTTAAGTGCCCCTTACCCGGTCCCGACAGGGCAAAGGCCATCGCTAAATATCAGCGGTCGAACTAACCGTTAGTAAACGGTTGGGCTGACCGCTGATAAGCGTTCGGACCGCCCTTGGCCGTCCTGGCAGTGCGGTCCTCAAACGCCGCTCAAACCTTCACCCTGACGGGACCTAATCCTCCTGGTTTGCCTTCGTTTGTGCTGGACTGTTTCAAAACGCCATTTTCTTTTTGAGCAATTCCAATGAAGACAAATCACAAATATTCCTGTTTCTTATTCGGCAAAATCGCTGTGGCATTAGGGCAGAAGGGTTATCGGCAGTTGGTAAACGGATCGTAAATCATCCCTTGGGCGGTCCTCTATTTCGGCTGAAAGATGCACCAAAACTTAAAGATTCGTTTCAAATCATGAAAGGCCCTGTTATAAAAGAATTTTCATAGCATTCACTTAATCCAAATATTCTGGCTGAATCAAGAGGGGTTGAATATTAACTTTTCGTCAAAAGTTAATATTCGGGGTTGCTTGTTTGCAGATTGACCACCCCGCACCTCTTTCGGAAGTCCGGTCATATTCAAAACCATGTGCGGTGCGGCTTCATACCGTGGACCTTGGCTTTACTCATATCAGGAAGAATATCATTTGAATGCATGAGGATTATGATAATCCAGGTTGCAAGTATGTGTACCCCTCAAACCTTAAGCTATAGAGTGTATAATCTTTCTGGTTGTAATTTTTGACAGGATAACGATATCTTCGATCAAAAATCTGTCATTTAGCAGGTGATTCCAACTTTCTGAGTTTGGTGAAAATATGGAAAATTTAATTGATGAATCTGGGACTTTTGCAGTTCGGGGGGCGTCTGAGAATTCATGGTGCACAATTGCCGCCTATGCATGCCCCATTGCAGAGAAAAAAAAGTATAGAAGCATCCTTAAAGTTCTCAAACGTAGAGAAGGTGCAAAAAGTTCAGACGAAATCAAACTCGGCCAAATTGCAGAAACGAACTATTTCAAGTTCTTGCAGGACATGAATGAGTTAAATGGAATTCTCTTTAGCGTCGCCACAGATTCCGGCTTGAATTACGAACAGCTCGTGAAAACTCATCAAAAAGAGCAATTGGCTTCTATGATGGAAAACATCCATGAAATGAAATATCAGAGCGGTAAGGAAGCTATCAAACTTTTAGTGTCACAAATGGAGCACCTTCCGGCGCAATTGTATATTCAACTGACATGTCAAATTCAATTAATGTGTTCATTTGTAGATCGTGGTATTTGTTATTATGTGCAACGACATCCAAATGCTTTGAGGAATTTTAGGTGGAAAATTGATCAAAAAGATCCTCAGAAAAAAAGTGCATTTGAAGATGCTTTTGAAAAATTTTGTCCTGCTCTACTTCAAACATTCTCTCTAAAAAAGCCTTTTCCTTCTTTAAATTGGTGTGATTATAGACCAATGGAAAAGTACTTGTATAAAACTGGTAGCATTCCTGGATACTTACTTAAAAAATTCCCTCATCTACAAGACAAAGAGGGATTTAACATTCAAAAAATAATAAGAGACGATATAGAATTTATTGACTCAAAAGCTTATCAAGGAATTCAAATCGCAGACCTCCTTGCTTCAGGTCTGAGGAAATTATTACATAGTGGATATGAGGAAAATGAAAAAGCGGCTCATCTACTCGGGAAATTAATGGTTCAAGGAACAAGGGGCAATCCTCCAATCGAATTATTAACTTTTGGGAGTGCTAAGAAGGTTGATGGTAGTCTCGCTGAACTTATAAAAATTTTAAAGAAATCATGTAAACCTATGATCAAGAAATAGCTTAAATTGGACTCAAGTATCATTATCCTATTCTCAACTTTTCTGTCACAATGGAAATTAAAGATGGCAAAAATTTGGAGTTGTTCATTATAATCTTGAAGGAAAAGCCGACCCCACAATGTGTCTATAAAGCATAACCCAATACCCTACGAATAAAGGCGTCAACTTCATCAGCCAGTTATCAGGACCGAGGCTGGCGCATCCAAAATCTTAACTTCGTACTAAAAGTTAAGATCAAAATAACAGGGTTAGGCGACTGACAATTTGCAGCCCAAAGCGCGGGTCACCTTGCTGATAGTGGTAAACCTTGGATTGCCGCCTTCGGAAAGTGATTTGTAAAGGCTTGCGCGGGTTACCCCC
>CAJWMQ010000019.1 GCA_913042895.1 uncultured Verrucomicrobiales bacterium | reverse complement strand
CCCTGCTCAATGGCATTTCGCCGGCCCCAAACGGCCCGTTGAGGAACTGTACGATTGCCAAGCCGACCCGCAGAATCTCAAAAATCTTGCCGACTCCGAGGATCACCAGAAAATTCTGAAGCGCCTACGCAACGCCCATCGCAAGCACATCACTCAAACCATTGACCTCGGGTTCCTGCCCGAGAGCGAGGCGTGGGAGATGTTCGCGAAGCAAACCGGCTGGGAACTCGGCCAAGGCGGCCACGTGAAGATGGGGCCCATCCAACGCGCCGCCGCCCAAGTGGGTACTGCCGACGAAACCGCTCTCGTCAAAAATCTCCAATCCAAAAACGCCAGCATCCGTTACTGGGCTGCCCTCGGTCTTGCCCACCATCAGGAACTACGCCTCGAAACCAAACAACAACTCCGAAAGGCACTGACCGATCCCTCCCCTGCCGTCCGCATCGAGGTCGCCAATACCCTGGTCCGCGCCGGCGACCCCAACCCTGCGCTCCGCGCATTAATCAAAGATCTCGCGCACGAAAATCTCATTATCGTCACCCACGCTGCCCGCACCATCGAGCTGCTCGGCCCCCAGGCCAGCGTTGCGAAAAAACCCATGGCCGAAGCGCTCAAGCGCGCTGAAACCATTCGCCCACCTGACACACCCGCCACCGTCGTCCTCCCCGGGGACAAAGACCTCGCCATGTTCGTGGCATTTAGTTGCAGGGCGTTCCTCGATGAGCTGAATTAGGGGGTAATTCTGAATTGTTAACAATCATGTTGACGCGTTTTTGGCTAGCCGTACAATAAACATATGATCGACCGACGACACTTTCTGCGAGGCCTCGGCGGTGTTTGCCTGACCCTCCCGGCATTCGAATCATTACGAGGGGCACAGTCCGGTAAAGCCAAGGCCAAGCGGTTTGTTTGTGTGGCGCCAAATTATGGGATGTACCCGGGCAGTTTCTTCCCGGAACAAACCGGAACGGACTACGCCATGCCTTCAATTCTTAAACCGATGGAACGGCATCGGAGCGAATTCAGCATTTTTAATAATCTCGATCACCCGGGTGTTGGAGGTGGGCATGGATGTTCCCATACCTTCCTAAACGGAATGGAACTCAAAGACACTAAGGATCAGCCTCAACGTTTACAATCCTTGGACGAGTTTTTAGCGGAACAGATCGGCCAACAAACTAGGTTCCCATCTTTGCGCCTCGGGGCCAACGGCGTATCCTGGTCACGTGCGGGCATCAAGCTACCGAGCGACGGAAGTCCGGCACAGGTCTTTGCCAAGTTGTTCATGGAGGACAATCCTAAGGTTAAGGAAAACCAACGACGTTTTCTCGATGAAGATGACAGTATCCTAGATGTTGTCCATGCCGATGCCAAGAGGCTGGGTGCGCGTATGTCCAAGCCTGACCAAGTCAAGCTCGACGAATATTTAACGGCGGTGCGAGAGGTGGAGCGAAAACTTCAGCGGCAGGCCAAGTGGATTGATGTGCCCAAGCCTAAGGCCAACGATGAGGTCATCCGGGGAAATGACGAGGTCGTGGTGGATCTCAACTATCCGTATAATACGCCGGTAATGTATGATCTGATGGTCTTGGCCCTACAAACAGAGTCGACCAATGTCATTACCTTTGGCCATCCGGGCGGCAACCGGCTCTTTCCCTTTGAGGGCATTGAACTGGGGTATCATTCACTCACCCACCACGGCAAACGGCCCGAGTTGCTTCAGCAACTCACGATCATTGAGTTGTACTATACCCAACAACTGGCACGGTTCTTCGATCGGATGAAGGAAGCCAAGGATGCTGAAGGTCAACCTCTATTAGACTCCACCGTGGTGCTCTTTGGTAGCGGCATGGGGAATGCCAGTTCTCATTCCAGTCGCAACCTGCCTATCCTTTTGGCTGGAGGCGGGTTTAAAACCGGCGAACATCATCGGTTTGAGCGTACCGGGCGCGATGGGCGACCGCTCTGTGATTTATTCGTCTCCATCCTGCAAAAATTGGGGGTGGAAACCGACCGGTTCTCCACGAGTCAAGGTAACCTGAATCACCTGATCGCGTGATCCCTCGCCTCATCATCGTGACGTTCGGCTGGTGGTTGGCGACCGGACTGCAATCGGCTGATTTGCAGCTTTTCCTTAAGAACTACTGTGTTGAATGCCACGGCCCGGATAAGCAGAAAGCAGACCGACGGTTTGACCAGTTAACCGGGGACTTCACCCAATTAGCCGAAGCCGAAGCATTCCAGGAGATACTCGATCAATTGAACCTAGGCGAAATGCCGCCCGAAGGAAAACCACGGCCCAATCCCCCCGACCTCAAGGTATTAGTTGCTCAACTCACTGAATCTTTGGCGCGGGCACGGGCTGCAGCCACGGAAAATTCAGGCAAAGTGGTTTTGCGCCGATTGAACCGGGAAGAATATCGCAACACGATCCGGGATTTATTTGGTCTAAAGATGGTCGATTTTGATCCCACCACCACCTTTCCGCCTGACGATACGATTGAAGGCTTCGACAATGTAGGCGAAGGCCTGGTTACCTCTGATCATTTGCTGCGCAACTATCTCTATGCCGCCCGCGAGGTGGCAGACAAAGTCGTTCGACCTGGTCCCAAGCCAGAGATGATTCGGTATGAAAAAGCCAATGAGGTGCCGACCGATACGTTAGAGAAAGATGCCCGGGCGGCAGCCGGCCGAATGTTTATCAAGTTCCGTCAACCACTGGGTATCATGCAATTGGACAAACGCCGCGGAGTGCCGGCGGCCGGCGAATACGTCATTCGTTTTTCAGCACGCGCGATTCGGAGAAAATCCAGATATAAGGATGAGGATCTCCGTTATAATTCAAATGAACCCATGCGCCTCTCGATTTCCATTGATTCACGAGAGCTAGGGGCGACTGCTCACCGGATCATTGGCGAATACGACATTCCCGATGATCGAACCGTGGAGATTGAACATCGGGTGTGGCTGGAAAAAGGGTTTACCTTCCACGTTCATTGGGCCAATGGCCCCCACGGTTCGTTTAAACGCATAATGCGTAAAGTGTTGCCCAAGTATAATCCCGATGCGTTGTACCCGGCCCGTAATCCACCGGAGATGTATATCGGTTCAGGCCCCGAACTCCACGTGTACACGCTCGGGATTGAGGGACCGTTCTATGAAGAATGGCCCCTAGCGGGTTTCGACCGCTATTTTCCTTCGCCACCGGTGAGCCCCAATGCGGAATATCTGCGCAGTAGTCTAACCCGACTGGCCAATGCCGCTTTTCGCCGGCCGGTGACTGAACAGGAAATCAAACCCTATCTAGATCTTGCCGAGAGCTACCTAACGGAGAACAGCGATTTTTGGGCTGCCGCCCGATATGGGATGCGGGCCATCCTTACCTCTCCACGGTTCCTGTACCTTAATGAACACGCGCCCCACTCGGCTGGCCATAAACTCGATGGCTATGAGCTCGCCTCACGCCTGTCTTATTTTCTTTGGAGTTCCATGCCGGATAATGAACTACGCGCGGCCGCAGCTTCGGGTCTTCTGAAAACCCCGGAAGGGCTGAGAGGGCAAGTAAATCGAATGCTCAAAGATCCGCGCGCCTCAGCTTTGAGTAAGAACTTCGTCGAACAATGGCTGCATCTTCGAACCCTTGGCGAAATGCCTCCGGACCCGGAAACTAACCGTGCCTATTATGAGGACGATCTGGAAAATGCCATGCGCGAGGAAACCCGCCGTTACTTTGCACACGTCCTGCAGCAAAACCGAAGTATCCAAGACTTTATCGATTCGAATTATACCTTTCTCAATGAACCCCTCGCCCGGCATTACGGAATCCCGGGCATCTCCCATCAGGAATTTCGCCAGGTGAAACTGAAACCCGAGCACCAACGAGGAGGCCTGCTTGGGCACGGAAGCGTCCTGACCGCCACCTCCAACGGCGTGGAAACTCAGCCGGTACTACGGGGCGTTTGGATTTTAGAAAACCTATTGGGAACACCGCCCAGCCCGCCACCACCGGATATCGAACCCATTGAGCCAGACGTTCGCGGAGTGTCCACGATTCGGGAACTCATGGAAAAACACCGGAACAATGCCACCTGCTTTGAATGTCATCGCAAGATTGATCCACTGGGATTGGCAATGGAACCCTACGATTTTCTCGGCCGCTGGCGCGACCGCTATGCGAAGAAGATTCCCCTCAATGCCACAGGGAACATGCCCGATGGAACGGCCATCAACGGTCCCGTCGGCATTCGTGGCTACCTCAAAAAACGCCCTGCGCAGTTCACTCGTTGCCTAACGGAAAAACTTTGGATCTACGCTATGGGCCGCCGGATCAGCTTTACCGATCGTGATGATATTGACCGCATTGTCGCAGCACTACCCAAGCACGGCTACGGGCTACAGGAATTGATCCACCAAATCGTGGCCAGCGAACCGTTCCACTCGAAATGAAAAAGCTGTTTTTATTTCTGTGGCTAACCATCGCCGCCCTCGCCTCCGAAAAACCCAACATCATCCTGATCATGGTCGATGATATGGGTCGGGACTGGGTCAGTTGCTACGGGGCCCAGCACCCCACTCCCAACATTGATCAACTGGCAAAACAGGGCGTGCGTTATGAAACAGCCTGGTGCACCCCCATTTGCACCCCTACCCGGGTCACGCTATTAACGGGCCAATATCCCTTTAATCACGGCTGGATACAGCACTATGATGTCCCGCGCTGGGGAGGCGCAGGATTACGGACGGACCGCTTTACCACATTTGCCCGTCACCTGCGCGATGCGGGCTACGCCACGGCCATTGGAGGTAAATGGCAGATCAATCACCTTGGCAAACAGCCGGATATCCTCAAGCAGCATGGCTTCGACGAACACTGCGTTTGGCCCGGCGTAGAAGCCGATCAACCCGAAACTGAAGAACGCTTTTGGAATGGGCTCATCGCAACCAACGGCAAACGTGCCAGAGTCCCCTACGGGCCGGATACCATCAACCGGTTCCTCATTGATTTCGTGAAGCGCCACAAGGATCGGCCTTTTCTAGTTTATTATCCCATGTTGCTCACCCACGGACCGCACACCACCACACCACTCAACAAATCCAATCCACCGGCAGGCAAGCCCGCGCTCTACGCCGGGAACGTCACCTACATGGATCAGCTGATTGGCAAGCTGGTGCGTGCCGTAGATGATCTTGAGCTGACAAAACGCACCGTCATTATTTTCACTGGCGACAACGGCTCCGCATCCTCCGGTATCCTCAATGGCAAACCCTACCCAAAAGGCAAAGGACGCGAAGCGGATTGGGGTGTGCATGTGCCTTTCATTGTACGCGCCCCATTTCTGACTTCGGGCGGGCGCGTCTCGCGCGACCTCATTGATTTCACCGATCTCTATCCCTCCTTCCTTGAATTAGCCGGAGTCCCTTCGCATAAGAACCTGAAACTCGACGGCCGATCTTTCGTTCCCAGCCTCCGCGGCAGTGTCGATCCCTTCGAGAAACGCAGCTGGATTTATTCTCAAATCGGCAACTTCCGAATGATCCGAGACTGGCACCATTTCCTGGATAACCGAGACGCCTTCCACGACATGAACAAGGACCCTTTGCAGCAACATGAAGTCAACCCTCTGGATAAAATTGCTCCAGGCCGCCGCGACCGGCTCCAGATGATTCTCAAACGGTTCCCTGCCAATGCCCCGGCCCCCTTCCCTGAATTCAAAGCCAAACATTCAGGCCTTTATTAGGCCGAATGTATTTTGGGAATCGAACCCAACGAACATCGAATCCCCCGTTTTCAGGGGAAATACAGCTATCAGACAGATCACTCAGAAAACCCTGAGAGACCCCATTCTCCCAATGTTCTCCCTATGTCTCAGTGTTGTTGTGATGTGGGATTCTTCGTTTGATGAATCTCAGTGTTTCTCAGGGGAATTGGAGAGAACAGTGAAATTGGTTAAGAATCCTCTTAACTTCTCTGAATCAGGATGGTGGTTTGGGTATAAACTTTCCAATTTATTGTAGTAGAATTTTGGTTGTTAATTATGGCAAAATTAGGAAATGAAAACACTGATCCCAATTCTTATACTCAGTTGGTGGTGGGAATGTGATTATTTCGATAATTCAAATCGCACAACGAATTTAAGGTCATATTAAAACGATTAGAAACAAATGGCGAATTAGGAAATTAACAATCGTGAGTAAAAGCTCATAATGTAAAGAATTACAGCTTATGTCTGGAGATCAAAAAATAGATTTAGTTAAACCCGATGTTAATAAACCTTGGTGTCGTCTATGCCGAGGCCACACGCTTTATCGTGTTGTCACAGTCACTACCCGAACAAATAATGGGTCAACGCGAACTTCAATAATTAATAAATGCGAAGAGTGTGAATCTTCAATGCTTACGCAAGAAGAAATGCGTGGATCAATTACAAAAATTGGGCCTCTTTTAATAGTGATACCTATCATTTTTGGAATTCTCACAGTAATTTTTATTCCTGGTGAATTGCCAGATGATATAAAATTTGCCCTATTTTCAGGCATTATTATTAGCCTTATTATCGGGATATTTAGAATTTGGAGGTCATACAAAATACTCAGTGAGTGGAATATATGGGCCAAAGAAAATGGGTTCATTGAGCCTGCGTTAGAAAATACAATAAAAGGAAAATCTGAGAAAAATATTCCTGACCCATTCAAGCCATGGTGCAAAGTATGTCAGGGTCACACTAATTGTACTTTAGTAGGGGTCAAAGGCCAAACTCGTGAATTCAACGCTGAATATAGGTGCAATGAATGCGGGAACAAAAAAACTTTAGTACCTGATCACAAAAGATCCGTTCGCAATATATTTGGGGTTATCGCAGCTTTCATAATTCCAACATGGATTTTGTTTGTGCTGTATCTTAAAAATAAAGGAGGCGATGATTATAACTTGAATTTAATAGCAATAATAAGTGTTATAATATTGTTTTTTACCTCATTTGCATTGCTGCCAGCCTATCATTTTTCCATATGGAAGAAATGGGCGAAACAAAATGGTTTTTCAGATGGGAAATATAAAGAAGCTCAAGCTAAAGAGTGGGAAAAGTTTGAAGATAAATCTATTGGTTTAGATGATTTAGGTGAGGCTTTTGACGGGAAAAATCATAAAAAATAATTTTTGCGCTAAATAAATTCTTTTTGGTGAAATAATGACTTTTGATGACAGGGGTATTTCAAAATACGCTAAGTTTACCGCTACGGCGAAATATGCGTGCACAGAAAAGCCATAAACCAAGAATATTAAATCCCCCGTTTTCAGGGGAAAACCGCGATCATACTCAACTGCCTGAAAACCTCAGAACCCCTATAGCATCCCTAAATATTTGATGCTCTGCTGGATGCTCTTGATCGCATCAGGTGAATGGTCTTGTTCAACATGGCAGTGAGCCACCCCGGCTTTTTCCGCAGCTTGAATAATTGGCTCCATGTCGATTATGCCACTGCCCAGTTCCTTGAAGGCATCATTGGGAATGCCACCATAGTTTGGGAGATTGATTCCACTTTTAAGATCTTTCAAATGCAGCTGTGATACGCGTCCTTTAAGTTTTTTGATTAACTCGACCGGATTTTTCCCGCCGACAACCACCCAGAACACATCCAGTTCAAACTTCATGACCTGGTCAAACTCTTTGACGAAGATGTCATAGCCAGATTTATTACCCTCTAATGGTTGAAATTCAAACGCGTGATTGTGATAAGCCAACTGGATGCCATGGTTCTTGGCCTGAGCTGCAGCTTTATTGCAATTATCTGCCAGGCGTCTGTAATCATCGAGTGTTTTACGGTTGCGACCGTGGACATAGGGAATAACCAAATGACTAAGCCCTGCGGCTTTAGCTTGATCTAAAATGGCAACAAACGGAGTAACACCTTTTTTCTCTGGTTCCGTCACTGATTCCCAATTGAAATGGGAGGAATTTACGGCAAGCCCAAGATTCTTTGAGATGTTGATCATCTCCTTGGCATTCGGAAACCCAAAAGGTTCGACCTGCTTGTAACCTGCTTGTGCTACAATCTTGAGAGTTCCTTTGAGGTCTGCTTTGAGTTGGTTGCGCAGCGTGTAAAGTTGTATCCCGATCTCCTTGCGATACCGGTTGTCCTTGCCCAGTGCTAATGCCTGGAAGGCTGAGGATGATGCAAGGGAGGAAACGAGTGCGGTTTTTAGAAATTGTCGTCGTTGCATAAGATTAAATTGTTGGTCGCCGCGAAAGTACTCTTCTTGAAAAACTTGTACAGCCTACAGTGCCTCAATTGTTGCTTATCTCCACGACTAATTCTCTGAGTCATCTTTGAACATAATCATAGAAATTCCCCAATGTTCGGTTAAAAAAACACTTCCCCAAGTGAGGTGAGTCCGTATGCTTCGAGGCATGCAGACCCCAAGTCTTTCGCGTCGTCGTTTCCTTTCAACCACTGCCGCTGCCAGTGCACCCTTCATTTTGCCTTCAGGCATTTTATCAGCTGAAGTAAAGCCCAATGATAAGATTTCCGTGGGTTTCATTGGAATGGGTAAACAGAATGGCGGGCTCATGAACCGGTTTATGGGGGCTAAGGAAGCGATTTGTGTGGCGGTTTCTGATTGTGATACCACTCGCCGTAATGCCGCGCGCGATAAGGCCAATGCCCGCCAAAAGAACAAGGACTGCAAAGCTTATGAGGATTTTCGCGAGTTAATTGCCCGCAAGGACATTGATGCTGTGTGCATTGCCACGCCGGATCATTGGCACGCCATCCAGACGATTGCCGCTCTTGAATCCGGCAAGGATGTCTTCTGTGAAAAACCGCTTACTCACAACGTGCATGAATCAGTGGAGGTGATGAAGGCGGTGAAGAATCATAAACGCGTTCTGCAAACCGGTTCCATGCAGCGTTCCTCACGTGAATTTCGTATTGCCTGTGAACTGGTGCGTAATGGAGTGATTGGGGAAGTTAAACGCACCGCAGTCAACATTGGGGGACCGGGCAGGCCTTGTGACTTGAAGACTGAGAAGGATGAACCGGGTCTGGACTGGGACATGTGGATTGGCCCCGGCCCTATGCGTGGTTATAGCTCGGTCCTGAGCCCACGTGGGGTGCATGGACATTTCCCAGCTTGGCGTAATTATAAGGAGTACGGTGGAGGTATGGTATGTGACTGGGGTGCGCACATGATTGATATTATCCAGTGGGGGCTTAACAAGGATAGCAGTGGGCCGGTGGCCACGATTCCCGCCAAGGATCCTAAGGCGACGAAGGGTGCGCAGCTGGTGTATGAGGGTGATATCCACATGATGCATGGGGAAGGGCAGGGCGCGACTTTTTATGGCATCGATGGCCGCGTGGAATGCCACCGTGGATTGCTCGGCCTATACAAGGGTGACAAGTTGATTGCTGGCAAGTTAGACCGTAACGACAAGAGCAAAAATCTGAATCAGGAAATGGACCGGATTGAGGCGGAGATTTTGAAGGATGCCAAGGTGAAACTTTATGAGAGTAACAACCACGTGGGTGATTTCCTAAACTCCATGAAGAGTCGTAAAAAACCGATCACCAATGAGGTTGTGGGTGCTCGCACTTCAATTGCCTGTCATCTCTTGAACCAGACCTACTACAATCAAACCGCCATTGCGTGGGATCCAAATAAGAACACCTTTGCCAAGGGTGGCGATCCCAGATGGCTCACGC
The DNA here is from genome assembly GCA_913042895.1 of uncultured Verrucomicrobiales bacterium. Classification (GTDB taxonomy): domain Bacteria; phylum Verrucomicrobiota; class Verrucomicrobiia; order Limisphaerales; family UBA1100; genus UBA1100. The sequence continues at coordinate 16,300 of CAJWMQ010000019.1, read as the reverse complement.
GCAATTATCGCGGCCAGTGGAAGGTGTAATTAGAATTAAATTTACCAGCCGCCCTTATTTAGGGCGGTTCTTTTGGTGGGCCGGAAACTTTTTTTTAATTTTAAACGTGCCCGGTCGTACTTAGGTTTTACGCATTTTTTTGCCCTAACGCATGAGAGTGGCGAGTAATCTCGCATCGCTTCCGGTTTTCAGTCCCTGATCCTCGGTGTCTTAATCCAGTTCGCCAGCAGCTTGCGGATTCATATCGTCGAACGGCTTGACAGCCTGTTTACCATACAAATTGGGGAACCTAAGATTTGAACATGTTCATTGATTCAATCGATAGTTCCTTATTTTTTATCGATTAACTGTTTTGATCCTCACTGGGGTATTTTTTAAGCAACATGAATAGGTCAGCCAAAATAATACTCGGGACATCCCTATTATGTACTTTGTTCTTCACATCAGGATGCGCATCAACTCTATTTCGAGGCGTAACGAAGGCGAATGGTCGTCCAATGGACGTCACTTACCCGTCTGTACGGTATGCTGGTGATGCATTGAAACATCCAAGCAAGCTTACGCCATTGATCTTAATCGATCTTCCTTTTTCTGCTGCGTTGGACACGGTGATGCTGCCCTTTGATGCCGCAAGATCCAGGAAGTCGAAAAAACCAGAACCCGAAGCTGATTAAAAGGAATGAAAACATCTCTTTTCAGTTGCCTTTCAGACTCCGTGCCGCAACATCCCCGCACACATGAAACGCATTCTACCTTTCTTTGCATTCCTGCTGTTGGCCGCCGGGGTTTTGGCGGAGGATTCCCGTTGTTATGAGCTGCGCATTTACACGGCGGCCGAGGGTAAGCTTGAGGCGCTCAATGCGCGCTTTCGTGATCACACCTGTGCGTTGTTTGAAAAACACGGGCTCACGAACATCGGCTACTGGGTGCCGGTGGATGCCAAGGACAATCGCCTGATCTACGTGATCAGCTCGCCTAACCGTGCTGCGCACACGAAATCGTGGAAGGCGTTCCTGAACGATCCGGACTGGAAAAAGGCCTACGCCGCCTCCACCAAGAACGGTCGACTGGTGGCCAAGATTGAAAGCACCTTCCTGAGCGCAGTGGATTACTCGCCGAAGGTGAAGCCGGGCAAGGCAAAGGGTGGCCGCGTGTTTGAGCTGCGCACTTATGTGACGGCCGAGAATCGCCTGAATAATCTTCACGCCCGTTTCCGCGACCACACCTGTGCGTTGTTTGAGAAACACGGTATGACTAACATCGCCTACTGGACGCCGACGGACGAGGCCAAGGGTAAGGCCAATACGCTTACTTACATCATCTCCCACAAGAGCCAAAAGCAGGCCGGCGCCAATTGGCGTGGGTTCATCGGCGATGCCGATTGGAAAAAGGCCCGTGCTGAGTCCGTGGTTGACGGCAAAATTCTCGCCCAACGCCCCGCCTCGACCTACATGAAAGCAGTCGATTATTCGCCGATCAAGTAGCCTTCAGCCCAATTCAAAAGCAACGCGCCCAAGGGGTGCGTTTTTTTGTGAGGCAGGTTATTGGGGGCAGGTGAACCGAATTGGTTGGGGTAGACGAGGCTGGCTGTGTAGGGTGATTCGCGTTACGGCATGTTACACCCTGCACAACGGGAAATCATTGATGGGATGGAGCCCTTGGTGGCAACCCAACTTGAGTTGCTGAATTCGGCGGAAAATTGCTGGCAGCCCAGTGATTATTTGCCGGAATCCACGGGGGAAAACTGGCTGGAACAGGTGTGCAAGTTGCGGGATCAAGCAAAGGCCATTCCTGATGAGTTGTTGGTGGTGCTGGTAGGCGACATGGTCACCGAGGAAGCTCTGCCCACGTATCAATCGTTATTAAACGGGTTTGAGGGCGTGAGCGATCGCAGCGGATCGGACGCCAGCGCTTGGGCGCGCTGGACCCGGGGTTGGACGGCAGAGGAAAACCGGCACGGCGATTTATTGAACCGCTACCTTTATCTTTCGGGTCGAGTGGATTTGCGGGCGGTGGAGGTGACGATTCAAAATCTGATCATTAAGGGATTTGATCCGGGCACGGCTAACAATCCTTATCGCGGGTTTGTGTACACCTCCTTTCAGGAGCGGGCGACTAAGGTGTCGCATCAAAATGTGTCCAAGCTGGCTAGGGCGGCGGGGGATGAAACGTTGCAGGTGATCTGCAACACTATTGCCTCGGACGAGGCACGCCATGAGCGGGCGTATACCAAATTCATGGGCTATCTGTTCGAGCAGGACCCGGCCGGAGCGGTGTTGGCGTTTCGTGACGTCTTGCAAAACCAGATCGTGATGCCGGCCCAAAACATGGGCGGCACGGGCGAGCCGGATTTATTTGAGCGTTTCTCAGCTGTTGCCCAGCGTCTGGGCGTGTACACGGCTGAACATTATGCGCAGATCGTTACGCATCTGGTTGACCGTTGGCGGGTGGAATCCTTGGCGGGATTAAGCGGCGAGGCGGCTGCGGCGCAGGAGTACGTGTGCACCCTTGGGCCGCGTTACCGGCGGCTAGCTGAGCGGGCCTCTCGCCGGGCCACGCCTGCGCCTCCGCAGGCATTCAGCTGGATCTTCGACCGCGCGGCCTAGCAATTTTTCCGAATTCCGTTTCGGTTTACTTTCGAAATGCCCAAAGGTGTTGTTCGCTCCGGACGTATATCGTGTTGTCATCAAACGCGGGGGTGACGTGGGTTTTGTCGCCGAGCTGGATTTGGTGCACGATCTTTAACTCGTCGCCAGTCTTGACCACGGTGAGCTGGCCGGGCTCGCTGATGAGGTAGAGGTGGCCGTTGGCGAGAATGGGGCTGGCGCTGTATTGACCGGAGGCATTGAGGCGTTCGCTGTAGAGAGCCTTGCCGGTGTCGGCGTGGACGGCGGTGAGGATGCCGCCGCTGCGTACCATGTACACGCGGCCGGCGTGATAGAGCGGAGAGGGGATTTCCGGGATCCCGCGGTTGTGTTCCCAGACGAGATGGCTCTCGGTGACGTCGCCGCGGCCGCCGGGTTTCACGGCAATGAGCAAGGGCTTGCCTGAGCCGTGCCCAAAATTGCCGACGAATTCCTCATGCGTCCAGGCACCATCGCGGTTTTTATCCATCCAGCCAAAGATGCCATCCAGTCGCCGGGCTCGTTGGCGAGGATCCTTGGGCAACGGCATGCCGTAGCCAGGATGGCCGTAGGGCAGCTCGGGCCGGAAGGGAAAGGTAAAGTGCCCGGTCATTTCCTGCCGCTGCAGTTTACCGTCTTTATTGGTATCGAAATGGATCACTGATCTCCAGAAGGGCTCGGGATCAATGCGTTCATTGCCACCGCCGCCGCGTCGGGAAGCGGAGGCGATCACCTTGCCGTTGCCGATGATGGGCGCGGAAATGGTTTCGCGGGAGAACCCGGTCACCTGCCATTGCTCGCGGCCGGAGGGCAGGGCGTAGCCGCGCAGAGCACCGTTGCCCAGCACCACCAGTTCCATGCGGTCGGGTTGCTTCCAGAGCACGGGCGTGGACCAGCCGCTGCGGTGGAAGGGGCGGGCGGTTTCCCAGGCGGTTTCGCCGGTGGCCTTGTGGACGGCAAGGATTTTGGACCGGCTCAGGCGGCTATCGGGCAGGTTATGGTCATCATCCAACACCAGCAGGATGAGGTCTCCAAAAGCAATGGGTGACGAGGAGGTGCCATACAAGGTACGTGGCACGGGCAATTGCCGCTGCCACAGTAGTTTGCCGGCATGGTCGTAGCAAAGTAGACCGTAGGAGCCGAAGTAGACGTAGAGTCGATCCATATCGACCACGGGCGTTGGCGCGGCGTGACTACTGGCTTCGTGCACGCGTTCCAGCTCGACCTCGGGCGCGAGGCGTTTCCATAGTCGTTTGCCGGTGATCTTGTCATGTGCGTAGGTGGCTAGGCGGGTTTGTTCGATTCCGGTCAGGAACAAGCGGTTTCCCCATAACACCGGCGAGGAATGTCCGGTTGACGCGGGGACTTTCCAGGTGGGTTTGGCTGGATCCAGCTGGATCGGAGGCTTGGCACCAGCTGCCACGCCGGAGCCGTTTGGACCGCGTAGCCGAGACCATTCCGCAGTGAATCCGCTGACTTGCAAGATCAGGATTGTCGCAAGAATCATTCGCATACACCAAACGCTAGTGTTCTCAGGCGGTTTGACCAGTCCAAATCGGTTGCGTGGGTCAGGTGAATACATAGGTAAGTAGGGCTTACAATGGCATGATATCTATTTGGCAGCTGGCAAAGAAAGTGGCCGCGCCCTTGAAATAATCGACGCTCACCTCTGATTGACCAAAAAAAGGCCGCCCTTGCGGGCGGCCATTAGTTTGTTTGAGACGCTGTCCACCTACTTCTTGTCGCCGGCGGGCAACACCTTGCCGAGCGCGTGGTCGGCCGGCTTGATGCCGCGGCGGAATGAATTGAATCCGTAGAAAAGCGGCTTGTAGGGATCCACGTATTCCACATTGGCCTTCGCCGGCACTTCCATGCCGAGGCTGTTGTAGGTGGCATTCACGATCATGCGGCGCAGGCCGGCGCTTTGCAGGTCGGTAGCGGCACCCATGGTGGTGGTGAAAATGGGGCTGGTCTTGCCGGAGGGCCATTTGTATTGGCGCGTCCAAGCAACAGCCATGGCGGGATCATTCACGCCGGTCACCTTGTTGAGCTTGCGATTCCGTTTTTCGCGGGTGGAAGGCTTGGAATCGGGCTTCATGTTTTCCAGCACCAGACCGCGCATGAGTATCTTGGCGTCGGCGGGCGGGTAGGCTTCGTATACATCCGAATCGGCAAACACGTCGGTCACGCCGTTGAGGATGGGATTCTTTTCCGCGCCCTTCTCGATGACACCGCGGCAGGCCTCGCGTTTGTGGCCGCCCCAGTGGCTGACCCAGCCTTCGCCAAGCACGCGCTTGCCAAAGCCACCGATCTTGCCACGAAAGGCGTGGGTGCTCGTGCGCAGGCCGATCACCGGGATGCCGCGGTTGCAGGCATCATCAAAGTGTTTATACACCTCATCAGGCCAGGTGCGGAACCGCAGCAGCATGATGATGGCATCCGCACTGTCTAGAGCTTGCGGGTGGGAGAGGCTCTTTTGGTTGGTGGGATCAATCTCGCCTTTGTCGTTCAGCGAAAAGAGTACCGTGCACTTGAAGCCGTGGCGTTGGCTGAGGATCTTGGCGAGCATGGGTAGGCCTTCCTCACTGCGATATTCCTCATCGCCCGAGAGCAGGACGATGTGCTTGCCCTTGCCGGGGCCTTCCTTGCCTTTATAGGTGATGTGGTCATCGGCTGCCTGCGCGAGAAACGCGCCGAACAGCACGGCGAAAAACGATGCGAAGATTTGCTTCATAAGATGGTTTCAGCTGGTTAATTATCGGGAAACGCGTTCACTTTAGCGGGCAACGCGCGCCGTGCAAACCTCAAATGGCGGACAAACATCTCATTCTCGTGCGGCACGCCAAATCCAGCTGGGCCGATCCTCAATTGCCCGATCACGATCGGCCGCTCAATGCCCGAGGTGTCCGCAATGCGCCGGTCATGGGTGCGCGAGTGCAGGCACTGGGCATCCGTGTGGAGGGGCTAATCACCAGCAGCGCACTGCGGGCACGAACCACGGCCGAGCATTTTCTGGACACGCAGGATCCACCCCCGGCTGAGTTTCGTGTGGAGCCGGATTTGTATCACGCGGATGTAGCCACTTGGTTGGCATTTATGGAGTCGCTACCGGACACCTGGAACTCGGTTATGGCATTTGGCCATAATCCGGGCCTTACCGAATTGGCTGCGGACGTGTGGGATTTGCCAGTCACCAATGTGCCAACTTGCGGCGTGCTGTGGCTCACATTCTCGGAGCCGACATGGAAAAAAGCGGCCGCGAGACAACCGCGCACCGCGTTATTTGATTATCCAAAAAACCCTTCGAACCACCCCGAGGCGTTACGCTAGTTGTTTTGTCGTCGGCCTCGGTTAAATAGCTCAAATAAATTCGGGCGATCTCCGGTGCCGAGTTCGCCAGCTTTACTGGGATCAATCATCACTTCGAGCCGGTTATGAGTGTTGTCTAGAGCCCGGTTCAGGGCGGCGTCCTCGGGGGACTGGGCCTTGATATCGGCAATGAGTTTCTGTCGGTTGCGTAGTGTGCTCTCGGCCCGGTCGCCGCCCGTGAGATGGCCCAGTGCTAGAAATCGTAGCGGTCCGAGTTCTTGGTTGGTGACCACCTCGGCAAAGAAGGCGTTACTGTCTTCATTGGTGCCCACGTGCTTCAGGATCGCATCGCCCAGCGCCATCTTGTCGCCATCATCGGTTAACGATTCATCGTTGACCTTGGCGTACAACAACGGTACGGCGTCCACGCCGAGAATGGTGGTTAGATAGTTTACGACCGCTCCATCTACACGGCCTTCGTTATTGATAATCATCAGCTTCGCCGTATTCACGAAGGTGGCGTCCTTGTACTTGACTAGAATGGTAAAAAGAAAAAGACGGGAAGATTCATCCAATAGGCTGCTGCTGGTGGGGGCTGGCGGGGTGACGAGCAGATCGTGGGTAACGTTGAGCACTTGCTCCTTGTATTGGCCCTCGGCGATATCGCTCAGTATGCGGTCGAGGTAGGCAACCTCCAGGCCGCGGCCGGTTTGGGAAAGCTCATGGGCCAACAGTGCTTCGGCTTCCGCCCCACCGATATCCTGTAACACATCGAACAAGCCCAGTCGCAAGGAACCAGGCTCCAGCTCGCGTTTCATTTGGGCTACCATATTGCTCATGAAATAACTGCCAAAACCGGATTTGATAAAGCTACCGATGCCGTTGGGCTGGGCTTCTTCCCCGCGGGATTCAGCTTCGCGAGCAGCCTGGTTTTCGCGGTCAAAATTTTGGGCGGTACTGTCGTACTCAATATCGAGCTTGGATTCCAAAAACTCTCGGATTGCAGGGATTGCACTTTCGCGGGATTTGGTGAGCCCAACCATGTGATGGATGATTTCACGCATGGTTTGCTGGCGCGTTGCGCCCGTGGGCCGGAGGGTTTTGAGCTGAGCCAGATAGCTTTCCGGATCCACGACCACGGTGCGTTCAACTACCTTCTCAGTCTCGGTGTTAATTACTTCCGTTTTACCAGCCTGCACTCGAGCTGCCTTGAGCTCTTTTTGGAGTTTCTCCAATTCGGCATTGTCGGGTGCCACGGTGGATTGACCATTGTCCGAATTCAGGATGTATCCAGCGGCGAGGCCGACTATGGCTGCGACTAGGAGAGGGGCGACTTGTTTCATTATTTAAGGTTTAGGGTTTTCTTCGCGGCGCTGTTGAACTTTGCCAAGTTCCTTGTCCATCATGTTTAGGCCAAACTGCAACAGGAGATCAGCAGACTGGCCGCGAACCTGCCCGAGCAATTTGCGGCGGTTTACGATAACTTCGGTAGGTTGATCTCCAATATCCTTCATTAAAGCTCCAAGCGGTTGACCTATGTGTTCGTATCGTTTCATATCAAACATGTCACCTTCTTTCATTTTAGTCAGACCTTCCTTAACTGTTTCAAAGAAAATTTGGTCAGCTTCAGCGTTCCGACCGATGAATCGTAAAGCCGCATCGCGTAAAATTATTTTGTCCGTCGGGTCGGTGATTCTTGGGTCGGTGTAGGCCGCGAGCAAAATGGGCATGGCGTTTTCTCCAAGCACTTCGCGTAGGTAGGTCAAAGCATAGGAATCCAGTGCACCTTCCGCTGTAATCAATTTGGTCTTAGCAGTTTCAACAAAATTGAGATCTTTATACTTTATGAGCAGGGCGTATAGATAGCCCATCGATTCACGATCAACCTTGTTAAGTGGCTCGTCGCTGGTTACTGGAGGGTTTGTGAGGATATCTCTGGAAACTTTCAAGATAGTATCACGATGAGTTTCAGGGGCTAAATTCTCAAGAGCTGCTTCAAGGTACGCGACTTCAATACCCCTTGCCGTGCTGGGCAATAATTGGACAAGAGTTTCAACGGCTGGTTCACCCCCGATATTTGCCGTCGATTCGATTAATCCTAATCGTAGTGTAGCTGGAAAAGTAGTATTGAGTGTGGGTAAGCTGGGTACTCGGTTCCGGAAAGCTTTCCGCCATCGGGCTCTGCGGCGTTCTTCATCAGTAGTCGGCTCGGTTTCTGGTTTTGGTATTGCCTGAAAATGTAAATCCACGCCTTCCTCAAAAAAATTAGTGATTTCAGGTAACGCTTCGGGACCTATTTCAGTGATGGATTCAAGGTGATAAACGGCTAGGCGACGCATTCGATCCTGTTCAGGTGTTAGTGCCTTAAGGACGGCCATGTGGCGTTCAATCCCAGGTCCGGTGGATTTTGGTTGGGTTTCGGTTGGGGCTTCCGTGCGAATCTCCACTGTCTCAACACGGGCGGTTCGGGCTTTTGCGGCATTTAACTCTTTGCGTAATTGAGAAATCTGGGACTCTTGCTCGGTTGAATCCGGGGTGCGATTCGGTGCGGGAGATTTGACGGTTATATAGGTCATTACCGCACCTAGTACGGCAGCAATAAAAATGGGTACAGCGAGTTTCATCCTTATCGTCGTAACCGTTTTAGGGCAGTCATCATTTCCTCCTGATCAAGAGCGTTATCGGAATTAGTATCAACTCGGTCAAATGATCGCTTAAGCCATATCGGTTCCTCACCACGATCAATCTTACGATTACCATTCTTGTCTGAACGCTCAAGTATGCCAGCAACAATCAAATGGCCACGCTCTTGGAATTGCTCTTCGACTGGTTTGGAGAGAGTGGCCGGTTTTGGGTTGCGCGCCACCTGCCCGACATGAAGGCGGTAAAGTGAATTCAGTGTTCCAATGTTTTGGCCTTCGGCAGGACGGACGAGCAGGGTGAGACTACCCATTTCATCATCACTTTCCGGTCCCCATCGGACACGGCGGGGCGGGATATTCGGGTTGCTCGGATTTTCGGCAGAGTTATCCCATACTACGGTTGAGGCCAGCTTAGTGCCGCGGGGCAATTTGATGAATTCTTCAAATTGATACTGTTCCTGCCATGAAAAATCCCAGTCGGGAATATTTAGGAGATCGAGAATTTCTCCTTTCGGTAAAGTGGCGGTCATCCGTAGTTGCTTGCCCAGATAATGGGCATGGGCACTGACGGCAAATGCCTCCACATCAATCGGGAGGGTGAACTCATCGGTAACCGTATAAGCCTTCTCCCCGGCTGGAATACTGATGCGATTCAGGGCCCCAAAGGCTGGTGGTAGTTGAACTCCGGTGAAGGATGTACTGGGTTTTTGATCTGTAAAATGTAGGCCTACACTCGACTGGTCTCGTTCTGGTTTGCCGGAGGGATGATAGTGCATGGATAACACAAGATCGGCTTCTTTAGGCAAATAGTAAGCCAAATCTTCCGGCAGCTTTTCAGGTTGACCTCCAACAGCCCAACCGCCCAGAGGGCCAATGCCGCGACCTTGTTGACGCATCCGGCGGAATCCGGGATGAGGGTCGCTTTTGTCGAGACGTCTGGCTTCTCCGGTAGTGTCATAAAAGAATAAGCAATGATGTACTACGCTCCTTGCATCTGGACGAAACTCGATGGCTTTAAGCCATTTACCCTCTGGCAGATCTAAAGGAATTACAAAGCTACGGTAAATGTCACGCCCCTCATCGGGGACAGGAAATGGTTCGCTCATCCCCACTACCATGTCTGGTTTGCCAAGCTGCCATCCATTAATAAAGTTTGGTAAGGAGGGAAGTTTATCATGGTCACCTTCAGGCATGCCGCTTTCAACCCATTCGGCAATTGTGGAAATCTGTTCTTCGCTTAAGCGTCGGTCGCCGTGAAATTTAAAGGTGCTTTTTTGTGCATGCCACGGGGGCATGATGCGGTCTTCGGTGACAAGCTGTATCAGTTTACCGCGCTTCTTTACGTCATTATAGGACATCAAAGCGAACGGGCCAGCTTCACCAGGGCGATGGCATGAGGTGCAGTTCTGGAAAATAATCGGTGCGACGTGTTGAGTGAACGTGATTTCCTTGGCTTCTGCACACACCAATTCGATCAACAAAGTGGCGGTGAGTAAAAAATTACGCATTTTTATTTAAGCTTAGTGATGTAACAACCGATCGATTTTCCGCGCGGTGCAGGTGCTGGTTTGCCGGCTAGTACTGCATCGATTGCAATGCGTAAATCGTGTTCGGTGATTACGCGTCTAGGTTTACCGAAATTCTCATAGTAATTATTGATGCGACCGCGGTATACGGCTTTGCCATTAATGAGAATGGCGGCTTCGGGTGTGATTTTTGCGTCGGCTGCTCGAACTAGTATGTGATTATGGTCGTGCGTTGCGAGGATGGACTTTAGCTGATAATCCTCTTGGTGTGTTTTCAGTTCCTGCAGGGTGCTTTGCGGATCGGTGTACACCATCAGAAAACGAACTTTCCCCCTGTAGTCATCGGTTATTCGCCGAATTTCCGGAACCATTTTGTTAGCAACGGGGCAGTCGTTGGTGGTGAAAAACATGACAACAGGCGTGGCTCCCTTGAGGGGATCAATGGACTTGTCGGCCAAGGTTTTAACCGGTGCGGATTGCAAGAAAGCGGCACCGGTCAGCAATAGGGACATGCTAAAAATGAGTAATCTCATATTCAATTGATTGACGCGCAATTGAAACTTGAGGTTACAGAGCGTCGAAGACGATAGCAACGCTGGGGTTGATTAGCCTTTGGCGACGAGCTCGGCGATTTGTACGGCGTTGAGCGCGGCGCCTTTTAAGATCTGATCGCCGACCACCCAGAAGCTGAGGCCGTTTTTCATAGCGCAATCTTTGCGGACGCGGCCCACAGCGCAGTTATCCTGTTCGGCCATGTCGAGTGCAAGCGGGTAGAGATTTTTTTTCACATCATCCACGAGATCCAGCCCGGGCGCTTTCTTGAGCACACGACGTGCGGAGGTCACGGTGACGGGCTTGGTGAATTCGGCATTTACGGAAATGGAATGAGCACGATACACGGGGATGCGCACACAGGTGCTGCTGGCCTTGAAGCGTGCATGATGCATGATCTTGCGGCCTTCGTTTTCCAGTTTCATTTCCTCCTTGGTGTAGCCGTTGTCGAGAAACGCATCGACGTGGGGCAGGGCGTTGAAGGCGATTTGGTGCGGGTACACTTCGGTCTTCACCTGACGGCCGCGGGCGAGGGATTTGATCTGTTGTTCCAGTTCAATAATCCCCTGCGCGCCACTGCCGCTGACGGCCTGGTAGGTGGAGGCAAAAATTCGTTTCACGCCAAACGCCTGATGCAGCGGGTTCAGGGCCATCAAGGTAATGATGGTAGAGCAGTTTGGGTTAGCGATGATACCCGTGTGGTTGTTGACATCGGCTCCATTGATTTCCGGCACGACCAACGGCACGGTTTTATCCATACGAAAGGCACTGGAATTATCCACCACCACCGCGCCGGCGGCTGCTGCGGCCGGGGCGTATTCCTTGCTGATGCCGCTCCCGGCACTGAAGAGAGCGATGTCTACCTCGGTAAATGAATCCTTGGTGAGTTCGCGCACGGTGTAGCGGTTGCCCTTGAAACCGATGCGTTTGCCGGCGCTGCGTTTGGAGGCCAGCGGAATCAGCTGATCCACGGGAAAACGGCGGGCTTCCAGCACGCGGAGCATTTCTTGCCCGACCGCACCGGTTACGCCTGCAACGGCGACGTTCAATTTACGCTTTTTCATTGAAGGGGCGGGGAGCATACGCGAAACAGGTCGACTGTCAAATCGCCAAAAATACTCGTCGGTCACCATTTCCTGTGGTTGGTTCAGACCGTGAGCGAGACGGTGACCATTCGAGCTGCCCGCCGCGAGGATGTGCCGGAGATTTTGGTGATCTACAACGCAGCGGTGAGAGAGCCCGCGGCGGCCTACGAGGATTCCCCCAATACCTTGCGCCAGCGCGAGGAGTGGTTTGAATATTATTACCAGCGCAATTTCCCAATCTTAGTTGCAGAACGGGCCGGCTTGGTGGTTGGTTGGGGTTCGCTCGGACCGCATCAGGAGCGGAGTGGATTTCGCTTTACCGGTTCGGTGGCGTTGTATGTGGATGCCATATATCGTCGACAAGGGATAGGCGGCTTGCTGTTGGAAGGATTGCTGGAAACAGCCCGTGAACGCCGGTTGCATTGCCTGCTGGCGGTGATTGATTCAAAAAATGAACCGAGCCTGAAGCTTCATCAGCGGCTGGGGTTCCGAACAGCCGGTACGTTTCGTCAAGCCGGCTGTAAATTCGGTCAATGGCGGGATGTTGTTTACCTACAATATCTACTTGATGACCGCTCGAGTCCTGGGGACTGATGTAAAAAGAAAAAAGCCGCGCATTGCGCGCGGCTACAGGAAATTTAGGGGAGTTTAAATCTACTCTGATGTAGGGTTGTTATTTTGGTTGTTACGTCTTTCCTCCTGACGTTTACGAAATTCTTCCATTTGTTTTCGGCGTTCTTCGTCACGACGTTCACGTTGAGGGTCTCTCATTTCAAAGCGCTCGGAGAAGCCTTCCGCATCTGGGTTGGTAAGGGCTTGTAGACGTTTTTCAACTGAATCAAACATTGCTACGAAGTCCGCATCGCTTGTGGCGGCCTTTAGTCCGGTGAGAGCAGCTTGTCGTAGAGCTAAGGCATCCGTGTCTGGGCGACCTTCTCCTAGTCTCCTAATTTCACGTATGGCGGCCTCACGAGATCGGCTTCCTCCTCCCCCAAACATGTTACGGAAAAAATCGCCACCCCGGCCACCATTGTTTTCACCACGTGCTGCTGCTGCTTCACGTTCGGCTTGGGCTTTGGCGCGTTCGGCTTCTTCTTCTCCCATTTTCACGAGATACCCCTGAAAGCGCTCAACCATCACTTGTCCTGCCTGGGGATGTTGGTCAATATAATCGTTGATTATACGGTATAGTTGCTCTTTCCCGCGGTCATCCAAATTCCCTTGCTGGTAAGCTTTAGCCAAAACGGGGACCGATTTATCTTCCATCACCCTACGGAAGTACTCCAAAGCAGATCCATTTACGGATCCATCCTTGACTAAAAGGGTTTCTGCTTCTTCAGCAAAAGTGAGGTCTTTATAGCGGATTATTAGGCCCCAAAGAGCGTTGGATGAACGTCCTTCGAGGCGGGTGGGAACCTCTGAAAGGGCCGGTGGGTTGATCAGAATATCTTTGGCTGCGCCTAATACCTGTTTTTTAAACTGGTGCTCACCTTCGGCCATGAGCGTTAGTTGCTGATCAATCAAATTTACTTCTACTCCACTGGCAGTGTAACCCAGAATTTTTACTAAGGTTGCTTCGGCATCATTGGTTCCAATCCTACCAAGGGTCTCAATAAGACCCATCCTAAGGGAATCAGGCCTCATCTGTATACCCTCGCCACCACCAGGACCACGTTCGCCACCACCAGGACCACGTTCGCCACCACCAGGACCACGACCGCCAAAGGGGCCTCCACCGCCAGGGCCACGGCCGCCACCGGGGCCTCCGCCACCAGGACCACGACCGCCACCGGGTTGGGCGTACAGGGAAATTGTTAAAGCCAGAATCGAAATGTAGGTAGTGTAGAGTTTCATGTTATTCAAAAATTGTTATCGGCGTCCACCGCGATCGCGGCCTCCCCAGCCCCATCCCATCATGGATCGAAGAGAGCGAAATCCATCATCGCCCATTTCATCCATTTGGGCTTTTTGTTCGTCCGTCATCAATGATTTGTACTCATCACCGAGTTTGGTGAAATAAGCTCTCATTTCATCTCGTTTTTCATCCATAGAGATTTCTTGGTTGCCCCAAATCTCGCGCATTTTTGTGCCCATAACTTCCCGGTGTTTTTCGCTGAGCTTTTTCATCTCATCCATCTGGGTGTTAGTGATTTGCATCTGCTGGCGAAAAGATTGGCGGCCAAATTCACGGTCCACTTTACTATCCAAAAATGCATTGATCGCCGGCACAGCTTGGTCTCCAGCATCCACCAGACTCTCAAAGTAGTGAATTACACGTCGCTGGGATTCATTACCCTCCCCCGTCATCTCATCGGCGGCCAGTTTGTCGATTAGATCTGCCGGTTCGGTAACAACGCCGGGAACCGCCACACTTGTTTCGATCACTTCCACCCGTCCAGCCTCAGCTTTAGCTGAGTCGAGTGCTTTTTTGAGTTCGGCAATTGTTTTGTCCTGGTCGTTGGTTTTGACTTCGACGATTCGCTCAACCTCTACGGTTTTGGTTTTACCAGCAACCAAATAGGTTGCGGCGGCACTAACAACGGCAGTGACTAGAATAGCGGCTACAATTTTCATGTTTTACTCAGTTAAAGTTGACGTCAGTCATGACGGAAAGGTTACAGATAGCAAGTTTTTTGGGGAAATCTAGATTAAGAATTCACCGCTTCGGCGGCGGGTTGCTCGGTTTTGGGCGAGGCCCCGCGAAGTTTTTCAATGATGGCCGGCAGTTTCTCGAGCAGGTAATCCACCTCAGTATCGGTGGTATATTTGCTGAGGCTAAACCGCACAGCGCCCATAGCGTGCTCGGGCGAAAGCCCCATGGCAATAAGCACATGGCTGGGAGCCATGGAGCCAGTGGTGCAGGCCGAGCCGCTGCTGGCACAAATACCCTCGCGGTTGAGTAACAGCAGGATGGCCTCCGCTTCGCAGTCGGCAAAGCTCAGATTGCTGGTGCTAGCTAGGCGCGGTTCCTTGGCACCATTACGGGTGACGCCGGGAATGGCTTCGAGAATACCATCCTCCATGCGATCGCGCAGTGCGCGAATACGTTCTACCTCTCCGCCTAGGCTGGCGGTGGCCATTTCGGCGGCTTTTCCGAAAGCGATCATATAGGCAACATTTTCGGTGCCACCGCGGCGCCCGCTTTCCTGTCCGCCTCCCACTATATACGATTGATAAGGTAAACCTTGCCGTACATAAAGGCAGCCAATTCCCTTAGGCGCATGGAGCTTGTGTGCGGAGAGCGAAAGGTAATCGACACCGAGGGCTTTGACATCGAGCTCCATTTTGCCGGGCGTTTGCACCGCATCGGTGTGAAAAGGCACGCCTTTGATGCGGCAGATGGCGGCGATCTCTTCAATGGGAAAGACCACGCCGGTCTCGTTGTTGGCCATCATCACTGAAACCATGGCGGTATCTTCTCGGATAGCTTCATGGATCTCGTGCACATCCAGCTGTCCGGCGCGATCCACGGGAATCCAAGTGACCTCCACACCGCGTTTCTCAAGCATCTGCCCGTACTTGATATTTGCCGAATGCTCGACGGCGGTGGTGATTATATGGCGTTTGCCGGGCTGGGTTTGCAGGGCGCTGTTGAGCGCAGCGTTGTCGCTCTCAGTGCCGCAACTGGTGAAAATAATTTCGCGCGGTTCGGCATTGATGAGCTCCGCCACCTGCGCGCGGGCGTGGTCCACCGCCTCGCCGACCTCGTTGCCGAAGGAATAGGCGCTGGAAGGATTGCCCCATTGCTCGGTGAGAAACGGCAACATCGCCTCCACCACCTCCGGCGCGACCCGCGTGGTGGCGTTGTTGTCGAAATAATAAACCGTACCGTTGCTCATGGACACAACCCGCGTGCTACTCGGCTGCAGGAGAACGGCGAGTTAAACAGGGTTTCCCCTTAAAAATCAAAGCTTTTTCGAGGGAATGTGAAGAGTGAAGCAGAAAACCTACGGGTTCGGCGCGATCAAGGCGCCAATTTCCCGTTCCAACTGTTTACACAAGAGGTAATCGTGGGCATAGTCATAGATCGCCGCTGTACCCATTTCCCATGCGGCTTCGAGGGTTAGTTTCCCATTGGCGAATGCCTTACGAGCTTCCTCCGGCTTGTTGCTGCGCTGTAAGGAAACGGCCTTGAGAAACCAACAAGGAGCGACGTTACCCCAGTGTTTTCTCACATCATCAGGGGCGTTCAGCACGGAGTCGGCCCATTTTTCTGCAGCTTGAAATTCCTTGGCCCGGAATTGAATCAACGCCTTGGTCATGTGAGACCAGTAAAGGTATCGGGAATTTTGTCCGGCTTGGATACTGCGATCAATTATTTCATTGGCGGTGGCGATATGCTTCTCATTAGCCGGAAGCATCACGAGCACTTTGGCCAGTCGTTCTGAGGCCATCGAGTTTGAGGAATTTGTGGATTCCAAAATCTCATCTTGAAGGCGCGATAAGGAAATTGAATCCCCTAAATAAGAGAGCAAAAATGTTTCGTAATAACGCTTTGAAAGAAGATTCAAATCTTTGATGTTTGGGTTGGGTTGCTCTTTAACCCGACGCGTGCGGTAGCG
>CAJWMQ010000018.1 GCA_913042895.1 uncultured Verrucomicrobiales bacterium | reverse complement strand
CTGCCTCGCACACGCTGTTGCCGAAGCAGCCGCATCATAAGCCGCGGGCCAAGGCGATGATTTCCTGCTTCATGCAGGGCGGCCCGAGCCAAATGGATATCTGTGATCCCAAGTCCAAACTCGACGAATGGGCCGGACGCGATTTTCCGGAGAAGATCAAGTACGACAACGCTGCGCAAGCCAGCAGCAAGGTGCTGGCCAGCAAATGGAAGTTCAAAAAGCACGGCCAATGCGGCATGGACTTCAGCGAGCTCGTACCCGGCTTTGGCGAGGTGGCTGATGAGCTGTGCCTGATCCGCAGCATGCACACAGGGGTGAACAATCACGGCCAGTCCATCCACGCGATGAATAGCGGCCGCACCGTCAAGGGCCGGCCGGCTCTGGGTAGCTGGCTTACCTACGGCCTCGGTACGGAAAACCAGAACCTGCCTGCCTACATGGTGTTGCGTGATCCGGCGAACATTCCTGTCGAAGGCGTGCTCAACTGGTCACCCGGTTTTCTGCCCAGCCTTTTTCAAGGCACCGTTGTGCGTGCCCGCGAACCACGTGTCCTCAATCTCAATCCGCCTGCCGAATTGCAAGGGAAGCCACAGGAAAACTTTTTGGAATTTCTGAGCCAACTCAATAGCGGCAACCTCAGCCCCGGTGAACTAGATCTCGAGGCTCGCATCGCCAGCTTCGAACTAGCCGCGCGCATGCAGACTGCTGCCACCGACGTGATGGGTATCTCTGGCGAAAGCGATGCCACTAAAAAGATGTACGGCATTGATGATCCCGCCACTAAAGATTTTGGCACGCGCTGTCTCATTGCGCGGCGGCTGGTGGAGCGCGGCGTGCGGTTCATTCAAGTGTTTACCAAGAACCAGTACTGGGATCATCACGGCAATATAACCAACGCCCTGCCAGCGTCCTGCAAAAAAATCGACCAACCTATTGCCGGCCTCATCAAGGATCTAAAGGGCCGCGGCCTGCTCGACAGCACGGTCGTCCATTGGGGCGGCGAGATGGGCCGGCTACCCGTCGTACAAAACGAAAAAAGTCCCGGACGTGACCACAACACCTACGGCTTTTCCATGTGGCTCGCCGGCGGCGGCTTCAAGGGAGGACACATCCATGGTGCTACTGATGAATGGGGTCACCGAGCCGTGTCGGACATCGTCAACCACTACGATTACCACGCCACCCTGCTGCGCCAATTCGGAATCGACCACGAGCAATTAACCTACAAACGTGCCGGCCAGGAACAAACCCTGACCGACGGCCAAAAAGCGCGTGTGGTGAGAGAGCTTTTCGCATGAACGACTTTTTCAACCGCCGACAATTTCTCACCCGCAACACCATGGGCATCGGCAGTCTTGCGTTGGCGTGGCTGTTGCAGCGAGAAAAACTGCTCGGCACGCCCAAGGATATTCCGCGCGCCCAGCGGCGGTTTGATCTGAAGCCCAAGCAGCCGCACTTTGCGCCTCGGGCCAAGGCAATGATTTCCCTCTTCATGCACGGCGGACCAAGCCACATGGACCTCACCGATCCCAAGCCCGAGCTGCAGCGTTGCGACGGCATGGATTACGGCGGCAACGTTCAGTACAGCTTCGCCAACGAAGCCAGCCGCAAACTCTTTGGCAGCCCGTGGCAATTCAAAAAACACGGCCAATGCGGGATGGATTTCAGCGAACTCCTGCCGCACACCGCAAAGATTGCTGACGATCTCTGCATGATCCGAAGCATGCATACCGGCCACAACGGCCACGAGGTTTCCATCCGCTACATCAACGCTGGCATCCCCGGCATCACCGGCCGACCCAGCCTCGGTGCCTGGCTCACCTACGGGCTCGGCAGCGAAAACAACGAGCTACCCGCCTACATGGTGCTCAAGGACCCCGGCGGTAAACCGGTCGATGGCAATCACAACTGGAGCAACGGTTGGCTGCCCAGCCTTTATCAGGGCACCGTCCTGCGTGCCAGGGAACCACGCATCTTCAACCTCGACGCCCCTGGGTATCTGCTCGGTGCGCCTCAGGAAAATTTCCTGCAATTCCTCAGCGGCCTCAACGCCGATCAAACCGAGGCGTTGCCCAGTGAAGACGCCCTCGAGTCGCGCATCGCCAGCTTCGAACTGGCCGCCCGCATGCAGACCGCCGCCAAGGAAGCGCTCGATATTAGCGGTGAAAGCGAAGCCACCAAAAAGCTGTACGGCATCGAACAAAACGAAACCAAGGAATACGGCACCCGCTGCCTCATCGCGCGGCGGCTCGTCGAACGTGGCGTGCGCTTTGTGCAACTCTTCCTCAACGGCCAGCCGTGGGATAACCACGAAAACATTCACGCTAGCCTGCCATCCATTTGCCGCCGCACCGACCAACCCGCCGCTGCGCTCGTCACCGATTTAAAACAACGCGGCCTGCTCGACAGCACGGTCGTCCATTGGGGCGGCGAAATTGGCCGACTGCCGGTCGTGCAATCCCGCAGCAAACCTGGCCGCGACCACAATGGCCAAGGCTTCACCACTTGGCTCGCCGGCGGCGGCTTCAAGCCCGGCACCATCTATGGCGAAACCGACGAAGTCGGTCACCGCGCCACTGTCAACAAGGTCACCGCCAACGATTATCAAGCCACCCTCCTCCACCAATTCGGCCTCGACCACACTCAGCTCACCTACCACCACGGCGGCCGCTCCCAAAAACTCACCAACGACCGCCCCGCCCGGGTGGTGAGAGAAATTCTTGGTTAGGCCATTCACCACAGAGGCACAGAGAACACCTCAACCCCTGACCCTTAGCCATTTGCCCCAAATCTGGTTTACCGGCCAGTGCCGCCACATCCAGATCCACAGCACCTAATCCCGCCAACCCGCATTTCATCACACGCCGTGTGAAACCAAAAGTTGCCCTGTGCCGCCGGCCCGATACACTTCGCCCAGTGAGTGACGACCAACCCAGTTCCCCCTCGCCGCGTTTGATCAGTTACCTGTGCCCGATCTACGGCCTGTTTACCATTGCCGATTCGATCGGCAAAAGAATTATTTTACTGGTCCTTAGCCTAGTCCAGTTGATGGTTGGTCTAGGGATTCTCTGGGCTGCGGGCTGGGTGCGGCTGGACTGGGATGGGCGCGGCTCTCCCGGCGGACTTCGCTGGATGCAGGCCGCGCCTTCCGATGCCAACTGGGCATATTCGGACCGCAATCCCGACGAAAACGACCCAGCGTTCTGGCCCGGCTATCGCGGCGCCAAACGCGATGGGGTCTACTCCGGGCCGGCCATTCGCACGGACTGGGACAATGCACCGCCCAAGCAAATTTGGAAAACCGTGGTGGGCGCCGGACACGCCAGCATCACCATCGCCAACGGCCGCCTCTACACGCTAGAACAGTGGGATCAAGGCGAGGTCGTCACCTGCTACAACCTCACTGACGGCCGCGGGCTTTGGCGGCATCAATATGATGGCGAATTTGATGACTCCTATCACATGGGCGGCGTGGGCCCGCGCACGTGCCCAACCTATGATGACGGCCGCCTCTACACCCTCGGGGCCGAAGGCCAGCTCCATTGTCTCGATTCCGATACCGGCAAACTACTTTGGCATCTAAACATCCATGAACGGTTTGAAACCCGCAACCTGATGTTCGGTACCTGTGCCTCACCTTGGGTGGAAGGCGACGCCCTGATAATCACCACCGGCGTGCGCGCACGCGGCAAGTCCACCTTGGTAGCCCTCAACAAATTGTCCGGCGAAATTCTTTGGGAAGCTGAAGCCGAAAACCAGGCTTACATGTCCCCTTTTACCGCCACCGTAGCCGGCCAAAAACAAATCATCCTTGGAGCCGCCCGCGAGATGCAGGGCCGTTCGTTGAAGGATGGTAGCCTCTTGTGGTCTGTCCCATGGAACATCAACTACAACAACAACATCTCCCAGCCCGTGGTAATCGATGAACAGCATCTGTTCGTCAGCGGCGGCTACGGACACGGCTGCGGCCTGATTAAATTCACCGAGGAAGATGGTGCGATCAAAGCTGAGTTCATCTGGGAGAACAAACACCTGAAAAACAAATTCACCAGTTCCGTGCTCCATGAGGGCCATTTGTACGGATTGGACGACGGCGACAGTGATGACGTCGCACACCTCGTCTGCCTCGAAGCCGCCACCGGCAAGGAAGTGTGGCGCGGCGATAACTACGGCCATGGCCAGGTCCTCCTCGCCGAGGGCCACCTCGTCATCCAATGTGAAACAGGCGATATTGCCCTCGCCGTTGCCTCCCCCAATGGCCATCAGGAAATCGCCCGCCTGCCGTCATTGAACGGTAAGACTTGGAACAATCCCACCCTCGCCGGCGGTCGCTTGTACGTCCGAAACAGCCGGGAAATGATCTGCTACGATATCGCCCAAGGCTCCGAAGGCGGCACTACCGCCCTACGCGTCACCAAGTCCGAAGGCCTCACCATTCTCGGTGCCGCCTTCCTCCTCATGAACAGCCTCGGATGCCTCGGGCTCGGTCTGGCGTCATTGCGAAAATAAAACACCCCCGGCATTCTCCAGCCACCAACTATTGGGCTCAATCGTCAGACGTATTCCACCCAGATTCTTCACACTCAACACGGTAGCATTGCTTTTCCGCAAGCGTGCCAGCCACTGGGTTGACGCCCGTTCTGTTACGGGAAACTGACTGTCCTGCACCACAATCACCTTCGGGGCCACCTGCCGCAGGAATCCCAGATCCACTGGCAAGCTACGGTCCGGCACAGACAACGCCAACACATCCGCCTGCAAATCCATGTCCTTGCGCATCAACGCTTGTCGTCCATCATGCCCCAAATCCGACAGTAGCAGTACGGTCATCCCATGAAATTTTCCAAGCAACACCAGCGCATCATCCGTACTACGCGGGAAATCTTCTCCCTGTGCCGGATGTATCACATCCCAACGCCCCACCCGATCGCCCGCCACCAACTCCAAGCCAGTCACCTGTTTGCCCACCGGAGATGAACTCCGTGACTGGGCCCGGTAAACCTGACGAAGCAAGCACGCTTCTTTCAACATCTGCAACCCCCCAGCATGATGTGTCACGAGATGCGTTACCACACAGTGATCCAACTCATCCACTCCCCGCACGCGCAATTGCCGCGGCACCACCATTCCTGCCATCCACTCATCGCCGCAATCGACCAATAGATCCTCCCCTTCCACGTGCACCATCGGCCCTTGCGGCAAAAAGGTCATCCGCACCACAGCCCGATCTTTCTGCCATGCCAACAGCAGCAAGCCGGCAAACATTCCTACTCCCAAAAACATCCACCGCCGCCGCGCCGAATGCCATGCCCAGCCTGTACCCAAGCCAAACAACACACCATACCAACCAGCCATCATCCATCCTTGAGGCGAACGAACGTACTGCCAACCGCCTGGCAACTCAGCCGTCCATTGGCTGATCGCCATCATCGCGTTCATAAAAAACCACGCAGCGTGATTGAACCAAACCGAAACCGGCTCCAGCCATACACCCAGCAGTAAACTCCCGAGGCAACTTGCCAGTGCCGCCATACCACACACCACCACTGGTACATTGGCCAGCAGCGCTACTGGGTTGAAGAGATTGAAATGGTGCGCCACCAGCGGCATGGAAGCCAGCCAAGCTCCAGCCGAAACCGCCAAGGCTCCCAGAAACCAACGGGATGCCCCAAATAATCCCTGCTGCCAACGGGACCACAACAGCCTCGGCAAATAGGGATCCGGCCGCGCCTGATTCTCCAGCCATTGCGCCACCTGCGGTACCACGCAAGCCAGGCTGAACACTACAACAAACGAAAGTTGAAAGCTGGCGCGAAAGATTTGCTGAGGATCCCATAGGAGAATCAAGAACGCCGCCAGCCCCAACGAGTTCAACACATTCACTGGCCGCTTAAGCACCCAACCACCCAAGAGCAGCGTCATCATCACCGTTGCCCGCACGGCCGATGGCTGCCAGCCCGTTGCTCCGGCATAAAACCACAACAACGGAATCACCAACGCCGCCGCGCCTTGTCGGCCGAGGCGGCATACACGTAGCAATCCGAGCATAATTCCTGCCACCAACGCCACGTGCAACCCCGAGATGGCAAACAAATGCATTGTTCCCGACTGCATGAACGAGGCCGCCACATCTCCCGATAACCCTGTGCGCCATCCCAACGCCATGGCCCACAACAATTCCACGGCCGGATCATTCTCCGGTAACCCCCTGCCCAGGGTGGCCCGGCCCCATGTCTGAAAAAGTTCGCTCCAAGAAAGCTCCCTGACCGATGGCGTCACCTTATATTCCGAAACCGCGTCGGTTTGTAATTCATGATAGATAGTCTGCCTTGCCAGTTGTTGTTTGCGATCAAAGAAACCCGGAGCTACCGCAGGCCGAGGCGGTGCCAAGACGCCATCCACCGTTATCCGTTTCCCTTTTGAAATAGTTCCGTTCAAGGAATTCGTCCCCAACACCATCACCCGTCCAACTGCCGCTCTCCATACCCCGTTGGTTTGGGCGCGTTCGAGCTCCATCGAGACTTGAAGACGCGTGCCCGAGGTCGTTCTTTGAATCCGTGGCACGGAAAGAACCGTGCCTTCCACCCGAGCAATGACTCCGGCATCCGGCACCCAATGCCGCAGATCATTTGGAGATGAGGGCGTGGTTTGCCCCGCATAATTAGCCCACCCCAACAGAAAGATCCCAAATCGCCAACAAATCCCGCGTCCCAATTCCGCTCCCTGCGCTCCCCACCCGGCCAGATTTTCATGACACAATTCTCTTTGCCATAACGCCATGGAAAACAACCGATGCATCCACCAACACCAAGCCCACCCCACAACCACGCCCGCAACACCCGCCCACAGCCAGTGAACCGGCACCGTTGTTTCGTTTCCAACCAACACACCCCCGAGATAATAGCCAGCTACACGCAAGGCGGGATGGTTCATGTATTAAATACTAGCATTAAGGATATATTTGGCAAGTTGGGTGTTTTTGCGTAGCTTGCGCCGATGCTCAAGCTAGGTGTAAATATTGACCATGTGGCGACCTTGCGGGAGGCTCGGTATCGCGGCCAATCCGCCAGCGAACCATGCCCGGTGGAGGCGGCCATCATCTGTGAAGCAGCCGGCGCACACGGCATCACCGCTCATCTGCGGGAGGATCGTCGTCATATTCAGGATGCCGATGTGCGCGCGCTGCGCCGTCGCATCGGCACCCGACTGAATCTCGAAATGGCCATTGCGCCAGAAATTGTCCGGTTTGCCCTGAAGCTGAAGCCAGATATCGTCTGCTTGGTTCCCGAAAAACGCGAGGAAGTCACCACCGAAGGTGGGCTAGAAGTGGCCCGGCAACTGGCCTCGGTAAAGCGGATCTGCACGCGCATGCGTCGGGCGAAGATTGAGGTGAGCCTGTTTATCAATCCGGATGCCCAACAGGTGGATGCCGCTGCGGAAGCCGGCGCCCAATTTATTGAGCTGCATACCGGCCAGTTTGCTGAGCATCATGGCAACGCCCGCAACCGGCGCCGAGAATTGAACCGGCTAATTTCCGCGGCCAAGCATGCCCACTCGCTTGGCTTGCGGGTGAATGCCGGTCATGGACTAAATTACGAAAATCTTTCAACCCTCCACGCTGTGCCCCATCTGGAGGAGTTGAACATCGGCCACAGCATCATTAGTCGGTCCATCGAAACAGGACTGACCAAAGCCGTGAAGGAAATGCTACGCCTCATGAAAGGATATCGCGGGGGATGATTTTCGGCACGGGCATTGACATCATCGACGTAGCCCGCATTGGCCGCGTCCATTCCCGTTGGGGAGACAAGTTCCTCAAAAAATTCCTGCGGCCAGACGAGATTGAGTATTGCCTGCAACAGACTGACCCCTCTCCCAGTATCGCCGCACGCTTTGCCGGCAAGGAAGCGGTCAGTAAGGCGTTTGGCACCGGCATCGGCGAGAAGCTAAACTGGCATGATCTGGAAATTGTCCATCACGATCGCGGCCGCCCGATGGTGCATCTGCATGGCAAGGCGAAGGTGCTGTTGATGGAACTAGGCGGCAAGGCCGTGCATATCAGCCTCAGCCACAGCGACGGCCAAGCCGCAGCCATGGCCGTGCTGGAAGGGTAACTACGCCTCGTGCAAAGCGGCGATCACATGCCGCAGCATGCTCTCCACAAACTGCTGGTATGCGGTGTCTTCGAGCTTACCGCCGTTTTCCTCCACCACATAGAAACTGTCATTGGCACCACCTTTGGCCGTGTTGATACGGGCCAACTCGATGGATAAACCGAGCGTGGTCAGGGTATGCGTCACGGCATATAGCAGGCCGATGTGATCCTCAGCCTCCAGATCGATCACGGTGAATTCTTCACTGGCGTGGTTATCGAAAAAGATGCGCGTGGGAATCCGCTCACCGCTGAGCGAGGTGTATTCCACACCGGATTCCGGCAGTTGCGCAAAATCCAAATCCAAATCCTCAAAGGATTTCAGAGCTTCATTCAATCGCACGGCGAACTGCTCCCGTTGGTCCGCCTCCGGCAGGCCACCGGTCCGCCCATCCGTCAGAAAGAAACGGTCGATCACAATAGAATCCTCTCGCGTAAAAATCTGTGCGCTGAGGATATTGAATCCGCATTCAGCCAGCACACCGGTCACGCGACTAAACAGGCCCGGCCGATCCCAAGTGCAAATACCGACATTGGAGCAGCCCCGATCCAGATCGCGTTTCCAAATCACCGCCGGATCCAGCATCCGGTCTTCGTGCAAGACTTGTTGTTTGAAAAAATCGTGAACCAGCTCGATGTCCTCCACGATTTCATCCGCGGGCACCGTCCGGAAATAACGCGGCGGCAAATTATCAAAGTGCGCCTCGATTTCTTCATCGGGCAGTCGACCGGCAGTCAGCTTGCGCGCCTTGGCTTCAATTTCATCGCGGTACTCCTCTTCCGCCCGCGCGGCCTCGGGGTCCTGCCGGTAAAACGCGTGGCTCTTCCAATACAAGGTCCATTGCGTGATGTCCTTGAACCCGTTCCACAAATTATCCGCCGTGCCCAATGAGTCCGCCAGCGTGTGGAGCATCAGCATATTGAGATTCTCCTCGCTCTCCAATGTCTCGGCAAATTGGCGCACGACCTGTGGGTCTTCCAGATCACGCCGCTGTGCCACCTGCACCATCAGGAGATGATGGCGAATGATCAGCCGGAGACTATCCGTTGCCGCCTCATCCACGCCCATGCGATCCGCCACGTGTTCGGCCACGCGTTCGCCTTCGCGTTCGTGGCGGTCGGTCTCGATGCCTTTACCCGCATCATGCAACAGCAAAGCAAGATACAGGGTGGCGGGCCGGTCGATTTCCTCAAACACCTCGCGATATTTCTTATACCCCTCCCAGCGCCCTTCCCACAGGCCATCAAGCTTTTCGATACATACCAACGTGTGTTCATCCACCGTATACTGGTGAAAAAACTCGTGTTGCACCAGGCAGGTGAGGCGGCCGAATTCGGGCATGTATTTGCCGAGTAAATCCAGCTCATGCATCCGACGCAGCACATGCCCAACAGCACCGGGTTGATTGAGTATCTCCAGAAACGTCTCATGCACATGCGGATCGACGCGCAGCTTGCGATCCATGCGCCAGGCATTGTCACGAATCAATTGCGACAAATCCGGATGCAAGCGCACGCTGTGGCGTTGCAACAGCAGAAACACGCGCATAAGTTTGCGCGGCTGATCCTTGAATACCGTGCGTTTCACATAATTGATTTCGCCATCGGAAATCCGAAATCCATCGATCACCTGCTCGGTACTACCGCGCATCCACCGGCCGATTGCCTGTTGCCAGCCGGGCCGTTCCACGATCGCAAGCCGGCGTTCAATGGCACGCACGATCAGATCGATATTGCGGGCGTGCCGATAGTAATCGCCCATGAACGCCTCCAATCGTTTCGCCGGGGAACGGTTGGTGTAGCCCAGTTGCCAGGCGATCTTCGGCTGCACGGCCTTGGTCAGCGCATCAACCGGCCGGTCGAGTTGGTAATGCAGCTCATTGCGGGCACGCAACAAAAACGAATAAGCCGCCTCCAGTTTCTCTGCATCCGCTTTGCTGATTTGTTTTTCGGTTTCCAGATCCTCAACGAGCCGCAGACCGCATTTGAAGTGCATCATCCAGCGCAGGTTCTGATAATCGCGCAGGCCACCGCAGCCATTCTTTATGTTAGGCTCTTGCATGGTCACGGCGTTGCCATATTTTTTGCGGCGCGCTGATTGATCCTCGATACGAAGGGCAATGTATTTATCGACGAACGGCTTCACGCATTTGTTGTCAACCTGCTGTTCCATCCGACCAAACAATTCCGCCGCGCCAACAACCAACCGAGACTCGATGAGGGCCGTCTTAGACTGCATATCCTTGTTGGCCTCCTCCACGCAATCCCGCACGCGCCGTACGGAGTGCCCGATCTTCAGCCCCAAATCCCAAAGCATGTAGAGCACCGTATCGGTGACGCTCTGCAGATATTCATGCGGCTTGGCGCCACGCCACAATTGGTCATCACACAGGAACTGAATGTCGATATCGCTTTGCGGATTCAACTCCTCCCGGCCATAACCACCGATGGCAATCACCGCCATGGGCGGCGGCGCTTTTAAATCGCCCAACGGTGCCTGTTCCACCGCCGTAGTAAATAACTCGGCAATAATCGTATCCATCACAGCCGCCCGCGCCCGGCACAATTCACGACCCAGACCGCCACTCCGGTGAAGTTTTTTCAGCCGAGTGGATTCGTCCCTAAGAAACCGTTTGAAGCGTGGCAGTTCTCTGGAGGGCACGGCGCCTTCAGGCAAAGCCAACTGCTCTGCCGCCCGCGCCCTTACTTCCTCAGCCAGTGATGCCACCGCGCGTGGGTACCGCAAATTGTTCCGTATCAAAAGCCAAATAAGCCGGACTTGCCTCCGCTCCGCCTCACGCCTACCGTTCGGACGTGCATCCGGTAGCGTTTGATCTAAGCGGCGTCACAGTCCATTGGTACGGCATTCTGCTGGCCACCGGCTTCATGGTCGGCCTTTGGACGGCCGGCCGGCGCGGCATGCGCATCGGACTCAATGCCGAGGACATCTCGAACCTTATGCTCTGGATGTTCATCGGAGGCATCGCCGGTGCCAAGATCCTGTACGTCATCAATCACTGGGGTGATGACTCGTTCAAGAACCTGTTCATGCAACGCTCCGGCATGGTTTTTCACGGGGCGCTCTTCGGCACGGCACTCGCGGTTTGGCTGTTCACACTGAAAACTAAAATGCCGCTTTGGGCGACCTTCGACACGCTGGCGCCCAGCTTCGCGCTCGGCCACGCCTTCGGACGCATCGGCTGTTTCATGACGGGCTGTTGCTACGGCAAACCCTGCGACCTTCCTTGGGCCGTGCAATTCCCTGAAACTCACGGCACTCAATCCGCACATGTCCATCCTACGCAGATCTACGAGAGCGTGCTGAACCTCGCACTGTACGGCGCCTTGGCGTGGCTCTTTCGCAATCGCAAATTCAACGGTCAGGTGTTCGCCACGTATCTGCTCGCCTACGCCGTGCTGCGTTTAGCCATGGAATTCTTCCGGGCCGATGGTAGGGGCAGCCTGTGGTTTGGCACATTGACCTCCGGCCAAGGCATCAGCATCCTCCTCCTGATTGCCGGCGGCGCAATGTGGTATCTGCTGTCCACACGCGAAAAGATCGAGCCGGAACCTTCCGAGGAGCAATGAACCGGCGTGAGACACTGCGGGTGGAGATTTCCCAGCCCCAAGCACGGCTGGACAAGTTTCTGCAAAAACAATTCCCCGACACCTCCCGCGGCACCTTTCAACGATTCATTCAGGATGGCGACGTGCGCGTGGATGGAAAAACGGTCAAAGCCACGCATCATCCGCGCGCCGGCGAAGAGATCGTCATCACTTGGCCCGATCCCGAGCCGGCCGAGGCGCAACCGGAGGATATTCCGCTGGAGGTGTTGTACGAAGACGATCGTCTGCTCGTCATCAACAAACCCGCCGGACTCGTGGTGCATCCGGCCGCCGGCCATGCGCGCGGTACATTGGTAAATGCCCTGCTCCATCACTGTGCCGGACAACTGAGCGGCGTAGGCGGCGTGGCACGGCCAGGCATTGTGCATCGACTGGACAAGGACACCAGTGGCTGTCTGGTGGTGGCCAAGGACGACTCGGCCCATCACGCCTTGTCCGCTCAATTCGCCAATCGCAAAACCACCAAGATTTATCAGGCGCTTGTCTGCGGCCAACCGCGCAAGGAACGCCTCACGGTCAAGGCCCCGATTGCGCGCCATCCGGTGCACCGAAAAAAAATGGCGATCGTGGAGCGCGGCCGCGATTCGCATACGGATTTCCGTATGCTTGAGGCATTGCGCGATTCAGCGTTGGTGGAGGCCGCGCTGCACACCGGCCGCACGCACCAGATTCGTGTGCACCTCCAACATCTGGGATGTCCACTGGTGGGCGACCCGGTCTATGGTGGTCGCCCAGCCCGGCAATTTGCCCAACGCACCGGCTATGTAGCCCCGCGCCAGATGCTTCACGCCGCCGCGCTGGGCTTCACACATCCCCTTTCCGGGAAGAAAATGAAGGTGAATGCGCCGCTGCCGGCCGATTTCGTCGATGCGGTAAACTTTCTGAAGTCCCGCTAAAAAGGCCGAATTTCACCGTTTTTCTGCTTCCACCGGCCCAACCCGTGCGCTATTCTCCGCGGCCCGTTTTATGGCGAAACTCACCGTTAACGATTTGGATGTGAAGGGTAAACGGGTGTTTACCCGCGTGGACTACAACGTGCCGATGGCCGAACAGGACGGCGCGATGGTGATCAATGATGACACCCGTATCCGCGCCACACTCCCCACGCTCAAGGCGATGATCAATAAGGGCGCCAAAGTGATCCTCACCGCCCACCTCGGCCGGCCCAAGGGCGAGCGTGTGCCGTCCATGAGCCTCCGCCCTGTGGCCGATAAACTCGCCGAACTCATCGGCCAACCGGTCGCCTTTTGCGACCAATGCGTCGGCGAGGCCGTAACCGAAGCTGTGGATCAACTGCAAGAAGGCGGTTTGCTCCTGCTGGAAAACGTCCGTTACCACGCTGAAGAGGAAGCCAATGACGCCGCGTTCGCCGAGCAACTCGCCGCCAACGCGGATGTGTATGTGAACGACGCCTTCGGTGCCGCCCACCGCGCCCACGCCTCCACCGCCGGCGTGGCCAACGTGATCGCCGCCCGCGGCGGCCAATGCGCCGCTGGCCTCTTGATGGAGCGCGAACTGCAATTTCTCGGGGACGAACTCGATTCACCCGCCGCCCCGTTCGTAGTGATCCTCGGCGGCGCGAAGGTCTCCGATAAGATCAAGGTGATCGATCGCCTGCTGGAAAAGGCCGATACCATCCTGATCGGCGGTGCCATGGCGTACACGTTCAAACTGGCCAAAGGCCTCACAGTCGGCAAATCGCTGGTGGAACGCGACAAGGTCGACGTCGCCCAAGCCGCCCTCGAAAAGGCCGCCGAACGCAACGTTCAATTTCTCATTCCTTCCGACAACGTGGTGGCCGAGCCCACCGAGATCGACGGCAAATTTGCCTTTGGCGATCATCGGGTCAATGATGATGAAAATATCCCCGACGACGTCGAGGGTGTGGATATCGGCCCCAAATCGGCCGACAGCTACAGCGAAGTGATCAAAGGCGCGAAGACGATTTTGTGGAACGGCCCAATGGGCATCTTCGAGGATGACCGCTTTGCGAGCGGCACCTTTGCCGTGGCCCGTGCCGTCTGCGAGGCCACTGCCTCCAGCGCCAAGAGCATCATCGGCGGCGGCGACAGCGTGAAGGCACTGAACAAGGCCGGGCTCGGCGATCAGGTCACCTTCATGAGCACCGGCGGCGGGGCGAGCCTAGAATTCCTCGAAGGCAAGGAACTCCCCGGCGTCTCCGCCCTGTCCGACAAATAATTTTTCGCATGAACAAAGAACGTAAACTGATCATCGCCGGCAACTGGAAGATGAACAAAACCGTGGCCGAAGCCACGGACCTGGTGGAAGCCCTCGACCGCGACCTCGGCACACAGACCGATGTGGACGTGGTGGTATGCCCGCCGTTCACCGCGTTGGATACCGTGTCCGCCAAGCTCAAGAACAGCCTCATCAAGGTGGGCGCCCAGAACATGAGCGAGAACGATTACGGCGCGTTCACCGGCGAGATCAATGCCGGCATGCTGCGCGATCTGCGTGTACATTACGTGATCCTTGGCCACTCCGAGCGACGCGAGTACCAAAAGGAAAGCGACGCCCTGATCAATGCCAAGACCAAGGCCGCTTTGACCGCTGGCCTCAAGCCAATCGTCTGTGTGGGCGAAACCCTAGCTCAACGTGAAGCCAACGAAACCGAGTCCGTCGTCGGCCAACAGATTGCCGGCAGTCTGGCCGGTTTGGATGCTGAACAACTAAAGGACACCGTGATCGCCTATGAACCCGTCTGGGCCATCGGCACCGGCAAGACCGCCTCCTCCGAACAGGCACAAGAAGTCCACGCCTTCATTCGCAGCGAGATCAACAAGAGCCACGGTGAAGAAGTCGCCAAAGCCGTCCGCATCCAGTACGGTGGCAGCGTTAAACCCGCTAATGCCGAGGAACTGCTTGGCCAGCCGGACGTAGACGGCGCCCTCGTCGGAGGCGCCAGCCTTGAAGCCCGCAGCTTTTCTGATATCATCAACAACACGCGTAACTAGAAAAACATCATGGATATCCTGAGTAAATTTCTCACTGTCGTTCTCTTTCTCAACTGTCTGTTCCTCATCCTGCTAGTGCTGGTGCAGCTGCCCAAGAAAGAGGCCGGCCTCGGCACCGCCTTTGGCGGCGGCACCACTGACGCGCTCTTCGGTGCTGGTGCCGGCAATGTGCTGACCAAGCTAACCAAGTGGAACGCCGTTTTGTTCCTCGTACTCTGCCTCTTGCTGTCCCTCCCCTTGATGCACCCGGATGATCTCAGCGATCAACTCGGCCAAGGCGGCGGCACGCCTCCTCCGACCAAAGGCACCGGCACTGGTGGCAACACGACTGGAGAAATAGATGGATCCCTCAATACCTCCACAGGAGAAGGCAGTC
Source organism: uncultured Verrucomicrobiales bacterium (assembly GCA_913042895.1). GTDB lineage: Bacteria > Verrucomicrobiota > Verrucomicrobiia > Limisphaerales > UBA1100 > UBA1100. The sequence continues at coordinate 11,367 of CAJWMQ010000018.1, read as the reverse complement.
TGAGTACGACAAACACAAACAGCAGCTCCGCTGAACAGACTTCCAACACGACCACAAACGACACTTCCAACACACCGGAAGTCAACGAAGACAACGAGGGGGAATAAGCACTACCCCACCCGCTCGCGGATGAAGCTCACGCTGTCACGCGGGATGGCATCAATCAGGCGGCGGGTATAGGCCTCGGAAGGATTCGCGTATATCTCCTCGGCGCAGCCTTGCTCAATAATCCGCCCGCCTTCCATCACGGCCATGGTATCAGCCATGAATTTCACCACGCTCAAGTCGTGGCTGATAAAAATGTAGGTGAGATTGCGGCGGAGTTGCAGTTCTTTAAGCAGATTCAACACCTGCGCCTGCACGGAGACATCCATCGCGCTGACGGCCTCGTCACACACAATAAATTCTGGCTCCAGCGACAGCGCACGCGCCACGCAGATCCGCTGGCGTTGACCACCGGAGAATTCATGCGGATAGCGGCGCAGGAATCGTGCATCCAGCCCCACCTCATCCAGCAACGCCGCCGCGCGGTCACGGCGTTCGGCGTGATGCCGACCAATTCCGTGTACGGCCATCGGTTCCGCCAGTGCCTGCTCGATGGTGAGGCGCGGATTGAGCGAGGAATATGGATCCTGAAAGATGATTTGCATCCGCTTGCGCAACGGCAGCATGGCTGCCGCGTCGAAGCCGGCAATTTCTTGGCCGGCAAATTGTACACTGCCCTCAGTGGGCGCCACGAGATTCAGAATAGCACGGCCGGTGGTCGTTTTACCGCAGCCCGATTCGCCCACCAACCCGAGCGTGCTGCCGCGCGGCACGGTGAAGCTAATGCCGTCCACCGCCTTCACCACCCCTTTCGGCGCAGAGAAGAACCCGGCGCGTTCTGGAAAATGCACCTGCAGCCCGCTCACCTCAAGAAGCAGATCGTTTTCATCAATCTCCTGATCGGCCACTTGCTGCAGGGATTCAATGTGCGCGGCGGCATCCGGCTTTTCGCTGAGTTCCACCTGGCCGTCCACCTCCATTTCATCTAGGTAATCGGAAACTGTAGGCAGCACTTTGAACGTGGATTCCAAACGCGGCCGACAAGCGAGCAGGCCCTTGGTGTAGGGATGTTGCGGTTGATCAAAAATAGAAAGCACATCTCCCTGCTCCACGATATGGCCGCGATACATCACCACCACGCGATCGGCCAACTCGGCAATCACGCCCAAATCGTGCGTGATGAAAATCACCGACACGCCGAGGTCCGCCTGCAGTTCTTTGAGCAACCGCAGGATCTGCGCCTGCACAGTGACATCGAGTGCTGTGGTGGGTTCATCGGCAATGAGCACCTCAGGATCGGTGATCAACGCCATGGCAATCATCACGCGCTGGCGCATGCCTCCAGAGAATTCATGTGGATAAGAATGAATACGTTCGGCGGCATCTTTTATTCCCACCTTTTCTAGCATCGCAATGGCTTTCTTTAACGCCTCTTCGCGCTCGGCCAAGCCATGAATCAGGAGCGGCTCGATGAGTTGCTCAGAAATGCGCAGGTACGGATTGAGCGAAGTCATCGGATCTTGAAAAATCATTGCGATACGCTTGCCCCTGATTGCACGCAACTCGCGTGGCGCACACCGAATCAAATCGCTACCATCAAAGTGGGCGCTTCCACCCTCTATTCGTCCAGGCGGCTGAGGCACTAAGCCCATCAGTGAATGCACGGTAACAGATTTCCCCGAGCCGGATTCTCCAACGATGCCGAGTATCTTACCCGGTGCCAGATCGAATGATATGCCATCAACTGCCTTGACCACGCCATCACGTGTGTGGAACCAGGTTTTAAGATTTTCAACTTCAAGGATAGCCATAGATCAGTCTTTAGAAATTCTCACATCCAGTGCATCACGCAAGCCGTCACCTAGAAAATTTAGTGAAAAGAGGGTAGCTGCTAATACTGAACCAGGAAAAATCATCAACCAGGGAAATTCTTCAAGCACTTTGGATCCATCTCTAATTAACAACCCCCACGAGCTCATTGGTGGCTGCACCCCCAATCCAAGGAAACTAAGAAAAGCCTCAAGAAGCATTACAACCGGAATCGTTAGAGTGGTATAAACAATCACTGGCCCAAGGCAATTAGGTATGATATGGCGCCAAATAATACGCCATCGGGGTATACCGAGTGCAATAGCTGCCTCAATGAATTCCTGCTGACGAAGCGTAAGCACTTGGCCACGCACAATCCGTGACATGGTGAGCCACTCAACCGCGCCAATAGCGAGAAACAGATTCCAGATGTTACGTTCGAAAATAACCGTGAGCAGGATTACAAAAATGGTGAACGGCAGTGCGTAGAGGACGTCGACGAAACGCATCATCAGATCGTCTGTACGACCGCCAAAATAACCTGCCACTGCCCCGAACAGCACGCCAATGGTAAGAGAAACCGACGTAGCGCATAACCCCACCATTAATGACACACGTCCGCCGTAGAGCAGTCGTGTAAAAAGGTCGCGCCCTAATTCGTCCGTGCCCAGCCAATGCGCCCGCGAATGCAGGTAAAGAAAAGTTGCCTCGTCGCCGGCATCATCCAACGGAGTGAAGCCATCAGAGCTAATTTCAATACGTTTGGGCCCAGCGCCCTGCCAATCAGAGACCCACATCGTCTCGCCATAGTCACGCTCATCAATGGTTCCGTGCAGTAATGCGGCAACTTGAGCATTTTCTATCTTGCCTAGCGCACCTCCAAGTTGCTCGGCGTTGGTTCGTGCCTGTTCTAGAGTGCAACGTCCATATACCGCCTGCATCGTGTTCCAGCTCAACTGCGGCGGCACTGCCTTTAGCTCTAGGTTTTGGGTTTCATATCCATAAGGGGCAATCCAAGGTGCAATTATGCTGAGTCCGCCCATTAACACTAAAACACATGCACCAAAAACTGCTAACCGATTACGGCGTAAACGTATCCAAGCGTCCCGCCACAAGGAACTAGTGGACTCGGCTTGGCCTTGGCTGGGTAAATCATTCATGTAGAGCGCAGTCGAGGGTTTAGCCAAATTTGGACAACATCTACGATGAGATTAAAGAGGATGATTAGTGTGGCGAAAAAAAGAACGGTTCCGGTAACCATGGTATAGTCACGGTTAAATGCCGCCTCCACAAAATGCCGCCCTAAGCCCGGGATTTGAAAGATGGTCTCAACCACAAAGGAGCCAGCCAACAACCCCGCAGCAGCCGGACCGAGAAAAGCAACCACAGGCAAAAGACCGCCACGTAAACCGTGATGCAGGATAACCCGGGCGGGTGAAGCACCCTTGGCATGTGCAGTTCGGATATAATCCTGACTCAATACCTCAAGCATGCCTCCACGCGTGAGACGGGCAATGTAGGCAGCGTAAGCACCACCAAGAGTAAGCGCAGGCAGAATGCGATCCTTAAAGGAATTCCAACCTGATGCGTTGAACCATTCTAGTTCAAGTGAAAAGGACAGGATGAGCAGGGGCCCCATTACGAATGTAGGAACACATATGCCTATCATCGCAAGAGCCATGGGGCAGTAATCAAGGAAGCTATTTTTTTTAAGCGAAGCAATTAGTCCTGCCGCAAGACCAAGCGCCATGGCGACAGCTAGCGACCATAACCCCAGTTCTGCCGAACGCGGAAAGGCTTCAGCAATCACCTCATTGACCTGGCGCCCCTGGTGTTTGAACGAAGGTCCGAGATCGCCCTGTGCGAGGTTGGTTATGAAGTCAAGGTATTGACTGCCCAAGGGCTTATCCATGCCATAATGGGCCAAGAGTTGCTTGCGAATGGCCTCATCTTGGATTGGCTTCTCCTGATCAAAAGGCCCGCCTTTAGTGAGGCGAAGCATGAAAAAAGTGAGCGTAGCCACGATCAGCAACACTGGGATGGCCTTAAGCAGCCGAAAGGCAATCAGTTTCCACATTGAATTACTTGGCAGGTGCGAGGTAGACGTGCTTATAGGGGTGATGGTTCAGAATCGTCGGATGCCATTCACGCACTTGTGGATCAATGAGGTATCGCGCGGTGTAAAAATAAATTGGAAGGATAGGCATCTCATTCATAAGTAACTCTTCGGCTTTCTGGAATAACGTCAATCGAGCCTCGACCGAGGGTGCATTAGCCGCATCAGAAATAAGCTTATCATATTCTACTGAGGAAAATCCGGTGTAATTGTTACCGCCATCCGTCAACCACATGTCGAGGAAAGTATTTGCATCGGGATAATCTCCAATCCACCCAGCGCGACTAATGTCGTAGTCCATCTCCTGTGAAGTCTTGAGATAAACTTTCCATTCTTCGTTGGCTAACTCGATTTCAATTCCGAGGTTTTTTTTCCACATTTGCTGGATAACTTCGGCCATACGCCGATGTTGCTCGCTACTGTTGTACAGTACGGACAGTTTTGGGAACCCTTGGCCTCCAGGAAAGCCTGCCTCAGATAGTAATTGACGGGCTTTATCGGGATCATACTTGAGCGGCAAACCTTGATAAGTATATCCACCTGTTCCGGGAGGCGTAATGTTGCCGGCCTCCTTCACAGTGCGGTAATGGATGTTTCGTACAATACTCTCACGATCGACAGCCAAGGCCAGAGCCATGCGCACGCGCTTATCATCCAGTGGTTTACGCTTGGTGTTGAGTCGATAGAAATAAGTTCCGAGGTAAGTGTCGATTCGTAATTTCTCCGCGTCCTTTTTCCTATACACCTCAATTTTATTGAGTGGGATGGTGTTAGAAACGTGGATTTGTCCGGAACGGAAAGCTCGTTCCTCAACTTCCACATCGCTTATGGGATGAAAATGGATTTCTTCAAGCTTCACAGTTTTACGATCCCAGTATGTCGGACTCTTTTTGACAACGATGACTTTATTAATTTCCCACTTGTCGAGAATGAACGGGCCATTGCCAACAAAGTTGCCCGGGAGAGTCCAACGGTTGTCGGGCTTATCAATACCGCCGTGCTTTTTTATCGATGGAATGTGCACGGGGAACCACGAGTAATGGTTTAGCAGAGAGAGGAAGTAAGGTGTGGGGGCCTTAAGCGTTATATTCAGTTGTTTGTCGTTTATTGCCTTGAACCCGACCTGGGAAAAATCCTTAAGCTTACCAGAATTGTAAGCCTCCGCATTTTTTACTACATGCAACATATAGGCATACTGAGAACCCAATGAAGGCGTTAGCATCCGCTGATAGCTTTGGACAAAATCGGTTGCTGTTACACGGTCACCGTTGGACCATTTAGCATCTTCGCGCAGGTGGAATTTCCAAACCAATCCATCCTCACTGGTTTCCCATCGCTCCGCCGTTCCTGGTTCTGGGTTCAAATTCTTCTTATTTTCTGTCACCAAGCCTTCTATGAGTGCTGAGATAATATGGTGCTCTGGAACTCCCGTCACAATTTGTGGATCTAAACCCATTGGTTCTGCCCCATTACCTAAATGGAGAATCTGAGGAATAGATCCTGATTGATCAGGTTTTTCAGTGGATTTAGAACAACCCAGCAACAAACCTAGTAGCACAACCGATTGGAATACTGTTCGGAATGACATCGGCAACAGATTGCGTCAGAGTGTGAATTCGAGCAAGTGCAACTTGTGACTCCAATTGGACTAGATCACTGGAGCTTGCGACCAACCGCAATGGCCAGTAGCAAGCTGAAAAGAAAAAGGCGCACGCTCAAAAACTACCCTTCAAAACCAAACCGGCAAAAGGATTTTATTCGTTCGGGTTTGGCTGAGGCCCCTCCACTGTAGGTTCCTCAGGAAGCTCGTCTTCCTTCAAACCCAACACCGTCCGCAAGCGGGCAACAAGAACTGGATCTTCTTCCAGCAAGAAAGCCCGCAGGCGGCTAAGCCTTACGGCTTCAAACGGAGGCAGACTCACCCGGTTTTCCGCCGCCGTAGCAAAACGATCTGTAAACCGTTGGTGTAGATCTTCAGCCATTTCAAAATATTTAACTGCCTCCTCTTCCTCTCCCAGCGCCAGATGGGTGTAATGCCGAATCATCAGGCCAATCAAGATGGCTAGGGTCTTGTCAATGCCACCACGATTAGTACCATCCTCAAGCCGGTTGAGCACAAATTTATCTAGGTCATAGGTGTCCGTTTCCCGATTGTAGCCGGTAAAAAATTTCATCTTTTCCGGGTACATATCCAGCGCCTTTTTCAACCAAGCCACGGCGTCGGCTTCTCGGTTATAGTAATAATTCCACTCCACCACCCGACGCAAAAAATTCATATGAGCCATTTCGTATGTTCCGCTGGTATTGGCGTCTCGCTCTTTTTGAGCCAACGCGGTCATCTCCATATACGCCTCGTTCGTTTTCTGGGTGAGATCCAAATTCGGCACCACGGTCAACCGATTATTAAAATACTGGTCCGGCGGAATCTCTCGACCTGAGGGCGTGTTCAATTTGCCACGATCAAAGCTGTACATCATGGATTGGTACACAAGACGTTCCAGTTTTCGGAGATCATTTTCCTTGGAAGGATTATGACGGCAACGTTTCAGGCCCACGACTGCCCAGTACAGGGAATGGGTCTCCGGCTTGCGCCAATCCAGCGCGTAAACCACCGAGCCATCCTCTTTCTCCACGCGCCCGTATTTTTCATTCACGGCCTTCATTTCGCGCGGATCGAGTTTATAAAATTCCCGTAAACGCTGAACACGAGCAGCTGTTTCAGGATTTGAAGGATTGATCAACTCATCGAAGTTTGGCACGCCTCGCGCATTATTGGCTGCCAGCTCATTTTCCCAGAGCACATTGGACATCGCCTGTAACCAGCGCAGTTTGTAAAAACGGTGATGGTCATCCATGTTGTGACCGATCTTATGCTGAAAGATCCAGCCGAGCTCGTGATAGATCAGCGGCTCAGAAGGGTTATATTTGATTCCATGATCACGCAGGAGCGATACGCCTTCCGACACATATTTCCACCGCGTTTCCGCATCAGGATAGGTCACAGAAATATTGTAAGCCATGTTCCAGGCACGATTTCGCCAAACCGTTGAAACTTGCGGCTGCAATTGCGCAACCCATTCGGAAAGTTGCATTTGCTCCTGGTATTTTTTCTGCAGCTGCATTTCATTGGCCCGCAACCACAGATAGGATGAAATCAACCCGCGGAACCCACCGAGGGCCTGGGTAGTCAGTGCCAGCATCGGCGGAGCATCCTGCAACGGTTCCAAATAGGTGGGGCTCAGTTCCCCTCGTTGATTGTTCAATCTGGACTGGGCAATGAACAATCCAATCAAGCAGACAACGATCAGTGCGATTAACACAATCTTGGGAGGGGTATCCATTGTATCCGCCCGGCGCTCGCTCATGATCCTCCTCCATTGGTGCTGGTAATGGCCAGTTGCCTGCGTGACAAAATAAAACTACCCAGCACTCCTAGCGTTAATCCGGATACCCCCCAAATGTAGCCATAGGCACGCATCAATTCACCCCAGGTAATGCTGCGTCCTTCAGTCAACTTCTCAATGGGCGAATAATCTTTCACCGGCTTGATCATGGAAATCATCACTTTAAAAGCCGGAACTGCGTAGGAATCCACATACGAAGAATCCCGTTGTCCCTCGGTGTAGGTCTGCATCACCGTTCCATCCTCCACCACATCCTGCATCAGACCCACACAAAACGAAATAATCAACACGCCCAAACAGGCAAAGGCGGACATGGCGAATGACATAAAGCTGGCGGCGAACAATCCAAGTGCGGCCAAGGCCCCAAGCCACGCGAAGACAATCCCCAATGCCCGCAAGTAATTTTTGGCAAACCCTCCCTCATGATACATCAACTCCACCCCTTCGCCTCCCGGCCGGCCACGATTATCCAAAAACGGCACTTTAAGCTGGGCGCGATAGTTCCGATCCGGCTCACCCTGATCCCAGTTCATCAGTTTCACCGAAACCAATCCATTTTCATCGAAGATACTCTGCCGATCACCTTCCTCGCGGTTAGATTCTAGTGATGTTGGAATCTGGAATTCGTGACGTGTGCGGGCATCGAGCGTGAGTCCATCTGGAGTACGCACCACATTAGGCTGGTCAGTCGGGCCACAAAGTAATTGCAACCCGTACCGGTTGTCATTTTTGAAACTTACCTTGGGGTCCTCGAAATAAACCCGTAAAATCATCCTTTCATCATCCGCGGGCTTCCACCCTTTCGGCTTGCGAAACGTCAATTGCACCCGGCCATCCGGGATAATGACCTGAGAGTAATTCCGAATCTCCTCTTCGATTTGGATCTCGGCCTGACGCATCTCAAAACTATCCAATTCCTGGGATAATTCCCCCGCCTTCTTCCCTCGCTGCTGCTCTGCTTCATTCTTCATTCGCAGAACCTGCCTGAGTCTGACGGTCAAATACTGCTGCTTCAAACTTTCAATCCAGCCATCCAGTTTTTCATTATTTCCCACTCGAATTTCATCGGTTATGGGAATGCTGGCACGGGCTATCAAAACTGTATTGCGCAAACGCTTTTCTTCAATACCAGCCACGTCTTTGCGAACTTCTTGTATATCCCTTAAAATAGGCTGCTCATTGTCGTCTAATTTTGGGCGATTCGTTTCCGGATCAATCTCATACGGCATTATTTGAGAACTCGCAGCAATACTGTAGATTTCTTGGTCATCCCGATCCTCCAACTGCTCCAAGGCATCCCGCGTCAATTTTTTGGCCCTGTACTCCACCATGCCGTACACGACTCCACCCGCAAAAAGCAGGAGGATGAAATTCATACTCATCACCCCCAGCCATTTACCCAGCCAAATTTGCCAGCGCGGTATTGGCTTGGTCACCACCATTTGCAGTTGATAATTCTCGATCTCCGTTGCCAAAGACCCAGCCGACACCCACAGGGTGGCGGCTCCCAGAATGGCGGTGATCATGGAAAGAGTGTAGGTGATGAGTATTTGAGTCATGCCTTCGGCTGACCCATCATCTTTTACCAGCAGCGGAATTCCTCCAATTGTGAACGCGAGCATCACGAGCATCACCCAAAAGAACCGATAACGCAGCGCCGCCTTCCAGGTAAGGAAGACAATGGCCATTAGTTTGCTGCGGCTCATGCCAAGTTTTTTCCCGTGTGGTTAGTCCCCCAACAAACCAGAAAGTTTGTCATCCACTTCATCGAGGTTTTTCTTCGCTTCGGCTTTGGGCTCAGGTTTCTTTGTCTCCGGCTCAGTTTCCGCCTCGGATAAAGAATCCAACTTGGCCTGATCCACCTTAGGCGTTTCCGGTTCGGCCGGCTCTGTCTTCTCCTGGGTTGTCGGCTGAGCGGTTTCCTTGTCAGCCAAACGCTCCAGCATTTTCTCAGCCTGTGTGGGCACAGGCTCATCCGACCGGAGAAACTCGGCCACTTCACTGCCGGAAGTGGCGCCAGAGGTTTCGTCAGAAGCCCGCGCTTCCTCCACGACGTTGAGAAAAAGACTCTCTAAATTCTGAGTAGGATTATCCACGCGAATGGACTCTCTATTCACGTGGCGCCCCATCACCTCTAACACCTCCTTCTGGGCCGTCTCGCTGAGGGTCGGCACGGTGAATTGCACCGAATCCCGCTCGGTCAACAACTCCTCCAACGTACCGTATTGCTGAACCTTGCCACCGTAGTATATCACGGCGCGATCGCACACATCCTCCACATCCGCCAGCAAGTGGCTCGATAAGATCACTGTCTTGCCGCGGCCTTTGAGGTTCAAGATCAAATCCTTGATTTCCCGGCAACCCACCGGATCCATCCCCGCGGTGGGTTCATCCAAAATGACCAGATCCGGATCATTGATCAGCGCCTGCGCCAACCCAATCCGGCGCTGCATGCCTTTGGAGAATTCGCCGACCGTCCGCATTTGCACGCCCTTTAATCCCACCATCTGCAGCAACTGCTCCGAGCGGCGTTTTTTTTCCTCCCCATCCAAGGCAAAGAGACCCCCGAAAAAATCCAGTGTTTCCGCAGAGTTCAAATAACGGTAGAGATACGATTCCTCGGGTAGATACCCAATGCGTTCTTTGGTTTTTACATCCCGTGGCGAACGGCCAAATATACGGGCCACGCCACGCGACGGATTCAACAGTCCCAGCAACACCTTGATCGTGGTGGATTTTCCAGAACCGTTGGGCCCCAGCAACCCGAACACCTCGCCCTTACGCACTTCAAAACTAACATCATTGATCGCCTTGGCCTTAGGGCGGCCCCAAAAATCGCGGAACACTTTTTCCAAAGACCGCACCACCACCACATCATCGGACTGGGTCACCCCGGCCTGCGTTTCCTCGGAAGCTTGTGTTGCCGTTTCCATCTTATTTCCTTTTAGGCAGTCGCCGCGGCTACTTCGCCGGATTCCTCAGAGGCCTCCTCTGGTTTCGATTCGTCATCCGAATCCTCAAATGCCTCGAACTCCTCGCCTTCCCGCACCAATCGGGCACTGTTAAAGACCACGAAGAGTGACCCCAACACATTCAACATTGCCGCCAGTACCGGAGTAATAATATTTAGCGCAGCCAACACCAGCCCCACGATCACGAATACTACGCCAAAAATGAAATTCTGGTTGATCACCGTACGCGTCATGCGCGAGAGATGCATCAGGAACGGCAGGCGCCGCAGGTCGCTATTCATCAATGCGATGGTGGCACTTTGGATAGCCACGTCGCTACCCGCTGCGCCCATGGCGATTCCAATATCACCAGCTTTCAATGCCGGCGCATCATTCACGCCATCTCCCACAAACGCCACTTTGTAACCGCGGGCTCGTAAATCCTCAACGTACTTCACTTTCTCAGCTGGAAAACAATCGGCCTGTACATTTTCGCAGCCGACCTCCGCCGCCACACGTTCGGCCACCGGGGCGCGGTCACCCGAGACAATCGCTAGGCGTTTCACACCCTCAATACGCAGTTCATTTAGCGATTCCGAAGCTTCTGCGCGAATTTCATCCGTCATCCCAACCCAGCCAATGAATTGGCCATCACGCGAGACATGCACCAAGCTGTATCCCTGCGCCTCATCTAAATCCACCGACCCAGCGATATCCCCGACGACCTCGTTCTCCTCAAGCCAAACCTGTCGGCCCACCAACACCTTGGCGCCATCCACCTCGGCACTTACGCCTTTACCAGCGGTTTCACCAAAATCCTTAGGCTCAACTAAATCTACCCCCGCCTCCTGCGCCAGCGCCATGATTGCCTTGGCCGTGGGATGGTTGGAATACTGTTCTGCCGAAGCGGTCAACAACAACAGTTCGGCCGGCTTCACGCCTTCCACCGGAGACAACCGACTCACCTTCAGTGTGCCCGTGGTGATGGTACCTGTTTTATCAAAGATAAATGCATTTATGCGAGCAGCCAATTCGATGTCAC
>CAJWMQ010000017.1 GCA_913042895.1 uncultured Verrucomicrobiales bacterium | reverse complement strand
TGCGCCCGCCGCTTCACAGCGGCCGCCATCCAATCGGGCGCACTCGGCTTTTGCTGCTGGTTAGCACTCAGCAGCCCTGTGACCTTTGCTATGCGCGTCTTCTGCTCAGCCTGTGCCAGCTTTGCTGCGTCCTCTTCATCGCTGACATCGGTTCGGATGCCGATTGCCTTGCCACCGGCCTTGGTAATCTCCTGCACGGCCGCTTCGCCGGCTTCGGCGTTGACCTCCAGAATATTGACGTGCGCACCCTGTTGCGCGAATGCCTTGGAAATGGCCAGCCCGATGCCCGACCCACCGCCGGTGACCACTGCGTTTTTGCCTTCAAGTGAAAACATGGGCGGCACTCTGGCCAAGAAGCTCGAGTGAGGCAAGGCCATTGCGGCTGACACTACGAGCCGGATGGACTAGCGTTGCGGCGTGGCAGGCGATCGCAAGAAACTCCGCAGTGAGAGTTGTTTTAATGATCCTGATTATCCCGGTATGCGGCGATCGCCGTGGCAGGAAATATACCATGGCTGCGTAGGACAGTTGGTTACGGGCGGTTGTCTGTAATTAGCCGCAAAATATCGAGGTGTGGACGGCTGTATTCCTCGTAGAAACCATTAAAAAAGCCCGGCGCAAGGCCGGGCTTAGAATGGGTTTTCTAATTTTCTTTAACCAAACAACTTGGTTTGGGCCTCCGCCTTGACCAGCTCGCGCGGCTGGTTGAGGTGGTTGTACACGATCGTATTCGGATGAATGCCGAACGCGTGGTAAATGGTGGCCAGCAATTCGGTAGGATGAATGGGGTCCGCGTCCGGCGCACTGCCGGTTTTGTCGGATTTTCCGAACACATTGCCGCGCTTGATGCCGGCACCGCCGATCACGCCAGTGTAGCAGTAAGGCCAGTGATCTCGGCCGTCGGCGCTGTTGTTGTTGCCGCTTGTGGACAGACCCAGTTGCGGACTCCGGCCAAACTCACCAATGCACAACACGAGGGTGTCATCCAGCATGCCGCGTTCATCAAGATCGGTGAAGAGGCCGGACAACGCCTTGTCGAGCATCGGTGCGGACTGATCCTTCATGCGTTTGGGCAAGCCCTGGTGAACGTCCCAAGAATGGTTATTGCTATTGGCAACCTTAGGCCAGACCACCTCCACCACGCGGGTGCCGGCTTCCACCAATCGGCGGGCGAGCAGGCAGCTTTGACCAAAGGTGTTCGTGCCGTATAATTCCTTGGTCTTGGCGTTTTCTTGTATCAGGTCAAACGCGTTGCGGGCGCGGCCGCTCACGATCAGGTTTAGGGCCTGATCGTAATATTGGTTCAGGTTGAACTTGGCCACGGCCTTGTCGATGTCGGGCATGGCTTCGTTTACCGCATCGCGCAGGCGCGCGCGGCGGCGGAGACGGTGACTGAAGACTTCCGGACGCATCTGAAGATCGTCAATTTTGATGCGGCTCATCTTGTTCATATCCATGTCGTCGCCGGTGGGATAGAGCGTGTAAGGATCGAACGCCTTGCCGAGGAAGCCGGCTGTGCCACCCTTGCCGACTACGTTGCTCTCCTGTAACGGCCGCGGTAGCATCACAAAGGGGAGCATGGGTTCTTCCTGGGGCTTGAGGCGGATGATGTTTGAACCAAAGTTTGGGAAATCCTTCGGGCTGGGCGGTTCCAGCTGTCCGGACGGGCTCACTTTGTCGGTGGTGTAGCCGGTCATCATTTGGTAGATGGCAGCGGTGTGATTGAACAGGCCGTTGGGCGTGTAGCTCACCGAACGCATCATGGTAAACTTGTCGTTCACCTTGGCCAGATTCGGCAGGAGCTCGGTGAAATTCACCCCGGGCAGCTTGGTCTTAATGGGCTTAAAGATGGAGCGGACGTTGGTCGGTGCGTCGGGCTTGGGGTCCCAGAGGTCGATGTGGCTTGGGCCGCCCTGTAGGTAGAGTAGGATGACGCTCTTGGCCTTACCCCAGCCGGGACCACCCTCTACCTTGGATTCCTTGGCTTGCGCGGCCATCTCGAGCATACCGCCGAGGGACAGTCCGAGCATGCCGGATCCGCCCACACGCAGGATGTCGCGTCGGGTCATACCGAGGTGATTGTCGCAAAGATCTTTGCCGCGTTCTCCGGGTAGTCTAATCATGATTTGCTCCGTTTGTTAGATACTAATAAAGTTTTCGGTTTTGTCGAGATTTAGTGGTTAAACAAGAAGGCTGGATTGTTGATCAGGGCCCAGGCGATATCCTGCGCGCCGTACAGGCGTTTATTAGTCAATTGTTTGGTGCTGAGATCGACTGCTCGCTTGAGCGCTGTCAGCTTGGAATCCTCCACCAAGGGGGCCTGTGCGGAATTAAGGTAGGTTTGAAGCTCTTGCAGTCGGGGATCGGCAGGCAGCGGTTTCTTTGCTTCAGCCACGGCCTTGGTGCGTTGTTGCAAACCGGTATCCTGCTTCCGGTAGTAGTCGTTCAGTACTTTCTTTTGTTTATCGTCGCGTTGCTCGGGTACGATGGCCAATAGTTCGGCAATGTTCTGTGGGTGACCGAAGTTGACTGGTTTTTTGTTATTGGTAACCGACCAGCGGAATTTGCCGATTTGCCAGTTGTTGCCTTGGAACATTTGCTTCATCACGAAGGTCAACAGAATTGGGCCATCGTGTTTAAGGGCTTGTACAATTTCGAATGAGGCGATGTGATTCTTGCCCATCTGGGGGGAAATAGCCCAGCCGTTACTGCTGTTGTTGAGGCGGCCGTCAATTGCCGTGGACACAGCGTAATTATTTTGGCTGAAGGTAGCTTTGGCGGCGCCAAGCTTGAGTTTCTTTTTCTCGGCGGGCTTGTCTTTCGGTGCCCAGAAAACCTCGAGTTCGGTGAGTACGAAATTGCCGTCATTGGGCGACCGCCCTGGGCCGTTCTTGGGCAGGCGCTTGTCGGTGAGTGCCTCAAGTCGAATGGCGGTGAGGTTCTTGAGGTCGGTTTCGGTGACAATGGTGAAAGTGTCCTTCCCGTTTTTGCCGGAGGCAAAGATCGCGCCATCGGCTTCCTTGCTGAGCTCGGTGCCTATTTGCGATTTCAAAGACTGGGCTTCAATCGTGGTCCATTGTGTCTTGCTGACGGGGTTGGCAAGCCAATGGGTGTATTTCTCCTGTAATTTGGGGTGATAATCATTCAGGGCTTTTTCCGCCGCCGCGATTTTAGCATTACGCTCGTCTTCCATTTTCTTTCGTTGGGGTGCTGCTTCCTCCTTGTAGGCGGCGAGCCTAGCTTCCGCTTCCTTAATGCCGGCTTGGCGGGCGGCTTCACGCTTGGCAGTGAGGGGGGCGAGTTCCTCTTGGTATCCAGCCAGTTCGGCAAGTAACGACTTGTGTTCGGGCTCGATGGATTGCATCAGGCCGATGGCTTTGGTGATTTCCTGTGGGCGCGCGGGGCGGTTAAGGATGCGGAGGTACAATTCATCAACCAACTTGGCGTCATCGGTCTGTTCTTTGACGAGCTTGGTGATGGCGTTGTTGGGGTCACTGATGGCGTTGTCCACGGTGGGACCAGTGATGAGTGCCATAACGGGGCCGAGCTGGAGCCCGTTGATGCGTTCGCATTCACAGGCACTTTCGCGGGCTGGGCGGCCGAGGGTGCCGAGGAATCCATCGGGCAGGCGCACACCCACATCGGGTAGGGCGGCTGCACGAGTGCCGGCGGGGACGCCGGGGATCTTGGTTTGTGCACCGGTCGTGAAATAAATGGTATCGAACAACACCTCGGCGGGCAGGCGCCGGGGCAGGGCGTGCGAGTAGTTGATAGTGTCATCCTCGTTCCATTTATTGGTGGCTATGGCGAGTTGGTAGGTCCGGCTCTTGCAGATGGTTTTGACCATATGCTGCACGTCGAATCCGCTCTTGATGAACTCTTGGGTCAGCCAGTTTAGGAGTTCGGGGTTGGAGGGCGGGTTGCCGGCGCGAATGTCGTCCAGTGGCTCGATGATGCCCACGCCGAGCAGGTAACCCCACAGACGGTTAACGTAGCTCTTGGCGAAGTACTGATTATCGGCGCTGGTCATCCAGGCGGCTAGGGTTTGGCGGCGGCTAGCCTGTTTCACGTCGATCACGTGCTTGGCTTCAAAGGGAAACTTGGGCGCGGTAACGGCGCCCGTACGATCGTGTTTTAGGTCTCCGGAATTTCGATCAAAAACCTCTTCGTATAGCGGCTTTTTACCCTCCACGGCCGTGCCGCCGATGGTTTTGTTGCCGCTGTTTTTGTCATCCTTCTTTAGGCTCACCTGTGCAAAGAAGGCGGCGGTCTCGTAATATTGATCCTGCGTCCAGCGCTCAAAAGGGTGGTCGTGGCACTTATTGCAGTTGAACCGCGTGGCCAGCCAGAGGTGGGTGGTGTTTTCCATTATCTCATCCGGTGTTCGGAGGATCTTGTAGTAGCTGGCGGCCGGGTTGGTTTTGTTGGAGCCCGAAGCGGTGAGAATTTTGCGGGCGAATTGATCGTACGGCGTGTTGGTTTTTATCTCGTTTCTAATCCAATCCCGGAATGCTTTCGCGCCTTCAGCGCCAAGGAATTTTCGGTTCACCAGTAGCAGGTCAGCCCATTTGTTGGCCCAATGATCGACGTAATCGTCGTTACCCACGAGTTGATCCACCAACTCGGCGCGCTTGGTGCGGGGATCGCGTTTGTCGGCGAGGAATTTTTTGATTACGTCCACGCTGGGCGGCAGGCCGGTGAGGTCGAGGTAAATGCGGCGGATGAAATCGGAATCGCTGCACAGGCCGGATGGCTCGATCTTCATGCGCTCCCATTTGGCGGCGGTGAACCGGTCGATCTCGCTCCAGGCTTCCGGCTGTTTCCAGACGAAACCGGTGCGGTCGCCCATGGCGGTGACGGTGGTGGCGGCGTAGGCGCCCTCGAAGCGCGCGAGCACAGCCGCCTCGCCGCGGCGTTCGACGGTGATCAGGCCGGTATCATCCGTTTTGGCGACATCAGTGTTGCCGCTCTCAATAAAAGCCTCGGCTGTGACATCGCGTTTCTCGCCATCGGCGTAGGTGGCCACGATACGTACCTGTTGTTTTCCTCCGATGTTTTGAATCACGGGGTTTTTCGGGGATACCTCAATGGCAGTAACGCGGCTGGCATCGAGATCCAGCTTGGCGCCGGTGGCGATCCATTCGTGGAGAATCTGGTAATACTTGGAACCGGCCGGGGTGATCTGACCGCCTTCGTGCGGCACGGCGCCGGTGGCTTTGAGGAGCATGAGACTATCGGCCGGGGAGGCGATGTTCACGCGCCGGCTGGCGAGCTCATCGGTGAAGGCTCGTACATCATAAAGAGGATCGTAACCGCGCAGTGATAGCTTGAAGCCGTTCTGGCCATCCTTAGAACCGTGGCAGATGCCCTGATTGCAGCCGAGCTTGGAGAGTACGGGCATGACGTCGCGCACATAATCAATTTTGCGTTTGGTGCCGATGCCTTGCACGGACACTTTGGTCGCGGCCTTGAGGCCGGCCAACTCAACGGTGATCGAGCCGGCGCCGTCTTTTTTGGGCGTGACCTGGCCGCGCAGGGAGGCCTTGGCAACATTACCCTGGGTGCTGAGCTTCACCATGCGGGTAACGTCCGTGCGGGCACCGTTGTTGAGTTGGGCGGTGACAAGTAGTTGCGCGTAGTCGCTGGCTCCGGTCAGTTGGATTTCGGACGGCTCAAGGATCAGGCGCTCGACTTTGAAGCCTTTGGGAAGGGTCTCAATTTTGAAATCCTCTTCATTCATGCCAACTGCTTTACCGAGTGAGGCAATCTGCTGGCTGGACTGGGAGAGAGGGGCGGGTTGAAGCTTGTTGAGTTCCTTGCCGGTATTGGCATCGAGGAAGCGGATGTGACCGTCGCTGCCGGCGGCGGCGAGGGTTTTGCCATCGGGACTGAAGGCAAGGGCGTAGATGCCGCTCTCAGTCACATCGAGCTTGGCCAGTTCCTTCACGCCGCTGGTGAGAAACTTGTCGAGTTTCTGTACCTCGCCGGCATTGCGATCACGGGTACGTTTGGCTTGGATGGCTTTGATATCCGCGGGTACTTCCTTGGGAACATTGGCGGCGAAGATCATGATCTGGCCAGAGCCATCGAGGCTACTGCCTGCGGCGAAGACGGTGCCGGTCTGATTAAAACGCACATCAAAGACACGTCCGCGCATTTCGGGAAATTTGCGGAGCAGGTTGGCGTTGTCGCCGATCACGCGCTTGGTTTGGCGGAAGATCCGGAAAAGCTGCGGAGCGCCATCAGCGCCGCCTACTAGAATGTGTTCGTGTGTTGGATGTCGGTCAATGGCGGCAATACCGCCCTTCAGGGCGCGGGGCGTGATAGAGGTGATGTTGTCGATGAACCGTGAGTCATCGAAGACGGTGAGTTTGGCGGTCATGTCACGCCCCACGGAGATGATGTGCTTACCTTCCACATCGTATGCGGTCCCAAGCACCCAATCGTTGTGGGCGCCTTGGAAGAAAATTTGCTCGCCGGTCTTGGCGTTAATGGCGCGTACGGTGTTGTCGCCACAGCCGAAGGCAATCGCTTGGCCGTCGGGTGACCAGCTTGCTCCGTAGACGGTGTCAAACGTCGCCGGATGCGACATGGAAAGGGATTCGTTTTCCACACTCCACACCTGTACTTCGCCCATTCGGCCGGGGTTTCCACCGGTGACCGCAAGGCGTGTGCCGTCCGGCGAGAATCGCACGGATTCGATTCGTTCACTGAGGCCGACCAGGCGGGCCTTGAGGCCGGAGCCGTCTGCCTTGTGCAGGAGCACTTCATGGAAGCCGGCTACGGCAAGTAGTTTGCCGTTAGGGGAATAATCTATGGATGTGATCACCGGCGGCAGGGTGTACACGGGCGGGTTATCGGCGGTGTACCGTTGTCCGGCACCCGGGGGGGTATCGTCCTTGGCGCCTTGGGTGATCCATTTTTTGATTAGCTCGATCTCAGCGGAGTGCAGCGGCTTTTTGCCGCGCGGCATCGGGGCCTTGCCTGTTTCTGGGTCCGGCAGAATCTGTTCAACTATGGCGCTCTCATTTACTTTGCCGGGTACGATTGCCGTCCCCTCATCATCGCCGCCAGCGAGGAGGCTCTTGAAATCGGTCATCACATACCCGCCCTTATCTTTGGCTGGTTGGTGACAGCCTTGGCAGTTAGCTTGGAAGAGGGGGCGAATCTGGTGATAATAGCTAACCTCGCCGGTTGATTTTTCGCTTTTCTGGTCAGCGGAAAGGCAAAGGCTGTTTCCAATCAGGAAAACGGCGATCAAAGAGCATGCGCTGCGTTTGAACATAAGCATAAATTCTAAGCTTTTCGACGGATTTACGCAAATCCAATTCAATGAATTGGAAGTGGATGTCATTGACTCCTAAAATGTTAAATAACCAGACCTTAAACGCCGTTGACGAGATAATATGCTCAGAAATTGGCGTTTGCGGGTGGCTCGGGGTTTGCCTTGGTCAAGTTAACAAAGTGGTCATGGCGCTATCATAAACACGGACAGCTAAATGCCGAAGCTTAACAGGGTCCGGCGTTGCGAATGGGCTCGGGAGTGTCAGCGGCAAAGGGTTCGAAGTTGTCTCGAAACATGGCGGCGAGTTGATTGGTCTGCGTGTCGTAGGCGGCAGGATCTTTCCAGGTGTCGCGTGGGTTCAGGATTTTAAAGGGCACTTCCGGACAGGATTGAGGGATGGCGAATCCGAATCGGGGGTCGGTCTGGAAATCCGCCTCATCGAGTCGGCCTTCAAGGGCGGCATTGAGCAGGGCACGGGTCCATTTGATTTTGATGCGGCCGCTTTGAGTGGCGCCACCGGCGATCCAGCCAGTGTTGAGAAGCCAACAGCGGCTGTGGTGTTCGGCCATTTTTTCAGTGAGCAGCTTGGCGTACACGCCGGGGTGGCGCGGCATAAACGGGGCCCCGAAACAGGCGGAGAAAGTGGCGGTAGGTTGGTTGATGTTCATCTCCGTGCCGGCGACCTTGGCGGTGTAGCCGCTGATGAAATGGTAGGCCGCCTGCTCAGGGGTAAGGCGGGAAATGGGAGGTAGCACACCGAAGGCATCGCAGGTGAGTAGGACGATATTCTGCGGATGATTGGCCAATCCGGAGGGTTCGCGGTTGGGGATGTATTCCAGCGGATAGGCTCCGCGGGTGTTGGCCGTCAATGAAGTGTCGGTGAAATCAGGCGTGCCGTCCGGGGCGAGGATCACGTTTTCCATGATGCTGCCGGGCATGCGGGTGGTTGCAAAGATGGCGGGCTCGTCTTCTTCGGTAAGATTGATGAGTTTGGCGTAGCAGCCGCCTTCGAAATTGAAAATGCCGGTGCCGGTCCAGCCGTGTTCATCATCGCCGACCAGTCGACGGGTGGGATCGGCGGACAGCGTGGTTTTGCCCGTGCCGGAAAGGCCAAAAAACACTGCCGTGTTGTCGCCGGTGGTGTTGCACGAACAATGCATAGGCAACTGGCCGGTGGCGGGTAGGAGATAGTTCATGATGGAGAACATCGCCTTCTTGATTTCTCCCGCGTATTGCGTGCCGCCAATGAGCACCAGCTTATGTTTCAGTGATAGTAGCACAAACGCATTAGAATTGAGCTCCCTGATCGCCTCGGGATCTGCTAGTAGATGGGGCGCGTGTAGGATGGTGTATTCGGGCGCGTGATGTACCAGTTCCCGGGCGGTGGGCCGGATGAACATGGTGCGGGCAAAGGCCGCGTGCCAGGCGGTCTCCGTGACCATACGCAACGACACTCGATGGGCGGGGTCTGCGCCGCAGAATAAATCCTGCACGTACAGTTCATCGCGATGGGAGAGAAACCATTGAATGTGGTTCCGCATGCGCTCAAACAATTCCGGAGTGCACGATTGGTTGATGTCGCCCCACCATACGGTGTCTTCACTAACCTCGTCGCGGACAATGAATTTATCTTTTGGCGACCGTCCTGTTCGCGCGCCGGTGTTGCAGGTGAGTACGCCGTGTTTGGAAAAGGCACCGTCGCCGCGCCGCAGTGCGTGCTGTTGTAGCTCGGGGGTTTCGTAATTCCAACGCACAATGCCACGCGGATCCAGTCCGTGCGCCTCCAGGCTGATGGGACCATGCAAATCTGCGGTGCCGAGTTTGGGTAGCGGGAATTCCGCTTCGGGTATTTTGGGGGTGATCAACGCGTCCTCCTCTATTAAATTTCGCTCAAACTACTTCTTTTTT
Organism: uncultured Verrucomicrobiales bacterium; assembly: GCA_913042895.1. Classification (GTDB taxonomy): domain Bacteria; phylum Verrucomicrobiota; class Verrucomicrobiia; order Limisphaerales; family UBA1100; genus UBA1100. The sequence goes on along the minus strand of CAJWMQ010000017.1, from coordinate 18,539 downwards.
CAAATCAAAAGGACTTTTCGTTTGAGAACCCGGAGACGTTCACCTAGGTTGGCGCTCCTTTATGATTCTTGAGAAATACACCATTGGCGTGGGCGACCGGTTTGCGCATCAGGCGGCTGCACAATTGCAGGCGTGTGTGAAATTGGCTGAGCAGGGGATTAATGTGATTCCGGTCTGGAACAAATCCAACCGCGAGCACAGCTTCATCGGTTCGGAGCCGCAAAGTGTGTACGACGCTGCCGAGGCGGCGGTGGGGGCACTGGGTTGGGACAAGGGTTGGCACGTGGATGCCGATCACATCAACATGGATACGGTCGATAAGTATCTCGGTTGCTCGGATTTCTTCACCATCGACGTGGCAGATTTCATCGGCCAAACACCCGAAGGCGATGTGGTGGCGGGGTTTGTGGAGAAACATCCCGAGCTGATCGGCAGCGTAACCATCGAGGGAATTGACGCGCCGTTTGATATTTCGCGCGAGTACGTGGAGGAGGTCGCCGGTAAGTATCTCCGGGCCGTGGCTGAGGCCGGAACAATCTATCGCCACATTGAGTCGAACAAGGACGATTTCATCGCCGAAGTGTCCATGGACGAAACCGACGCGCCGCAGACGCCGCCGGAACTGCTGATCATCCTCGCCGCGCTGGCCGATGAAGGTGTGCAGTTGCAAACCATCGCGCCGAAATTCACCGGCCGGTTTAATAAAGGCGTCGATTACGTGGGGGATCTGCCTCAGTTCGAGAAGGAATTTAATGACGACCTCGCCGTGATTGCGCACGCCATTGCGAAATATGGGTTGCCCGCCAACCTCAAGCTTAGCGTGCACAGTGGCAGCGATAAGTTTTCGATTTACCCGATCATCGGCGCCGCCATCCGCCGCACCGGCGCGGGCGTGCACGTGAAGACAGCGGGTACGACCTGGCTCGAGGAACTGATCGGTCTAGCCGAGGCTGGCGGCGATGGGCTTGAGCTGGCCAAGGAGATTTACGCCAAGGCATTGGAGAAGGTGGACGCCATGTGCGAGCCGTACGCTTCGGTGATCGACATCGATTCGGAGAAGCTGCCCACGGCCGATGAAGTGGCCGGCTGGAGCGGCGATCAATATGCTAACGCGCTGCGCCATGTGCAGGAGCATCCGGAATTCAATCAACACTTCCGCCAATTGCTCCACATCGCCTTCAAGCTCGCGGCCAAGGAAGGCGTGCGCTATACCGATCTGTTGAAGGCCAACTCCGAGGTTGTCGGCAAGAACGTCACCGAGAACCTGTACGACCGCCACTTCAAACGTCTTTTTGTCGCATGATCAAATCTGCTGTTACCATTTCGCTCGTTAAAGAGGCCGAAGGCGGCCCGTTCGTTTTTTGGCATGACCTCGCCGCCGGCTGCGTCAAGGCCGCCGATCTCGGCTATGATGCCGTGGAGGTGTTCGCGCCCAATGCGGACGCCATCCCGGTGGACGAGCTGAAGGCGCTCACTGCCGAGCACAATCTCAAGGTCGCCGCCGTGGGCACCGGCGGTGGGTGGGTCATCCACAAATGGCATCTCTGCCAGCCGGACGCCGTGTCGCGCGAGAACGCAAAGAATTTCATCCGCGCCATCATTGATGCCGGTGCACAACTGGGCGCGCCCGCGATCATCGGCTCCATGCAGGGGCGATTTGAGGGCGAGGTGAGCAAGGATCAGGCGCTCGATTGGCTGCGCGAGGCCCTGAACGATCTTGGCGAACACGCCAAGGCTGCCGGCGTGCCGTTGATCTACGAGCCGCTGAATCGCTACGAAAGCAATCTGCTGAATCGCGCCGAAGATGCGGTGGCGTTTCTGGAGACGCTGGAGACGGACAACATCGTGTTCCTCGCCGATCTCTTTCACATGAACATTGAAGAGGCCAACATCGCCGATGGCCTGCGTACCTACGGTCGCCATATCGGCCACGTGCACTTTGTCGATAGCAACCGCCGCCCCGCCGGCTGCGGGCACATGGATTACACGCCGATCGCCGCGGCATTGAAGGAAGTGGGTTACGACAAATACGCCTCCGCCGAAGCCTTTCCTTGGCCGGATTCTGATGCGGCTGCGAAGGCGACGATCGACGCCTTTAACCAACATCTCGCTTAATCATGGAACGACGTAAGCTCGGTAAGACGGATCTGGAATTACCGGTGATCTCCTACGGCGCCTCGTCGCTGGGGCAGGAATTTCGCCGGGTAACCATTGAGGAGGCGCTGCAATCCTGCCGCGTGGCGCTCGAGCTGGGCATGAATTTCATCGATACCTCGCCGTTCTACGGGCGCGGGATGAGCGAGGTCTTGCTCGGGCAGGTGCTGCGCGATATGCCGCGCGAGGAATTTATTCTGGGCACTAAGCTGGGCCGGTACGATCTGGACCATTTTGATTTCTCTGCCAGGCGCGTGGCCGAAAGCATCGACGTGAGCTTGCACCGCATGGGCGTGGATCATCTGGACATCATCCTGTGCCATGACATTGAGTTTGTGGAAATGCAACAGATCGTCGATGAGACCATTCCGGCGATTCAAAAAATCCGCGATGCGGGCAAGGTGCGATACATTGGGTTCTCTGGATATCCGATGAAAATTTTCCCGTTCATCATCGACCAGATCGATGTGGACGTGGTGCTTTCCTATAACAATTATCACCTGCAAAACACCCGCTTTGCTGAGCACTTTGATTACCTTAAGTCTCAGGGCGTGGGTATCATGAACGCTGGCCCGTTCTGCGCGCGGTTGCTCACCAATGCAGCCTTGCCCGAGTGGCACAAAGAACCCCAAGAGGTGCGCGTGGCCTGCAAACGGGCCGCCGATCATTGCGCCGCCCAGAACGTCGATATCGCTCAGTTGGCCGTTCAATATTGCGTGGCTCATCCGGACATCAGCACCACCATTGCCGGCAGTGCCAATCCAGATAATGTCCGCAACTGGGCCAAATGGGCTGAGACCCCGCTGAACGAACAACTCCTCGCCGAGGTACTGGCCATTCTAGAGCCCATTAAGGACATTGGACATATCGAGGGTCTGGCGGAAAATAATTAAATTTTAGACACCAAATGAAAGCCATCATCCTAGAAAAGCCTGAGCAATTTTCATATGCAGACGTCGATGAACCCGCAAAGCCAGGGCCGGGCGAGGCCCTCGTGGAAGTCCACCGAGTGGGTATTTGCGGCACAGATGTTTCGGGTTATTTGGGAAAGATGCCATTTTTCACTTATCCGGTGATACCTGGTCACGAATTAGGTGTTCAGGTGGTGTCGGTAGGTGAGGGTGTTGAAAACGTTCAACCCGGTGATCGCTGTTCAATTGAACCTTACATGAACTGCGGTGATTGTTACGCCTGTCTTAACGGTGCAACTAATTGCTGTGAGACTCTTAAAGTTATCGGCGTGCATAAGAATGGAGGTATGTGCGAACGCCTCCTTTTGCCGGCACGCAAGCTGCATCCTTCAGCCAAGTTAACAATGGAACAACTAGCACTGGTGGAGACGCTTGCGATAGGTTGCCATTGTGTGAATCGTGCAGATACACAGGCCAATGACAAAGTGCTGGTGATTGGCGCTGGGCCAATCGGCATGGCGGCCATTGAATTCTTGAAGGTTGCCAAGGCTGAAATAACAGTGATGGACATGAACGAGACGCGCCTGCAGTTTTGCAAGGAGAAGCTCGGCGTGGATCACACGGTGGCCTTTAAGAACGACAATACAGAGGTCGATCGCCTTCGGGATGTCAATGGGGGTGATTTACCTGGCACAGTGATCGACGCAACGGGTAGTCATATTTCGATGTCCAATGCCTTCCAGTACTGCTCCTTTACAGGTCAGGTGCTTTACGTTGGTATCACGACACAGGAACTAAGTTTCAAACACGTGGCAATTCATCGTCCAGAACTAACAATCAAAGCTAGTCGCAATGCAGTGCCAGCCGACTTTACACGGATTATTTCACTCATTGAAGATGGGGTGGTTAATACAGATCCTTGGCTATCTCATCAGGCCAGTTATGATGATTTTATTGGTGAATTTCCAAAATGGCTCAAACCTGAAACCGGCGTTATTAAGGCCATTTTGAACATGAATTAACTTTTAAGCGTAACTCAAAGCCATCTTTTGGCGTATTATTTTTTTAGATGATTACAAGAGTCTTTTTGATTGGTTGGGTTTTATTTATCGCACAGTTGATAGGCTTTGCGGACGATAGTAAACCGGATGAGAAAGAATGGGATAATCCACGGGGCTACAAAATAATGAAGCCCGATAATTTGGATTCCCAAAAGAATTATCCCCTTATTATTTCTCTGCATGGATTTACCTCTAATGGTGCAGGGCAGCAGGCTTTCTTCCCTTTAAGGGAATTAGCGGAAAAACACGGGTTCTTTTATTGTTATCCCAGTGGTTTGGATCGTAGTTGGAACGCGACCGAAGCCTGTTGTGATTGGCGGAACCGTAATGATGATTCAACGTATCTTCGTGAATTAATATTGTGGGCTCAGAAAACGCTAAACATCGACAAGAAACGCGTTTATTTGACGGGCCTTTCAAACGGAGGGTTCATGAGCTACCGAATGGCAACTGATCATGCTGATCTGATTACTGCAATCGCACCATTCGCTGGAGTTGGGTACAAAAAATGGCCAAAGAACCCATCTGAATCAGTCAGTGTTCTTCATATTCACGGAACGAATGACCGTACCATCAAGTGGGATGGAGGAGGTATTCTTACCAGGAAATACCCTTCAGTTGAGGAGAATTTTGAGATGTGGCGAAAGTTCAATCAATGTAAAAAAAAGCAGCCGGTTACGGGGCAAAAAATTGATTTAGCACGCCGAGTGGAGGGCAAAGAAACCATTATAACCAGTTTCGCTAACAAGGATGGAAGTGTATTGACCGAATTATGGAGAACGGAAAATGGGGGGCATGTGACTCCACCCACCAAAGAAGCAAGAGAGCGCATTGTTAAATGGCTTTTGGATCGTTCAAAATAATAGCTATTTGACGTTCTTTGCTGCCCACTCGTCGTGTAACTTTTTTAATCTTTGAGTAACGTTCGGGTGTTTTTCGGCGAGATTAACCATCTCATTCACATTTTCCTCAAGGTTTGTAAGGAATAATTTGTCCTTGGTTGTTAATGATGCCTTATTGCTGGTGTCCTGAGGATTTCCAAGAAGTTTCCAGTCACCTTCGCGCACAGCCCAGCGCGGGTTGTTGCCTCGGCCAATCTGCCAGTGCAAAACCTTGTGCGGCGTTGGAGCATTTTTATTTTTGATCACTTCGGCGATGCTCAATCCGTCAATGTCCTTTTGATGAAGTTGCACGCCGGCGAGTTCCGTTAAAGTCGGAAGCCAATCGCAACTGTGACTTACTTGATCGCGTACGACCCCTTCAGGAATGTGGCCAGGCCAGCTAATAATGGCGGGAACACGTAGTCCACCTTCGAACATGCTGAATTTTGCGCCGCGATACGGGCCGGAACTGCCGCCGCCGAAATGTGCGCGTTCCTCATGGCTGTGGCCGTGGTCGCTCTGGAACACAATAATCGTGTCCTCACGGAGTTTAAGGCGATCCAGCGTGGCCAGCAGGTTGCCGATCGTTTCATCCTGCGTGGACAGAAACGCAGCGTACAAGTTGCGTGGGTAGGGGAGCTTGGCGTAATGCTTTAGCCATTTGGCGTAGCCTTGATAAGGGTAATGCGGCGTGTTTAGGGCGTAATACATGAAGAAGGGCTTGTCCTTGTTTGTTTCAATAAACGCGACGGCTTCGTCGGCCATCATTTGCGGGAAATATTTTCCGTCCTCAAAAATCTCTTTGCCGTTGCGCCAGAGATCGTGGCGATTGGGGCCTTGCCAGTAAAAGAAATGCGAATAGTTATCGATGCAGCCGCCCATGTGGCCGAAGGAGTAATCGAAGCCCTGACCGTTGGGCATGGTCTCGGGCGTATAGCCCAAATGCCATTTCCCAATGTGCGCCGTGGCATAGCCGGCCGCCTTGAAGGTTTCAGCAAGAGTTACTTCGTCCGGAGCCAGCCCGGGGCGGCCTTTGGTGGAGCCGGCGTTTCCGGGCATACCGGCACGCACGGGATATCGGCCGGTCAACAGGCCGGCGCGCGAGGGTGAACAGACAGGTGCTGCAGCATAAAATTGCGTGAATCGCACGCCGCGTTTGGCGAGGGAATCCATGTGCGGTGTGGTGAGATCTTTTGTTCCGTAACAGTTTAAATCCACTGAGCCCTGATCATCGGTGAAGATGATAATGACGTTGGGTTGACGGTCTGCGCTAAGCGATACGGCGCACAGGAACAAAGCGAGTAACGAATTATACATGGGCGCGTTCTAGCGACCGGAGGAATTTGGGCAATAAAAAAGCGCCCGGCCTTTCGGCGGGGCGCTTGAGAAAAAGTATTAGGCCGCGATGGCTTTGACTTGCGCGGAATACCGGCTCTTGCGTCGGTCGGCAGCACGTTTGTGAATCACACCCACCTTGGCGGCGCGATCGAGAGCGCTGTACATAGTCTTCAGGGTCTCGCTGGCCTTGGCCGAGTCCTTAGTTTCCACCGCCTTGCGGAGGGAACGGCGGAGGTTGGTAAGATTTTCGCGCACCCGGTCATTATGAGCGGTTTTACGGGCCGTTTTGCGGGAAAGGTAGTCGCGCTTCCATTCACGCTTCTCGTCCGGCTTAAGTTCTTTGACCTTCTTAATCGTTATTTTTACCTGATTTGCCATTTGAAAAAGGGAGCGGGAGATTACCGGATCGGGGTAAAGTGTCAACGGCTTTTATCACTTTTTAGGAGATCGCTGACGATTCGCCAAATGGCCGTGGCCACGGTATCCAGCGGTTGATCGGCCTCAATAACGCAGATGCGGTTCGATTCGGCGGCCGCCAGAGCCGTGTAGCCGGCTTCAATGCGTTTAAAAAAAGTGCGATCAGACTGTTCGAAACGGTCGGTCTCAGAGCGACGAGCCCGCCGTTCTTCGCTAGTTTTTAGGGGGATTTGTAGAAGCAATGTCAGATCTGGACGGGTATCGCCCACAGCAAAATCGATCACAGCCTGCACGTGAGCCGCATCCAGACCGCGGCCGGTTCCCTGATAGACTGTGGTGGAATCGTAAAAACGATCGCATAACACAATCTCGCCCGCGGCGATGGCAGGGCGGATTACCTCGCGCACCAACTGGGCGCGACTGGCGTTCATGAGCAAGAGTTCGGCTTCGGCAGTTAGTTCTTCCGGTCCGTGCTTAAGGAGGTGGCGAATGGATTCCCCGCTCTCGGTGCCGCCGGGTTCGCGCAGAGTCCGCACAGTATGACCCTCGTCTTCCAATCGGCGCGCGAGTTTTTTGATGTGGGTGGATTTACCGCACCCCTCGGTGCCTTCGAAGGTAATGAAGCAGCCGGCCATATCAGGAACGTTTTAGGCGCGGGCCGTTGGGGGTGTCCTCGATTGCCCAGCCTTGCTCGGCGAGTTCATCGCGAATCGCGTCCGCCCGGGCGAAATCCTTTGCGGCGCGGGCATCAGTGCGTTCGTGCATAAGTGCGACCAGCGCCTCGGGGGCGACCTCGTCTGTTTGGCCCACCCCGAGCACGGAATCGATCCGATCCCAGGCGGCCAATTCCGCGGCGGCCCCGGCGGCGTCTAGGCCGCCGTCAACAAGGCGCCGGTTGCAATCGCGGACCCAATCAAATACAGCAGCCCAGGCGCTGGAGACATTGAGGTTGTCGTCCATGGCGGCGGTGAATTGTTTGAGGACTTGGGGCGCCGGTTTGGCGGATCTGTCGCCGGCCTGATCGCGAAGTTTGGTGACGCATTCGTGAATGCGGTTCAGGGCCGTGCGCGCGCCGGCGAGGCCGTCCAGCGTGAAGTTAAAGGTTTCGCGATAATGAGCACTGATCATGAGCTGTCGGATTTCACGGCCGTTGTAGCCCTGATCCGTGAGGTCACGCAGGGTAAAAAAGTTACCGAGACTTTTACTCATCTTTTTGCCCTCGACCAAAAGATGCGCGCCGTGCAGCCAGTATTTCACAAACGACCGGCCATCTTCCTGTACTGCTGCGCCTTCGCTTTGGGCGATTTCATCCTCGTGATGGGGAAAGGCAAGGTCTTCGCCGCCGAGATGGAGATCGAAGCTGGTGCCGAGTAGTTTCATGCTCATGGCACTGCACTCGATGTGCCAACCAGGCCGACCTTCGCCCCACGGACTGGGCCAGTACACCTCGCCATCCTCGGGCACACGCGCCTTCCAGAGGGCGAAGTCGGCGACGCATTCTTTTTCGTATTCGTCTTCACTCACGCGGTCGCCCTGGCGCATTTCGTCGAAATTCAAGTTCGTGAGTTGACCGTACTGGCATCCGCATCCCTGGTATTTCTCAATCGAAAAATAGATCGACTGATCCGGAGCCTGATAGGCTATACCTCGTTCTATTAGACGGGTGATGAGATCGATCATCTCCGGGATGTAATTGGTGGCCTTGGGAATATGATGAGGTTCCACGCAGTTGAGGGTCTGGAGATCCTCAAAAAAGGCGTCCGTATATTTGGCGGTATATTCTGTTAGGGTGGTGGATTGCTCGCGAACGCTTCGGATGATCTTGTCTTCTACGTCCGTAATGTTCATCACGTGGTTGACCTGGTAGCCGCGAAACTCCAAATAACGTCGGACAAGATCGGCAAAGACAAAGGTGCGGAAGTTTCCAATGTGTGCAAAGTCATGCACTGTGGGGCCGCAACAATACATCCCGACTGATTTGCCGGATGAATCCAGAGGCGTAAACGGTTCGACTGAGCGACTGAGTGTATTGTGCAAGTGCAAGGCCATGCGTGGCGAAACCTAACGATGTTTCTCCGGAAACGAAATTTTTTTTGCATAGGACAGTAAATGTCTAACCTTGTCTGTCAGGCTCTGCGCAGAGGTTAACTCAAGCGAAGGAGCACAACATGTACAACGAACGAAATGAGCAACTCGAACTCGGATTTGACCGCAACCCCGTGACCCGCCCTGTACAACGCCGCCGCCGCCGGATGCCGCAGGCCGGCTGGTGGTTTGATCAGATTCGCAAGATGATTAATGAGGGTGAGGATCATCCGGTAAGCAGACCGGTACAGGCGCGTTTTCAGTTCCCGCCCCAGCGTAAGCTGCCGAATCCGGCTTAAAACCCCTGAAATAGGCCGATTGAGGTTTGCAAGAAGAATGCCTTTGGCGTAGAACACGCCTCCCGTGAATCGGGGCAAATGAGCAAAGGCTTGGTGGAAATCTATGACACGACTCTGCGGGATGGTACGCAGGGCGAAGGGGTGAGTTTTTCGGTGGCGGATAAATTGCGCGTGGCCGAGAAACTCGATGCCTTTGGTGTGCACTATGTGGAAGGCGGCTGGCCGGGGAGTAATCCCAAGGATATTGAATTTTTCAAGCAAGCTGCCAAACGCAAGTGGAAGAATGCCCAGATTGCTGCCTTCGGATCCACGCGTCGGAAGAAGATCGAAGCCAAGGACGATCCGCAGGTAAAGTTGTTGATTGACGCCAAAACGCCGGTGGTGACCATCTTCGGCAAGACGTGGCTGTTGCATGTGAAGGAAGTACTGCGCACCACGCCGAAGGAAAATTTGGCCATGATCGCCGACACCATTGCGTTTCTCAAAAAGAATGGACGCAAGGTGATCTACGATGCTGAGCACGCCTTGGATGGCTACAAGGACGATCCCGAATACGCCATGGCTACCTGGAAGGCGGCCGAGGAAGCTGGCGCGGATTTTGTGGTGTTATGCGACACCAACGGCGGCACGCTCCCCGGTGAAGTGGCGGAGATCACGGCGGCGGCCCGCGAGGAGCTCTCCTGTGAGGTGGGCATCCACACGCACAACGATATTGGCTTGGCTGTGGCTAATGCCATCGCCGCTGTGGAGCAGGGCGCTACGCATGTGCAAGGCACGGTGAATGGCTACGGCGAGCGCACGGGCAATTGCAACCTTATCAGTGCCATTCCCAATATTTCCCTGAAGATGGATCGACGATCCATTCCCAAGGGGCGGATCAAGAAGCTGCGTGACCTGTCGCGTTTTGTGGATGAGGTGGCCAATTTAATTCCCGACCGTCGCCAGCCGTGGGTCGGTGGCACCGCGTTCGCGCACAAGGGCGGTATGCATGTGAATGCCGTGCAAAAGGTGGCGCACAGTTTCGAGCACACCAATCCGGATGTAGTGGGTAATCAGCGTCGCATTCTGGTGAGTGATTTAGCCGGGCGCAGTAACATAGTGATGAAGGCCCAGGAAATGGGCATTCGGATTGATAACGACACGCCTGAACTCAAGACGATTCTTTCCCGCGTAAAAGAGCAGGAGCATCTCGGCTACGATTATGAAGGGGCCGAAGGGTCGCTGGCGTTGTTGATCCGCAAGGCACTGGGCCAAGTGGAGCCGGTGTTTCATTTGGAGGCCTATCACGTGTCCATGCGCGGTGATGCAGTGGAGCATGTTTGCGAGGCCACGGTCAAAGTGCGTGTGGGTGACAAGACTGCCCACACGGTGGCTGATGGCGATGGCCCTGTGAATGCGCTTGATCAGGCGCTTCGCAATGCCTTGCGCGGGTTTTATCCCGTGCTTAAAAAAGTGAAACTCACCGATTATAAGGTGCGCATTTTGAATTCTTCGCGCGGTTCTGGCACAGCGGCCAAGACGCGCGTGCTCATTGAGTCCACCGATGGCAAGGAACGTTGGTACACGGTGGGCGTAAACGAGAACATTATCGATGCCAGCCTGCAGGCTTTGCTGGACAGCATCGAGTTTCGTCTGTTGAAGAAGTAATCTTCGACGGCGGCCCAGCTCAACTCAAAAACCCATGGCGGAAATTCCTAAGGCTTACGAATCTCAGGCAGTTGAAACGAAGTGGTATTCGTTTTGGCAGGAACACGATTGCTTCACCGCTGACCCGGCGCGGGTGAGCGACAAGCGGCCGGGTTATTCGATTGTGATCCCGCCGCCGAATGTCACGGGCGTGCTGCACATGGGGCATGTGTTGAACAACACAATTCAGGATATTCTCGCCCGCAAGGCGCGCATGGACGGCAAGGAAGTGTTGTGGCTGCCGGGTACGGATCACGCGGGTATTGCCACGCAAAGTGTGGTGGAGCGTAAACTGATCAAAGAAGGCGCCATGCGCCATCGTGATGAGCTGGGGCGCGAGCAGTTACTCGAGCATATCTGGGAATGGAAAGAGAAACACGGCGGCATCATCATCGAGCAGTTAAAGAAGCTCGGCGCAAGCTGCGACTGGTCGCGCCTGCGTTTCACGATGGATGAGGAATACACGCAATGCGTACAGCGCGTGTTTGTGGATCTTTACGAGAAAGGGCTGATCTATCGCGGTAAACGTATGGTGAACTGGTGCCCGAAAAGTTTGACCGCCCTCTCGGATGAAGAGGTGATTATGAAAGAGCAAAACAGCCAGCTCTTTTATTTCAAGGTGCAGGTGGTTGAGGAACCCGGCACATGGCTGGAGATTGCGACCACGCGCCCGGAAACGATTCCCGGCGACACAGCGATTGCGGTGAATCCCAAGGACCCGCGTTACGGGCATCTGATCGGTAAACACGCGATTCGGCCGTTGCCTATGGAGAACCAGGCGCATCTGCCGATCGTGGCTGATGAGCACATCGATATTGAGTTTGGTACGGGTGTGTTGAAGGTCACGCCGGCACACGACAAGGCGGACTTTGAGATTGGCCAACGCCACGGTGTGGATGCCATCGAGGTGATTACGGCAGATGGTAAGATGAACGAGTTGGCTGGTGCAGAACTGGCCGGGCTGGATCGTTTTGAAGCACGCAAGGCGGCGGTGGCCAAGCTGGAGGAACTGGAGGCCTTGATTAAGGCCGAGGATTATAAGAACAACGTCGGCTTCAGCGAACGCGCTGATGTGCCGATTGAGCCGCGCCTTTCTGAGCAGTGGTTTCTCAAGTACCCAAGCCAGCAGGAGGCGCGCGACTGCGTGGCCAATGGCTCGATGAAGTTTTACCCCGAACGTTGGTCCAAGACCTATGACTATTGGATGGGCGGTCTGCAGGACTGGTGTATCAGCCGCCAGCTTTGGTGGGGGCACCGAATCCCCGTATGGTATCGCGGTGAGGAAATTCATTGTGGACTTGAAGCACCGGAGGGCGAGGGCTGGGTGCAGGACCCGGATGTGCTCGATACGTGGTGCAGCTCATGGCTGTGGCCCTTTGCCACAATGGGTTGGCCGGACGACACGGAGACGCTCAAGAAATTTTATCCAACCACCGATCTGGTGACGGGGCCGGACATTATTTTCTTCTGGGTCGCGCGCATGATCATGGCCGGCTACGAATGGAAGGGGGATCTGCCTTTTCGTAACGTCTATTTCACCGGCATCATCCGCGACAAGAAAGGCCGGAAGATGTCCAAGAGCCTCGGTAACTCGCCAGATCCGCTAGAGCTTATTGCCAAGTACGGCGCGGATGCGCTGCGCTTCGGTACCATGCGCAGCGCGCCACAGGGATTGGATGTGCTCTTCGATGAAAAGGACGTGGAGCTTGGCCGCAACTTCTGCAACAAGCTGTGGAACGCCTGCCGTTTCCGCCAGATGCAGGGCGGTGAAGTCGAAGGCGAAATCAATCCCGCGCTGGTTACCAGTGATGACAAATGGATCATGCGTCGTTTGGACCAGGCGATCCGTGAGGTGACGACTGCGTTTAAAGCCTATCGGTTCACTGATGCCACCGGGGCGTTGTACCGTTTTTTCTGGAGCGAGTTTTGCGACTGGTACGTGGAAAGCTGTAAGGCCACTTTCTTCGGCGAGGATGCCGCTCGAAAGGCGAACGTACTGGCCGTGTTTGATTTCGTGATGGGCCACACCCTGCGGCTTTTTCATCCATTCTTGCCGTTTATTACCGAAGAACTCTGGCACGGGCTTGGTTACTCCGAAGACATGCCTGCCGATCAAGGCGGCGAAACCATCATGACCGCCCATTGGCCGACGGCGCTTGATGAGGATTTCATGACGTTTTACGGATTGGAAGAAACGGTGGATTTACTAGTTGATGCCAAACATCAACTTGTGACGGCGGGTCGCAACCTGCGCACTATTGGTAACATCCCGTTTGCAAAAAAAGTGGATTACATTCTTAAACCAGCCCGGACCTTGGATCCGTATGAGGCGGAGGTCATCCAAAACTTGTTGAACGCAGAAGGGCTGGAGGTGAATCCGGACTACGCGCCACGTAAAGGTACCCCGGCCTCGCGCTCGGCGCTCGGCGAGCTGTTCCTGCCACTCGATGGCTTGATCGATGTGGAGGCCGAGAAAGCGCGGTTGCAAGGGCAACTGGAAAAGATTACCAAGGAAATCGAGAAGGCAGGCGCAAAGCTGAACAATCCGAAATTCACCGAGCGAGCGCCCGAGGACGTGCTGCAGGAAGCTAAGGATCGATTGGCGGATTGGCAGGGGAAAGAGCGCCAAACGCGCGAGTCGATCGAGTATCTATCTGAGGCCTGATCATGGCCGCGTTAATCAAAGCCCTGTTGCAACCGGTGGCCATCGTGTGGCTTGGATTGCTGGCTTTGTGTGTGTGGCAGATTTATAAACGCCATTATCGCTGGGCAGCCGTGCCCGGCGCCTTGTTTCTGTTTGTATTCATCACTGGCAGCTCACCTTTGGCTGGATATCTGTTAGCCGGCCTAGAAGCTCCGTATGCGCGCACCAATTGGGATGATTTGCCAGAAGCAGATGCGGTGGTGGTGTTGGGAGGGATTGCCTCTGGTTCGGAGTATGAGATTACCGGGCTAGACTTTAGTGCTCGAGCGGATCGGATTATGACGGGTGTGGAATTAATTCGGCAGGAAAAATCAAAGGTGCTTGTCGTAGGTGGTGGCGGCTATTTGAAAGAGGGCCAATGGCGGGCCGAAGCGGATCGACTTCGTCCATGGATGGCTGATTGGGGATTGTTGAAGGGGGCCGAGGTGACCGATCTTGGGGTCTGTGGAAATACCCGGGAAGAGGCGGAGGAATTCTTCAAGCTCGTGAAAGAACGGGATTGGGACACAGTGTATCTCGTCACTAGTGCTAATCACATGAAACGCGCCGAAGCGGTGTTTCTATCCGCCGGCATATCGGTAATGCCAGTTGGGTGTGATTACATGGGGTACCCATTTAGTGGACGTTGGAATTTGGTTCCTAGTCAGGGCCGATTGGTTGGATTGAGAACTTGGCTTTACGAGAAGGTAGGCTGGACTTATTACCGCTCGAAGGGTTGGATCCGTCTAGAGGCCCTGCCAAAAAAATGAATGCACCCAACATCAATGCCGCTCTGGCGACGGCCGAGAAAGTGTCGCGCAAGGTTGGACTGTTTCTCAAACGCCAGTTGCGGTCGCACAAGCGCATCAACCAGCAGACGGCGCATGACATCAAGCTGGAGCTAGATGAACGCAGTCAGCGGATGATCGAGCGCGATTTGCGTAAGGCGTTTCCGGAGATTGCGATTCTCGGTGAGGAAGGCACGGTAGGGGATACGGGCGCCGAATGGCGTTGGGTCGTAGATCCGATTGATGGCACGGTGAATTTCAGCCGTGGTCTGCCGCACGCGTGTGTGTGTATTGCGCTGCAGCGGCGGTTGCCGGCATCCAACGGGCATTGGGACGATTACCTTACCGAACTGGGTGTGGTGTATGATCCGTTTCTGGATGAAATGTGGACGGCTAAGAGCGGCGGCAAGGCGCGTTTGAATGGCCGGGTGATTCGTGTGAGCGAAACGGATAATCTGGAAAGTTCGGTGGTCTCGATTGGCTTTGCCAAATCCAAGACGACATTGAAACGGAATCTGCCGCTCTTCGCGCGCTTGTATCAGCGTGTGCTCAAAGTGCGGTTGATGGGTAGTGCGGCACTGGCGCTCACCTGGACGGCGGCCGGCCGGCTGGATGCTTATCGCGAAAACGGGATTAGCCTTTGGGACATTGCTGCCGGTGGGTTGATTCTCGAATGTGCTGGAGGCGAATTTTGGCGGCAACCGTTGCGAGGTAAATACACCTACGAATTGATTGCCAGCAATGGTCGCCTGCGCAAGCGGATTGAGAGACTGATCTAGGCGCGGCAGGCTTTGATGAAGGCCCGGAACGGCTTCAGGAATTCTGGGTAACGTTCCCACAATCGCTCGGGATGAAACTGCATGCCCAACAGGAACGGGGCGTTCTGAGCTTCTGCTTCGTTCAGTTCAATCGCCTCTACAATTCCGTCGCGAGTGCGGGCGGTGGCGCGCAGCATCGGTGCGAGCTCGCCCACGGCCTGGTGATGGGCGGTATTGATTTTCATCGAGCGTTTGCGAAATATTTTGTGTATTAAGGATCCGGACTCGATGGTGATGGTCTGTGTGAGTCGATGCGCCTGTGACTTTCTCCGGTGATCAAGAGAGCTGGGACGTTCGAGCGGGATATCGGTAATCAAGCTACCGCCCAATGCGACATTAAGCACCTGCGGGCCACGGCAAATGGCGAGAAGCGGTTTGTGCTGCTGCAAGGCCTGTTCGATCAGGAGAAATTCTGACAGGTCCCGATCGGGATCTATTCCGCCGGCCGTGGCTTTTATTTTTTTTGGCAGCTGCGGGTCATAGAGGTCTGGGTGAAGATCGTCGCCGCCGGTAAGCATCACGCCGTCGCAGCGTTCGACCATGGATTGGATCAGTTTTTTATTCGCAAGATTGGGCATGAGCACTGGTGCGCCTCCGGCCTTGGCGAGCGTGCGGGTGTACCAATGGGACAGGCTGGTGGAATCGTCGCTGAACTCCGCGCCCTTGGGGGCGTTCATGGTGGAGGTGAGAATCAGCGGCGGCCGGCTCATGGCTTGGCTTCCGGGTAATGCTCCTTGATTGCGCTGATCAGACGTCCTTCCTCTATCTCGGGGATGAGATTCCGCTGGATGCGGCGCCGTACTGATTCAAGCAGCTCCAGCCAGTCAATCAGTTCCGGGTTTTCGTAGTCCCGCCATGAATCGCCTTTGGCGGCGCGGATACGGAAGAGCCATCGGTTGCCGACCTTGCGTGCGGAAACCTGAATCTTCTCGCCTTCCTCATTGCGGCGCTTCCAGCCGATGTCGCCCTTGTTGGCCATCAGTCGGGCAACTCCACACTCGCCACGGCATGCGCGGCCATACCTTCGCCGCGGCCGACGAAGCCCATCGTTTCGTTGGTGGTGGCCTTGATGCCAACGTCATTGGGCGACACGCCAAGAGCGGTGGCGATGTTGACTTTCATGGTGGCCACGTGCGGGGCGATTTTGGGAGCTTCAGCAATCAGCATGGCGTCGATATTGATCAAGCGGCCGTTGCGAACAGTGATTTGGCGGGCGGCTTCCTCGAGGAAAATTTTACTGGAGGCATCCTTCCATTGCGGATCACTGGGCGGGAAAAAAGAGCCGATATCACCTTCGCCAAGCGCGCCCAGCACGGCATCGCAAATGGCGTGCATCAGCACATCGGCATCGGAATGGCCGTCGAGCCCGGTGTTGTGCGGGATTTCCACGCCGCCGAGTATCAGCGGCCGGCCGGTTTTGAGTTGATGGACATCGTAGCCCAAGCCTACGCGATTCACGCCGGCAGTGTAGGGGAGAGCGGGGCGCGGCTCAATATTTCCCGTCGCGCACTTCGAAATGGGTCGGCTTACCGAGGCTACGACCTTCGTGCAGCGTCCAGTGCGCCGTCCAGCGAAGGAGGGTTTCCATTGAGGTGGCCGGTTCGTCAAACAACTCGATCGAGCGGGCGGGGTTGTTGAGCCAGGCGGTGGGTGCCTCCTCGCCGGTGAATTTGGGTTCGCAACCCATCAATTGCCCCAAGTGGGTAGCAACGTCGCGTACGGACAGTGTGTCCGGCGCGGTAATGTTCAGGGCCTGTGGTGGATTTGTACAATGGCCCAGCGCGCGCAGGATACGTTCATTGGCGTCGCCTTGCCAGATGCAGTTGAAATGCCCCATGGCCAGATTGATGACGTCGCCCTGATTGATTTTCTGGGCGATGTCGTGCAGTACGCCCGGCATCGCGGCCTTCACCGCGGCGATGGCATCCAGCTGATCGGGTGTCTCATCCCATGGGAACGCCGCTTCGAACTCCCGCTGCCATGTCGTGTCCTCGGGAAACTCGCACCCCTCCAGTCCCGCACGGGCCGCCTGGACGCGGAGGAGTTCCGCCGCGAGGCACAGGCCATGTAGCAATGGATCTCCGGAGATCTATTGCCACGCTGCGCTCCGAGCACCGAAGGGCGCCGCTCCCATGATTGCCAACGGCGAAGATCAGGTAAAGTTCGTCAACGGCGTCCTAGATAAGATCGAGGACTTCTGCGGACGCGTGCGAAGCGGCAAGTGGGTCGGCGCCACGGGAAAAAAACTCACCATGGTCCTGGCCATCGGCATTGGTGGAAGTTACTTAGGACCGGAGTTCCTCTACGAAGCGCTGCGGGCGGACGCGACGTGCAAGAAGGCCGCTCAAGGTAGAACTTTGAAGTTTATTGCGAACGTGGACCCCGTGGACTTCGCCAGACAAGTCGACGGCGTCGACGCGTCCTCGACGTTGGTCGTCGTCGTCTCCAAGTCCTTTACTACTGCCGAAACGATCATGAACGCGAAGACCGTGAAGAATTGGCTGACCTCATCCATCAAAGCTAATGCTACCGATGTGGTCCGGCAGCACGTGGCTGCCGTGTCCACGCAAATGCAATTGACCAAGGACTTCGGCATCGCGCCGGAAAATGTTTTTGCGTTTGGCGATTACGTGGGGGGACGCTTCTCGGTGCATTCCCCCGTTGGTGTTTTGCCCCTAGCCTTACAGTACGGCATGGCGCCTTTGCGGGAGTTCTTAAGTGGCGCACATGCGATGGACCTGCACTTCAAGACTACACCTTTAGAGAGAAACCTACCCGTTCTACTCGGATTAATAGGACTGTACAACTCGACCTTCTTAGGATACAACTGCAAGGCCATCCTGCCCTACGCCCAAGCTTTGTTGAGATTCGCAGCACATGTCCAACAGTTAGACATGGAGTCGAATGGGAAACGCGTCGCGATGGACGGCTCCACCCTAAGCTTCGAGGCGGGCGAGATCTGTTTCGGCGAGCCCGGCACGAACGGCCAGCACTCTTTTTATCAATTGATGCACCAAGGGAGAGTTGTTCCGGCGGAGTTCATCGGCTTCAAGAAGTCGCAGGCGCCGGTGACGTTGCAGGGCAACGCTCTCTCCAATCACGATGAACTAATGTGCAACTTCTTCGCGCAGCCCGACGCGCTGGCCGTCGGGAAAATTAGTGAAGATCCGCACAAGGCCTTTCCGGGGGATCGACCCAGTCTCTCGTTGTTGTTCGACGCGGTGACGCCGCGGTCGATGGGTTCGTTGCTGGCTTTGTACGAGCATCGCGTCGCGGTCCAGGGCTGGGTCTGGGGCATCAACTCCTTCGACCAGTGGGGCGTGCAGCTCGGGAAAGTATTAGCGAAAGAAGTTGGCAAAGGATTGGTGGCGAAGTCGACCCAGGGCTTCAACGCGTCGACGGCGGCGTTGATTTCTTC
>CAJWMQ010000016.1 GCA_913042895.1 uncultured Verrucomicrobiales bacterium | reverse complement strand
CTTTGGTATGGTTCCGGGCATGGGGATGAATCCGGGTGGCGCAACGCAACAAACCACTAATATTGTGCTTTCCCTGCCTTACGTAAGTTACTTGGTGCGCAGCGGGTTAACTGCCCCGCCCGCGACGAATGTGGTGAAGGAAACTTTACTGGAGGTAGTAATGGATTTGGATTCGGTGAGACGCATTGTGGATCTTGAAGAGGAGGCTCCTGCTCCTCAACCAGCACCCGTTCCCGCGCCGCCTCCCGAACCTGCCCCTGCCCCGGCGTCATAAGGTTAGTCCATGGGCTTTCTAGATTCGATCCTTAAAAAGAAAAAGGCACCGGAAGCCGGTGAGGTAGATGCGCCGCCTGAGGCAGTGGAGACCCCCGTGTCGACCGGCCCCAAGCCCAATCCTTTGGCCAAGCTCAAGGGGTTATTGGATCACTTGGAAAAGATTATTTTGGGTTTGGTGTTAGTGGCTGTAGCCGCGCTATCTGTGCTGAAGCTGTTGGCCGCCAAAAAGGAAATCGCAGTGATTGGTGAAGGGGATCAGGATTCGGTGACTTTGGGAGGTCGAATGCTGGTTGCTGAAGAAGAAAGCCCGACTAATCTCACGGAACTAATCCGGAAATCGCGGGAGCAGCCTGATGCGATCGATTTATCGGGCAGCAATCATTTGGTCTTCAATCCCCGTATTTGGAAGGAGATTTTTTTGGCTGACCAAGGCGAGGCATTGTTGATCATGGATTCGCCGGACGAGCCGCTGGGTATTTCCGCACTGGAGGTGACCAATATCCGACCTTTGAGAGCCACCATGGTTGCGCGGGCCTATCCGCAGGTGAACACCGTACAGTATGAGTTCGCCTTTATGGATATGGAATATCCCGTGATGCCGTATGCGATGATGGGCGCTAACCCGCTGGCAACATTTTTCCCTCCAACTCCGATGAGTGCCCAATACGCAGCGATGTTGCGTTCACAACAAAGTGGCTGGCAGCCCGATCCCGATCCGGAAAAACCGCCCCGGCCATTGCATGGCTTTACCGGGGGCAACGCCGCATGGCTTCGATTTAATCCGGATTGGGAATTTTTGGTACGTTTCAAAAGCGCCTCGATGGTGCCCCAAAACATCGTGCTGAATACCCCTGCCGGCACGACCATTTCCAATGTGGTTCACGAGCTGGACATGATTATTGGCACTGGTAGTTTCGTCACACCGTATGAAACCAATTCGGTGCGTCTACTGTCCGGAGTGCCGCATCCTATAATTCGTGGTTATGAGGCGGATTTGAAATATGAGACCAAATACCACCAGCCGGCTTTGGCCTTGTCTAGATTTCGGGAAGGTCGGCGTTTGATGATCGATGGGGAAGTGTTCCGGGTATTTCAAATCACGGCAAACAACGTGTCGTTGGTATCTGATCCTGAATACGGCGGAAACGGTAAGATTTATGATAAACCGCTCCAGCGAGGTGCGGCGCCGGCCGGGCCTTAATGTTTTTAACCTTGCCTATTTGTAGGCATTTGTTAGCTTCTCTTCTTGGCGCATTAGCCGAGGCCGCTGGGGGGCGGTTGCATTATCCATAGGGGGCGATATGAAACAGGGTGGATTCATCATCTTTGCGGGGCTTGCACTCTCGTTTTTAAAGGTATCAGCGCAACCGGCGCCGCCATTAATTCCGGAGCCAACGGCTGATGCGATAGCGCGGGCAATTGAGGCCGAGCGTCAGCGGCGGGTGGCGGAGCTGAATAATCCGATCACCCAGATTGGCATCCAGCGCGCGCAACAAATCCAAGTTGCGCTGCAGGATGTGAATCTCAAATCGCAGGAGTATCGGATTACCATTGAGAATGTTCTCGAAGCGGTGCAAAAGGCGAATTCGCCGCAGGATGCGGGAAATTTTTACCTGCAAATCATCAGCACCGGATACGCGTTTCGTGCTTATACCGAGCAGAAACTGGCCGGGCTATTGGATGATCCCCAGAACGAGCAACGTATTCAGGCGTTGGCGTTGCTGGACGATCTGCTGAACCCGGTGCGGACGGCATTCGTCAACAACCGGATCGCTCTTGCTGAGGCTGCGCAGCAACGGCGCGAGTACGATGAAGCCAAGCAGCTGATTGACGAATCTCTGTTGGTTTTACCGAAAAATCAGGCCTTACTTACTTTTCGCCGCGCCAATGAACAGGCCGAAGCCCGCTTTCGCAATGCCTCGCCCGGCACGGATGTGGCCGCGCGTTTGCAGGAGCTGAAGAAGCGACAGGGCGAGGTGACTTCCCTGTTGCGCGATGGAAAATTCCTTTGGGAAGCGCGCGATTACGATCAGGCGGAGGATAAATTTAACCGGGTCATCAAACTCGATCCCCGCAACGACGTGGCCTACAACTATCTGCGATTGATCAATCGCGTGCGCAATGATGACGCGGTGATGGCGCGCGAAGTGAATTTCCGGAACATGGTGCAGGAGGTGAACGAAAAATGGCGTCCGCCCGCGCACCAGGAAAGTCTGCCCGTGCCGAACCCGGAATGGATGATGCGCACGCGGGGTTCAGCCGGTGCTCCCAGTGGAGCCGGTGGGTTGAGCGCCAATACCGGCGTGATACAAAAGCTGCAGACTATTCGCATCCCTGAGGTAATGCCGCTGCATGGCTTCACGCTCAACGAGGTGGTGACGCTACTGGACGAACAAGCCAAGCTGCATGATCCCAGCAACGTGCCCAACGACCAGAAGGGCGTGAATATTATGATTGCCACGCAGATGCCAAAAAAACAGGTCTCAGTGAATGTCGGTGGCGTGGGCAACATGGGTTTTGTGGGGTCCAACTTGCCGGCTCCGAGTGTGAACTGGGAAACAGGCATGCCGATCCGCAAAAAGATGGCGCCTAATGGCACGATGTCCACCCAGTTTGGCACAGGCGGCGGAAATCCCAGCAATGGAGGCGCAGTGGAATCCACCGAGCCGGTCATCAATGGCCACCTAGATCCGGCCCGTATACGCATCCAGGGCCTCACCGCTCCGTTGCGTGGGCTGACGCTGCAGCAGCTCATGGATAATGTGGCTGAAGCCTGCGATTACCCCATTCGCACGGTGGTGCGCAATGGCGTGGTCCGTTTCGAGTACAAACCGTCGGACAGCGATTTTGTGCAGCGCAAATTTACCATCCGGCCGACTACCTTTTGGCAGCGCTTGGTTTCGAAAAACGCCCAAGTGGCAGGGAATACCTCCACGCCTCCGGCTGATTGGTATGGCAAACAAGTCAATGGAGCTAATGGCGGCAGCGGCGGTTCAGTCGGCAGCGGCAGTGGTGGTGGCGGTGGACCCGGTCCGGGCGGTGGTGGCCTTCCCGGTGGCGGTGGCGTGATCAACAACACACAGGCGGCCCAGCAGATTTTGACCTACCTGCAAAGCCAGGGCATTAACGCCGCGCAGGTGTTTTTCAATCCCAGCAATGGGCAGTTGCTGGTGCGCGCGCCGTTGGCGGATTTGGATCTTATCGAGCAGGCGATTGAGATTCTCAACACTTCGCCCGAACAGCTCTATATCGAGGCTAAGTTTGCTGAGATTGAGTTCAACGATGGCGAATCGCTCGGCTTTGACTGGTACCTCGGTAAATCCACCCTTCTGGGTGATAAGATCATCAGCGGAGCCGGACCGCATCCGACCTTCATTGGAGAGCCTTCAAACAACAATCCGAGTGGCTATTTTCCATATCCAGGTACGTTGCAGGGTAATCAGTTTGTTCCAAGTCAATTCAGCATTATGCCGAGCCCTAATGAAGGCCGATTGACTTCGTCCTTCAAGGGCTATGGCAATCCGCTTTGGACATTCACCGGTATCATGACCGATCCCCAATTCCGCATGGTGCTGAATGCCATTAGCCAGCAGGAGGGGGCGGAATTGTTGTCGGCTCCGCGCATTCTGGCTATCAGCGGCCAGCAGCAAACCATTTCGGTGCAGGATCAGCGCAATATTGTTACGGGCGTCGTTCCGACCTTTACGCCCGGCGCAGGTGGTGGCGGCTTTGGTGGCGCGGGCGGCGCAGGCGGCGGCACGGTAGCGCCCGTGATGAGTGCACAGCTAATGGGTCCAGAACTCGATGTGTTACCCTATGTGAATTCCGATGGATTTACCATTGAGATGTCGTTGGCTCCACAGATCACGGAATTTTTGGGGTACGAAGAATCTACTTTTGAAGCGGCCGTATTTGCCGCCGGAGGTAACGTGGTACGTTCGGCTGTTCCAATGCCTCGTATTCGTACGCGCTCGCTAAACGTGAGCTGCGTGGTTTGGGATCAAACGGTCCTCGCACTTGGTGGGCTCATTTCAGAAAACGTCCAAACCACCCGGGACAAAGTGCCTTTTCTGGGAGATGCGCCTTTTATTGGGCGATTGTTCCGCGGCAAAGGCCGCAACAGCAAAAAGAAGAACATGGTGATTTACGTAAAGCCGACGATTATCGATCCGGCTGGCCAGCCCAAAAACCGCCCAGCCCAGTTACCCTTCTCGCGAACCGCCTCGCCTGATCCCATGGGGATTATCAATCCGGTGGATCCCGCCTTGATGAACAACAGAGGGCTCAATAATGGCGGTGGGGTTCCCGGTGGAGAGGGAACACCGCCGGCGGCTCCTCCGGCAGGTGGTGGGTTGAACAAATATCAGGGCCGTGTTTGGAATGCAACTTCCGGCGGTTCCTTCCGCCGATAACCGGCTGTGAGCACACCCGATTCACCGCGGTTATTGATTGTCGATGGGCATCACTATGCCTATCGCGCCTTTTATGCCATCCGTTCCATGAACGCGCCCGATGGCTCTCCCACCAACGCTATTTTTGGGTTTCTCAATTCCATCGACCGCATGCGCGAACGCGTGCAGCCCACCCACATGGCCGTAATCTGGGATGGCGGTCTGGATGAAGAACGCACTGAGGCGCTCGAGGAATACAAGGCCGAACGTGATCCCATGCCCGATGACCTCGAACTGCAGCTCGACGCTATTGTGGATTGGTTGACGGCCTCGGGGTTTTATACGTGGTGTGAGGACGGAGTCGAAGCAGATGATGTCATCGGCACACTTGCTTGGCAGGCGGAAGCCGAAGGCTATAAGGTGGTGGTAGCCAGTGCGGATAAGGATTTTTTCCAACTGATCAATCCCAACATTTTCCTGCTAAATCCCAATGATAAATCGGAAACCCTTTGGCAGAATGAACAGGTCATTGCCAAAACCGGCGTTCCACCTGCACAGATCGTTGATTGGTTGAGCCTGGTCGGGGATGCCGTCGATGGCATTCCTGGCGTCCCCGGCGTGGGCCCCAAGACTGCTGCCAAGTTGCTCACAGAGCATCAGACGGTCGAGCAACTATACGCGAACTTAGATCAAATTTCTTCAGACAAGCTGCGTGGTAAATTGACTGAAGCCGCGGAAGACGTCCGCCGTAATCAGGACCTCGTAGCCCTGAAAACTATGGCTCAATGGAACGTGCCCCTCGATGAACTGGTTCCCAGCCAGCGCAATGAGGAAGCACTCCGCGAATATTATCAGCGCTGGAATTTCCGTTCCCGCCTCGCCGCTCTGGACGAGTTTACCTTCTAGACACACTTCACAGGCCTGAGAATGTTGTTGACATTTTTAGGGTAATTGTGAATAAGCACCTCTAAGGAGGCGCTCCAGTTGGAGCCACACCACCAAAAGGGGAAACCAGTGGGGGTGAATAGTATCAATCAACAGAGGAGTATTGTGCCGTTTCGCGGCGGGCCAGTTATTGGCCGGGCGCGTACGTCATGGCGTTATTTCAAGGGAAAGGCTCAAGCCATGAACACCATTCGTACAGCGATCATCATTTGCGTTTTGTTTACCATGTCCCTCCTCGGCGGAGTGATCCCTGAAGGAGGAGAGCATGGGATGGTAGTTGGGAGCGGGGGTCACCAGAGTGGTCCGAGTGTGGCGTTATGGTCTGGAGGGGGTTTGGTAGCGTGGGAGAACAGTAGTTCAACGGGCACCAAGCGGATTGCTGTACAAGCCTTGAACGGCCAGGGGCGGGGCACGGGCGCCGTCCAAGTCATCAGCCAGAACGTGGACCGGGTCAACGACACCGACCCGACGATCGCGCAGGTGGATGAGAGCACCGCGGTGGTTGTCTGGAGCTCAGGTCGCCGAGGGAACAGTGATGTGTATTTGGCCTTGGTGGCGCGCAACGGCGCGCGTCTGGGCGAGATCCAGCAGGTCAACCGGCAAACGAGCCGGAACCAGGGCGAACCCGCAGTGAGCGTCTCGGCCGATGGCACGATCATGGTGGTCTGGGAAAGCGATCAACAGGATGGAGACGGCAGCGGAGTCTACGGCCGCATCTATAATAGCGCGGGCGTCTCGCAGGGAGGGGAACTACCCCTGAACCAAACCACAGCGGGGAACCAAAGCCAGCCGGCAGTGGAAGGGCTGGATGAGAACCGGTTCCTGGTGAGCTGGGTCAGCGGTGTCATCGCCGGACGCAACTCGGTGGGCGGCCTGAAGCTGCGCAGCCAGGTCAAAGGCCGGTTCTACCGGGGCGGCAGCGCCCAACGCAACGAGTTTGCCATCAGCGGTACCGATGTGATTGTACAGTCTCCCTCCACCCACCTGAGCACCGATGGCCGCCTGCACGTGGGTTGGATGCAACGCACCGAGATCAATAGTCAGGACAAGTTTGATATCTGGGGAGTCACTCTCGATCCAGTCAGCGGCGTGCCCGCCGGGAACCCGGCCAAGATCAACCAGTATAGCAGCGGCGAACAACTGCATCCGCAGATTGTGAGCCAAGGAGGGGAAGTGGTGTATGTCTGGGAGTCCGTGGGGCAGGACCTAGGCGGCCACGGCATCGTGGGCCGCAGCTACCCTAACGGCGAGGAGTTTGTGATCAACAGCCAACGCAATCTGGACCAATACGACCCGGCCATCGCAGCAGACAACCAGGGCCGAGTGATCGTCACTTGGGCCAATACCATTAGCGCCACCAGCTCCATCCTCTCCGCCCAACACTTCCGCATCGGAACAGGCAGCGTATCTCCCACCGTGGCCAGCGCCACACCCTCTCTGCAACCCGTTCCCAGCACCCCGGCCGCTCCCAACATCGTGCCGCCGGCCCAAACCCCGGCCCCCACCGCCGTGGTGGCCAGCAACAGCGGCAGCAGCCACAGCACCCCGGCCATCACGCCCACCGTGGCAGCCCCGGCCTTTCCGGAGCCTCCAACAGCCACTGCCGCCTCCAGAGCCGTTGCCGCCCAAGCCAGTATCCGCAGTGGAACTACCACTCCGGGTATGGCCGCCACCGCTCCGAGCCAGCCCACAGCGGCCAGCTTCGGCATTAACCGCTTTCCCACCCGCTCCAGCCTGCGTTCAGGCTTAACCACTCCCGGTCAGGCCGCCAGCAGTGCCTTGCAGCAAATGGCCACCCAACGCCAGCAACTGCGCAGTGGCAGTTCCTCCGCCTTTGGGAGCCGTATCCGCAGTGGCAGCTACGGCAGCGGCCAAAGCACTGCTTCCCTCAGCCGGGCGGTGATGATGAACCCAGCCCTGCGAAGTACCTCGGCCAACACCTTCCAACGGCCCACCGTCCGGAGTGGTGCCTACCCGGGCACCAGCACCTTTGCCGCCCGCAACAGCAGCGGAGTTGGAGCAGTCCGCTCCCTGACCAGCCGTCCGGGCACCACGTCGAGCATCCGCAGTGGCACCGCCCAAAACCGCTTTGAACTGATGCGCCAACAGGCTCAAAACGCGAGCAGCCAACTGACCCAGACCCGACAGGTGCCAGCCAGCCTGCAGCTGCAGGGAACTCAGATGAACCTCCAGTGGCAGGGCCGCAGCGGCACTCGCTATCAGGTGCAGGGCTCCAACGATCGGGTGAACTGGCAAAACCACGGAGGCATCCGCAGCGGCACCGAGACCAGCAGCGCCACTGTGGACCGTAGCTACCGCTACTACCGCGTCGTCGAACGTAACTAACTCTCTAACCACCAAGCATGATGAAGAAAATCCTTATCGCCCTCGCAGGTATCCTGGCTGCCAACGCCAATGCCTTCGTCCTCGTCGGGCCAACCGATGCGGGTTTAGTCGAAAATACATTGGCTTGGGGTGCGCCAAACCAACCTGTGATCAGTGCGAACTTGGTTGATGACATGGGAACCCCTAAGCGGATTGACGAGTTCTACCGCTGGAATTGCCCGAACCTCACCTACGGGTTTGATGCGTCCTTTGTTCAGTTTTTTGGAGAGCAGGGGATCGCGGCAGTGAACGATGCGATGAATGTGTTGAATGATTTCTTCGAGCCCCAGGATGGTAGTTATGAGGGAGTATCAGCGATGAACCTCACGAAGCAGGGATTCGGCGGCAACTTTAACACGGCGTGGGTTAACGGTGCTGCAAGGCAGGAAAACTTGATTGATGTAAAGAGTTTAACTCTTGGCATTATGGTGAATTACCTCGGGCTGGGAAATCCATACCGTTATGCGTTCACGGCCACCAATGCGATTATTCCAAACGCAGCTTTGTCCGGCGCCATTTTTTCGGTGGCATTGAAAAATTATGATCCAAGGGCTTTGACAGAATCGGATATGATCAATGGGGTGCAGTTTTCATATCGGCTGATTCATGATCAGCCGCCCGGTTCGGTTGCCGATGCGGCAACGGTGGGAGCAATGGTCATGGATCTGGAGGAGTTTACCGCTGATACCAGCGGAAACGCTTTCAGCGCTGTGTCTGCGATCACGGATGCGTTTTATGGGAACTCAGACATTGTGTGGACAGATGTGCCCAGTGTGTTTGGGTTTGGTGTGTATTACGATGGCATGAACGCTATGGGCGGGATGTACCGTCCTCGTCATGCTCTCACCTATGATGATGCAGGTGGTTTGAAATACCTATACAGCACCAATACGATTGCCATGGAGTATTGTCCCTACACGTTGGTGCAGCCGGCGATTTTCACAGGAGCCACAGGGAACCGTAATTTACCGCCAACGGGCAGTGAGGCATTCAATCGAAGTTTGACAAATCTCTCCCCATTTCCGGTAAGAAATGCAGGATTGTTGGCTTCTTCGTTTGCTTCCACTCATCCGCTCAATCAATTTGCCAATCCCACGGCAATAACCAACTTCATGAATGGATCCGGCTTTTTTGGCACAAATGTAGGTAAAATGACTTGGGCCTACCGGGGCGGTGTGGATCGTTTACAATTTGATATGCTCTCCTATGATTCGTTGTTGGCGATGAACCATTTTCCGACCAACTACATCTGGTCGGATACATTCATGACCAACGCCCAGATCATGACTCAGATTCCATCGACAGCGATGAACACCACGCCGGGAGCGTCTGTGTCTCTACAGGCAGCGGGAGCTCAGTTCTTTACCCAAACATTGGGACGGGATGTGCCGGCACCGGATTTCCTCTTCACTGCGGCAACATTGGCTCCAACCACCAACGGCTTGCCTCAGGCATGGCAGCGGGATCCTTGGACGGATTTAGCGGCAGCTTCGCCGGCGGCCGCGGTGGCGGCCAATCCGGCGGCGCGTTGGAATGGTAGTTCTATGAACATTACAGCCAACACACCGGTAGGGGCGGCGGGACCGGGCACCTTGGGTAGTATTCCTCAAGTGGGATCCCCCGGATTTAATGTGACTTTTAATAATGCCTTCGCATTAGGAGGGTTCGAGGTGGTGTGGAATGGTGAAACGAGCGTAGTAGGCGATCTAACTTCACCGCCAGTTGCCGCTCAACAATGGGCGTATATTAAAGGTCCCGGCCCGGCAGATTATGTGACATTTCCTGATGGGAGTTTTACCACGATTTTGCAGAATTCTATTTTGCCAGTCACCAGTGCGCCGATTATCGATCTGGTGTCGGATAATGGCGGGCTCTCGGCAATTTCTCCAAATTCTCTGACACGCACTTTGGAGGCGTTGACCTTGGAGGGGAAACATTTCCGAACCGCTACGGCCATTGAGTTGGTGGGGGCCAATTCGGAGGTGGTGCAGCTGATCTTTCCAGTGAGTCAATATGTGATCAATGACTCGCTTATTGAAATTCCAGTTGGGGTAATTGGTTACGATTCCGAAGGCAGCAACCGTCGTGTCCGCGTATGGAATACGGTTGGCCCCAGCCCGTTGAGTAATGAACAATTCAGCATCGAAACGGGTCCTCCTTCCATTTCTTCAACATCGCATGATGGCGTGATTTACAACCGGTCAGAGCCGCTTACCATCAACGGAGTTGGATTCAAATCCAAACAGATCGGCACGAATGATGGTGACACAACCATCACGCATGTGCGTCTTGATGATGAACTGGGCAATGGCCTTTATCCCACCGATGGCAACGGCTCCGGCGCTGATGTCAGCGCCAGATTTAACGTATTGAGCGACAGCCGGGCGATTCTCCTAGGAAACACTTTCCCTTCCACTGCAGATGGCTATAACCGAGTGATACGGGTTTCGCGTGGTAATACACACACTATTAGCGCCAACCGTGAGAGCGATTTGGGAGTGGTATCCTTCGCCGCAATTACCGTTGAGCCGACCGTCACATCAGTGCGTTGGGTTGATCTGGGCAGCAATTCAGAAACGGACATTAATGCAACCCTTCCCCTGCGGCGCGATGAGGCCATCTTCATTCGAGGGACAGGGCTTAATACGGTTACCAGTATTGAGTTGGTGCAGGAAAATGGTCTCTCGTATCCTACTCCGCTAATCGCTTTCCAAGAGCCTTCCAATCTTGAGGAAAATGGCACCTTGATTAGGCTTAGCAAATATTCATTCGCCAGCTCAGATGCCGATGGCCATGGTACCATTCGATCCAAATTGCGGGTGATCAATCCGTTCGGGGAAACTATCTATAGCCCAGCATTCAATGTGAACATCCAGCCTAATGACGGAACACAGGCTGCCAACAATCTTGTCGTCCTCGGTGGAATGCCTCAGCCCGCCGGAGCGTTTAACATCAATGGCAAAATTTGGAACCGCGATGCGGATACCGGAGAAGATCTGAGCTTTGTGGGGACAGGCCTTAAAGCCATTCAACGCATCTACATCGAGAATGCTAATGGGACAGCCCTAGGCACCCAACCGTTGCTAACACTGGACCCCAAAGGCACGCCCGGGGTGACCGTGACCGATTCATTGATTCAAATCGATAACAGTGTGACGCAATTTGCAGACGCGAATTTTTCCGATGCCTTGGCAAAAACCCAATTTATGCGATTCCGTTTGGAGAGTGCGCGTGACAGCGTGAATACTGGAGGCGGTGTCACCGAACGATTCCTGGTCGGTCGGCCTCCCAAGATTACCAGTATGGCTCTATCCGGTGGCGGTAATCATTGGCGACGTGACGATGGCAATGCCACATTGACCGGCACGGGGCTGAAGCTGGCAGATAGTGTTGAGGTGGTAGATAAGAATGGACTGACCATTCTGGCGAATACCGGTGTCCTGTTGCCCAACAACAATGTGACTACCACCAGCGATACGTCATTGGAAATCAATGGGACGGCGTTCTCCATTACCCCCGGTTTCCTGGATACGGTGACGGCACTAAACCGGCGTGTTCGTGTGACCACGCCCTGGGGAACGGTGTTGACCGATGATAATGCGTCGGGCGCCTTTACTATGAGCGCAACCCCGACCTTTCCGACGACTACGGCACTCACCTTTGCCGGCAATGGCAGTGGGTTTAATGGGGTTGATACTTACGACATTAATGCCACCACTGGGACGGCACCGGATAATCTCCTGCCGCTGGTGATCAATGGCCAAAACTTTCTCGGAGTAAAAACTATTAGGTTTGAAGACAACGGATCAAACACCTACTACATGGAAAATTTGAATCCTGCTTCTCCGCCAGCGGGCTTTACCTTTAGTGCTGATGGAACGCAGATTATTATTTCAGGTAAGGTGATCTACGATAATAACGCTTCTTGGGCACAGGATGGAAACAATAGCGGCTTAGGGGAGCGCCGCATCAAGTTGACGTCCGTTGCGGATCAAAATGCGACAACCCTGTCTATCAAAACGGATCCGACTTGGAACGATAACAATTAAGGAACCGGGTGGAGAGAGAACGGGGCGACCTTTTTGGTTGCCCCGTTTTTTTGTTTATAAACAATCAGTCAAGGATTCCGGATACAGATCGGGTGCGGTCCAGTCCGGTACATGGGATCGGAGATCGGCGATAGTACGGTTGCCGGTAGCGACGGCCAGAACTTTGGCGCCGATGGCGCGGGCGCATTCGATATCGCGTTCGGTATCGCCGATGATCAGAATATCGCCAGGGTCCATCTGTGGCCAGCGGGTTTGGGCCCAGGCCAGGGCATTTCGGGCGATGTCGTTGCGGTCTGGGTGTTCGCCGCCGAAGATGCCCATTTCGAATTCCTGCCAAATGCCGTAGTGCTCCAGTTTCAATTCCGCACCGCGGGGGTGGTTACCGGTGAGCAGGCCAATGACGGGTGTGTCGGGCCTGCCTCGCAGGTGGGAAATCAATTCCCGTGTGCCGGGTAGTGGATCGTGTTGATCGGCGGGCAGAAAGTCAGTGAGGCGGCTCAGGTAAGCTTCGAAGAAGCGGTCGACGTTTTGATGGGTGCGCTCAATTTGGTTTTGCTCGAACACTTCCTCCACCAGCCCGCGGTCGGTCCGGCCGGCAAAGGAAAGGGTCTCAGTGGCTTGCGGCAAGCCAAATACTTCATCAAAGGTCGCGGCAAAGGCCCGTACGCCCGCGCCATGGGTGCGGATGAGGGTGCCGTCGATATCAAATAGAACTAGCCTGAACATGGGCAGGAGAACATCCCACTGGGTTGCGGGTCGGTCAACCTCCGATGGTGAACAACCTGTGCAGGGCGCCAGCTTGACGCTCTCTTGACTGCTCGGTAGGGTCGGCGAGATGACAAGAGTTATTGTCTGTATCACTGGTATAATGGTGTTGAGCTTAGGTTGTGTGTCGGACAACTCCGGGCAGGCATCCGGAAAATCGAATGATGGCAAGCGGGCGTTTGGGCTGAAACCTTCTCGACTATTCCAGGAGGACTCGGAGAGCGGTCTGAAATACTATGAAGGCATTGGGTGGCGTTACATCAAGCCGGGCCTTGATATTGAGGTTTTGACCTACACCAACACGCAGTTGCTCGAGTACGTGCGCAAGGCGATAGCTGAAAAGCGCTTTGATGATGCGATGTTTGGCGCGCGTTATTTTATCCAGCGCACGCCTGGCGCGGATGATGTGCCGGAAATGCGCCGTGTGGTGGCCGAAGTGTACGAGAGCCGCGGTCTGGAACAGTACGCATTCAAGGAATACCAGAAGCTGCTGAATGCTCATCCCGGATACGATAAGAGTGATGAGGTGAGTGCGCGCATGTATGAGATCGCCACGCTCTACCTCAATGGTAAACGTTTTCGCTGGAAGATACCCTTTCAGGATAGCATTTACATTCCGTTGTTTCCTTCCATGAGTAAGACCTCCGAGCTCTACACGCAGATTGTGAACAATGCGCCCTTTGGCCTGCATGCTGCTCGGTCCCAGTACGGCATTGGGCAGGCGCATGAAAGGGCGCTAAAGGGTTATTGGGGGATTTTCGCCGACTCCTCGGAATACGACAAGGCAACGCGAGCCTACCAGCTTTTGGCCGACCGGTATAGCCAAAGGGCGGGCGATTCCCCCCGAGAGAATCAAAAGAAGCTAGATGAGATGGTTGCCCAAGCAAGGTTCCGCACCGCCGAGCTATACGAGAACCAAGCCAACGAAGGTATTTACGACCAAAGCATGGCAGAACGCTCCATCGAAGCCTTTGGGGATTTCGTGGAATTTTATAAGGCCGACCCCGATCGTGAAGAAAAAGTAACCAAAGCTAAGGCGCACATAAACGCCATGCGCTTGGAGCGCGCGCGCGGCTTGAAAGGGATTGCGCTGTTTTACGAAAAGAAACGCCAATGGGTGGCAGCACACACCTACTACGGCCAGATCAATCAGGCGCTCATCATTGATGTACTCAACGATCCTGATCACGAAACCGAGGCTAGGGAATTACAATCATTTGCCAATAAACGGCTTAGCGAGGAACTATTCCAGTGGCGTGTGCGCGATGCTCTGGAGCTGTACGCCGAGGCGCAAAAGGCTGAAAAGAAAAACCGGCCCTTCACCGCCCAGCGGGAATATCGCAAGGTGAAGTTGAATCTCGAAATCCTGCCTGCCGATCTCGAACGCGCGGCCACGGCGACAGAGATTGACTTGGTTCGGTTGCAGGAGATTCAATCCGCGGTCACCGCCGATTTGGCGCGGATTCAGCAACTGCTTGATGAACGTGAGTTAGTCCGTCCAACGGAAGATTAGGAACCCGCCTTGATGAAAGCTTTCGCACTTGTTTTAATCAGCCTGAGCCTCGGAATGCTCACCGGCTGCGTTGGCTATGTGACCGGGCCCACCAATGGTCTGCCGGCTGGCGCGCAGTCCGTGCGCGTGGAATTCTTCAAGAACGAAACCTTGGAGCCACGTTTGGTGGTGGCCGTGAACCGCGCCCTCAAGCGGAATTTGCAACAGGATGGCACCTACGCTTTGGAGACCCAAGGCAACGCGGACTTGGTGGTCACCGGTGAATTGACCCAGTTTCTTCGGAGTGGCGTGAGCTATACGCCTGGCGATTCGTTGTCGGTCAAAGATTACAGCATGTCACTCACGGCTCACATCAAGGTTACCCGGCCCAGCACCGGCGAAGTGGTGTACGAAGGCGAAATCACCGGCAACAGCACGGTGCGCGTGGGGAACGATCTTACGGCCGGCCAGCGACAGGCGGTGCCAATTATTGCCGATCATTTGGCGCGTCAGGCCACTTCCCTTATTGTGGATGGCAAATGGCCTGAAGCCGCCGCTGCTGCGCCATAAAATAGTTGCTCCCACCGTGACCTTGGCGGACACTCGCGCTCATGAAAGCTGCATCCGCCACACTCCTTTCACTTGTTTTCCTCCAAACCACCTTCGCCGGCGATTGGTCTCAATGGCGTGGCGAACAACGGGATGGATTCGCTCAAGACGAAGAGCCGCTGAATGCGCTGGCGGCCAAGCCTAAGCAAATGTGGCAGGTGCCCGCAGGCAAAGGGCAGGGCGGTTTGATTCTTTCCCAAGGCCGCCTCGTGATGTGTCACGAGACCGTGGTGGGTGGGAAACCAATGGAGACAGCCGCCGTCATCGACACCATCACCGGCAAGACCCTTTGGCAGGCACCCTATTCCGAGTCTTGGCAATACACCAACGTCTACGGTCCGGGCCCGCGCACGGCACCGATGATTGATGGCGATTTGTTGTTTTGCCAAAGCGCCACCGGCGTGCTCGCCTGTATTTCCATGAAGTCCGGTAAGTTGATTTGGAGCAAACAATACTCCAAGGATTACGGGGCCAAATGGTTCGGCGGCAATGCTCCGGGGAGCAGTGGCACAGCCGCCAGTCGGCACGGCAACAACGGCGCGCCCGTGACCGATGCCAAGTACATCTATGCTGCGGCTGGCGGACACGAAGG
This sequence comes from uncultured Verrucomicrobiales bacterium, assembly GCA_913042895.1. Taxonomy (GTDB): domain Bacteria; phylum Verrucomicrobiota; class Verrucomicrobiia; order Limisphaerales; family UBA1100; genus UBA1100. The sequence continues at coordinate 13,155 of CAJWMQ010000016.1, read as the reverse complement.
CGCCAGTCTCGTGTGTCTGGAGAAAGCGACCGGCAAGCTCGTTTGGAAAAGCGGCAACGACTACGCCGCGTACGCCGGCCTCATGTTCGGTAAGCTTGCCGGAGTAGAGCAGGTCGTCTACGTCACCGCCGCCAATATGAAAGGTTACCGCGCCGTTGACGGCAAGGAACTCTGGAGTGTGCCGGTGAAAACCGGTGCCGCCCGTAATATCGTGACGCCGATTCTTCAAGGCGACACGGTTACCGTGGCCAGCCACACCGTCGGCACCTTTCAAGTGCGTATACGGAACAGCGGTGACGGCCAGATTGCGGAGCCGGTTTGGAGCAATAAGGATGTGAAAACCAACATCACCACGCCCGTCCTCAAGGATGGTTACCTCTACGGCTTGGGCTCCTCGCGCGGCAAGAATTCTAATTTTGTATGTCTCAATCACAAAACCGGTGAATTGGTTTGGAGCGAAGGCGGCTATGACGATTACGCCTCAGTGATTGGTCTCGGAGACGCCCTGCTCGTCCATGGCTCCCGCGGAGCGGTGACTCTGCTCAAGGCCACTCCCAAGGCCTACACTGAGCTCGGCCGCATCGACGGGGCCAGTCAACTGACCTGGAATTTCCCCGTGTATTCCAACGGCGTTCTGTATCTCAAAGATGGATTGCGTGATGGCGGTAATAAACTCACTGCGTTGAAGTTGCAATAGCTTCAGTTTGCCCGCTTCATGAATTCAACTGAGCAATATCTCGAAGCCCAAGCCGCCGCCAGTGAGCAGGTGGATGTTCCGACGATGGTGAATTACATCATCCAGGATTCATTGCATCGCGGCGCCAGCGACATCCACATTGAACCTTGGGAAGACATGGTTGGCGTGCGGGTGCGCGTCAATGGTGTGCTCCAATGGCTGGTGGGTATCCCATCGGACCATCATCCTAACATCTGTGGCCGCTTCAAGGTGATGGCTAATCTGGAGAGTCATACTACCGGCTTACCGCAGGATGGTAAGGCCGCGCCAGAGGAATTTGGCGGCGTTCAATTACGTGTCTCTATTTTCCCAACCGTTTTTGGAGAGAAAATCGTCTGCCGCGTGTTTAACCCCAACTCTAAGGTCTTTGATATCTCTAAGCTCGGATTCGATGATGCGACATTGGAGAGATTTAAGGAACTGGCCGCCAAACCTACCGGGTTGATGCTACTCACCGGCCCGACTGGTTCCGGTAAAACCACGGCCATCTATGCAGCCATTGGCTATCTTCTGGAAAAGCACGGCAACGCCGTGGCGATTTCGTCTGTGGAAGATCCAGTGGAGCAAAATCTCGATTGGGTAAATCAATCCTCGCTTAACCCAGCCCGTGGGTACACTTACCCGGCTGCTCTGCGCTCGCTGATGCGGCAGGATCCCGAGATCATTATGGTGGGTGAGATTCGCGACGAGGAAACTGCCGAGATTGCCATTAACGCCGGAATGACCGGTCACCTTGTGATCAGCACTCTGCACGCGAATACCACCTCCGGCACGTTCGCGCGACTGATCAACATGGATATCGAGCCATTCCTACTAGCCTCCACCATTATTGGTGTATTGGGCGTGCGCTTGCTGCGCACCAACTGCATGCATTGCGCTGGTCCCTACACACCAGAACCGGCCCCACTCGAGCAACTACGTCAATTCGAAGGTGATGAGTATTTACAGGCTATGCTTGATCAACAGGGCTTTTATCGTGGCGCAGGCTGTTCAGCCTGTGGCGATACCGGGTTCAGCGGACGAACCTCCATCAACGAGCTGCTTGTCTGCACCGAGCCGGTGCGCGAAGCCGTCATGCAGAAACGAGCTTCGCGTGAAATTCAGGCCCTCGCTGTGCAGGACGGCATGCGCACTTTGTGGGATAGCGGCTTACAACTCGTGGTCGATCGCAAAACCACATTGGAGGAAACCCTCCAGAAGGTGGCGGCGGATCAGGTTTAGGGCGGTCTGTCTGTTGGTGTGGTGGGATCACGGGCGATTGTTGCGCCAATGCGGCGTGACCGCCTAGGGTTTCTGGTGGGATTGCGGATTGATCTTCGACGAAGTAACCGCCGGCGTTTTTGGCGGTGCCGCCCAGCCTTCGTTGGCGGACTTGCGCATGCCGGAGTTTCGCTGGGAGGGTTAGCGATGTTCGCCGGCCAGGACGTCACGGGGTTTCAGATCAAGATCGAAGGGCTCCAGTGGCATGGGGCGGTCGTGATCCAGATACTCTTCGCACACAGTAAATAATTCGTCGTCGGTCGTAACGCGGCGGATGCGGTGGAGAAAATCACCGGTGGGCTCGATGCCGATAGCGATGTAGTTGAAATACTTTTTCATCTTCTGCACGTGGGTGCGGTCCTTGAGGCTGGGTGGGCGCACGGTTTCGAACAGGTCGCGGAGATACTGCAACACATCATGGCCGACGGGCATGAACGGGGTTTCTCCGGCCAGCGACTGGCGGATTTGATGGAAGAGCCAAGGGTTGCGAATGGCGCCGCGGCCGATCATCAGACCGGTGGCGCCGGTATCTGTCAGGACTTCGGCGGCTTTGGCGGCGGAGTAGACGTTGCCATTGGCGAGCACGGGGCAGGGTAGGGCGTCGACGGCGCGGGCGATGTAATCGTAGTGTACGCCGCTACGATAGCCTTCGCGGACGGTGCGGCCGTGCACGGTGAGCAGATCGATTTGATGACGCTTGAAGATTGGGAGGAGGTCGGCAAACACGCCGGGATCATCGAAGCCAATGCGGGTCTTGACGGTGAACGGAATTTGCACGGCCTCGCGCAGCGCTTCGAGGATGGAATCCACCCGGTCGGGTTCGCGCAGAAGACCGCCGCCGGCGCATTTCTTGTAAACCACCGGAGCTGGGCAGCCGAGATTCAGATCGATGGCGGCGACCGGATGCTGCTGGAGTTCCTGCGCTGCGGCGACCAATGACGGGATGTGGTTGCCGATCATTTGGGCCACGGCCGGTTTGCCGGTGGGGTTGTGCGTGATGGACTTGAGGATGGGGCGCTCCAGTTTGAAGCCTTCGCGGATTCGGAAATACTCTGTGTAGTACAGGTCCGGTCCGCCGTAGCGCGCCATGAGCCTCCAGAATGGCAGATCGGTGACATCCTGCATGGGCGCCAGCGCGGTGCAGGGTGTGCGGGTGAGAGTTTCCTGAAATGCTTCGGCGGGGGGCACGGTGTAATTTTCGCTTTGCTTGGGCAGCCGCTCTCGCTACCTTACGGTCCTCACGGTTGTCCCGTGGTGTAATGGTAGCACAGGGGTTTTTGGTACCTCTAGTTGGGGTTCGAGTCCCTGCGGGACAACCATTTTTCCCCTCGCCGCGGCTTAATCCTCGCTGAACAGGAATTCCAAATCCGTCTTGTCGAGGCTCTTGGCAAACCCTTCCTCGCCGAGCACGTCGGAGATAGTTTGGCGTTTGTCCTGTTGGAGGTTCCAAATTTTCTCCTCAACCGTGCCGGGGGCAATAAGCTTGTAGGCGTTCACCGTTTTGGTCTGGCCAATGCGGTGAGTCCGGTCGATGGCCTGCGCTTCCACGGCGGGGTTCCACCATGGATCGTAGAGCACCACGTAACTGGCGGTGGTGAGGTTCAGGCCCGTGCCGGCTGCGCGGAGGCTGAGCAGGAACACGCCGGCGCCCTCGGATTCCTGAAAGGCATTGACGACTTCTTGCCGGTCCTTGGTTTCGCCGGTGAGCATGTGCGTGGGAATCTCTCGTGTGCCGCAATCCTTCTCCAGAATCTTGAGCATCTGCACAAATTGGCTGAACACGAGCACCTTTTCGCCCTGCGCCACCAGCGGCTCGAGCAGATCAAACAACGCCTCGGTTTTGCCGGAGGCATAATCGCTGCCCACCAGTGTGGGGTGGCAGCAAATCTGGCGCAGGCGCGTCAACGCTGCGAGCACCTGCATGCGGCTCTTAGCCACACCCTTGGTCTGGATGGTTTCCATGACCTTCTCGCGGCTGCGACGTAACTCGGCGAGGTAGAGCTTGCGCTGGTCCTTGCCCAGTTCGCAATCGTGCCGTTGCTCGATGCGGTCGGGTAGATCCTTGGCCACCTGCTTTTTCACGCGGCGCAACAGGATGGGGCGCAGGCGCGAGGATAAGCGCTTGCGCGCGATGCGGCGATTGGCCACGGCCTCTTCGCTGTCGCCGCCACCGGGATCGTACATTTCATGGAAATGTTTCTCGTCGCCGAGATAGCCCGGCTGCACAAAATCCACAATGCTCCAAAGATCGAGCAGACGGTTCTCCAGCGGGGTGCCGGTGAGGGCTAGCCGAATCTTGCACTTCAGCTGCTTCACCGACTGCGTTACCTGCGCACCGGGGTTCTTAATGAACTGCGCTTCGTCCAGCACGATGGCGTTGAACTTGTATGTCTGCAAATCCTCCAGATCGCGGCGGAGTAGGGAGTAGTTGGTGACCACAATATCGTGATCGGGAATCTTCTTGCGCAAGCGATGCCGCGCCGCGCCGCTTTCCAGCACCAGCACCGACATGTCGGGCGTGAACTTCGCGGCTTCCCGTCGCCAGTTGTGCATCACTGATGCCGGGCAGATCACCAACGATGGATTGGATTTGCCGCGTTTCTTCTGCTTCTTGAGCCAGGAAAGATAGGTGAGTGTCTGGAGAGTTTTGCCCAGGCCCATGTCGTCGGCCAGAATGCCGCCTAGCCCCATGCTCTTGAGGTGGCACAGGAAATCAAAGCCCTGCTGCTGGTATGGACGCAACTCGGCTTGAATGTTGTTCGGAATGCTTTTGGCCGGGATTCCCTCAAAGGTCTCAATGCGCGACCGCAGTTTCTGCGCTTGCTTGGAGTCGCCGAACATCGCTAGCGAATCCTCGCCCAAGTGCGCGGCCTGTTCCATGGCGATCTTCTGCGTGCCCGGATCAAGGCCGTCTAGGCCGAGGTCGGCCATGGCTTCCTGCGCCTGTTGCGTGGCGTTTTCGTCCAGTTGCACCCAGCCTTTGTTGGGCAGTTTGACAAAACGGCCGGTCGCCTGCGCGAGGCTTGCTAAATCCTTCTTGGTCAGCTTCAGCCCTTCCTCTTCCCACTCGGCCGAAACGGACAACCAATCAATGCCGCTGCCTTTCACCACCAACTTCGGCTTAAGGCGCTTGGGCTTAAGGAACAGGCGCTGGAAGGAATCGTTGCCCAGAAATTCCGCATCTTCCGGGCGATCGTCCCAGACGCTGGCGAGCACTTGCAGAAAATTTTCGTTCGCGTCCCCAATCCACAAACCGGGCTCCGGCGTGAACCAATCCAACTGGCGCAGCCAATTCACCGCGGGATCCAGGCGATCATCCTCCAGCACTTGCGGACGCTTGGCTTTGCGGCGGCCGGTGGTGATGATCTTCCATTCGTGTCCGGTCCATTCCCATTGGCTGGCGTCCTTGGCCTTAGCCTGTAAACGTAGTTCCAGCCGGTCACCGTGCAGCTCAAACACAAACCGCGGATGCGCCTCCAACGAATCGCACAGCTTGCTCCAGTCCACCCCTTCGCTGTGATGAGACCGCCGCAGCTCGGTAATAAAGCGTGTGCTCAGCTTGGTGATGGGCGCGCGCGGATTGGCGACCCACTTGGTGAGCAGCTTGGCCGGTGGGCTGTTGCGCAGGAAATAAAATGTGCTGTTCCAGAGCACCAAGGTCGGTCGGCCGGCAAAGAACACCGCCTCCTGCATGGGCGCCTCCGTGCCGTCGGGGAGGAGGAGCTGATGTGTGAAGGCCAGCTCGGCTGTGCCATTGCGCAGGCTGGGCGACAGCTCGGTGAGCTGCCCGAGAAAACGATGTTGCGGTGCATCCAGCTCCGGCAACAAACGGGATTCCTCCCCCCAATGAGCGAGCCACTGAAGGAGTTGCGGTCCGGACAAAAACAAATCGCCCGTGCCGGCTTCCTCGCCGAATTGGTCGGTGGCCCACTCAATGAATTCCCAGTCCGCCGTGTTAAACTGGTTCTTTTCCGTGGCACCTTTCGCGATCAGCTTAGTCAATTGCGCGAGCGACTTCCTATGATTGCCACTGGCAGTCTGGATATAAAATTCAATCTTTAGCAGGTGCAGGCTGGAATCCGTATCCTCCGATTCGGCCGTAGCCACTGCGGCCACCGTCGTCAGCTCGGGCGCGGCTTTCTTATCCTTGGCTGGCTGCTTGGTCTTCGCGGCGGTTGCCGGATCGGCCAGCCATTTGGTCAACTGCTTGGCCGGTGGGCAGTTGCGCAGGAAATAAAAGGTGTTGTTCCAAAGCACCAGCGTCGGTCGGCCGGTGAAAAACACGGCGTCCTGTACCGGCACCTTGTGGCCCTCGGGCAGAGTCAGCTGGCGTTGGTCGCGGCCTTTGGCTTCAGTGAGTTCCGCCAGTTGGCCGAGGAATTGGTGATGCGCTTTGTTTAATGTCGGTTGCAGGCGGGATTCATCGCCCCAATGGGCGAGCCATTGCAGGAGCTTTTGGCCGGAGAGGAAGAGATCGCCCTTGCCGGCATCGGCAGCGAAATTCTCAGTCACCCATTCAATGAATTCCCAGTCGTTTGGCGGGAATAATTCTTTCTCATGAGCGGCGCGCACGGTGAGGTCCACGAGGTTCGACAGTGATTTCTTGCGATCACCGGTGCGTGGGCGGCGGATGATGAATTCAATTTTCAGTCGATGCAGGTTGCAGCCGGCACGCTCAGGCACCGGCGTGGCCACGGCGCGAATGGACGCGCGCGGGGCATCGAGGTGATTCGGCGCGGGCGGGAACATCCAGTTTTCAAGTTCAGTGAACACCGCCCTTTCTCTCTCGGCCTTTTCAATTTCATTGAACCGCTTGAGGTTCGCGTGCTCGGACAATTCCGAGGGCATTTGCCGGCCGGTTCGTAGGAACACAATCGACAAGGCTTCGAGCCGTTTCTTGCCCTTGACCGCCACCACATCCTTCCACCAATCGTCGCCGGGGAAATCCTTGCGGCTGAGCTTGAGTTTGTTGAAGTAATCCTCGAGCAGAATCCAAGCGCGCTGGGAATCCTTGCAAGTGGCGAAGAGATCGAGCAATTCCCCGCGATCGTTTTTGTCCTCGCGGGTATCGGAAAGTTCGCGGCGCAATTCAGCCAGCATACCGTACGCATCATCTAGCGCCGAAGCGTGGGCGTCGTATTTCATAGCGGCCCCACTCTTAGGAGCTGGCTTACGTGTACCTTTTTTACCGCGTGGCATCTTAAATTCTCAAAAAATAGGAAAGACTATCCATTGCAAACAGGGCTTTACCCGTCAATACGAAAACGTCTTTTTTAGGGACACTTGTAAAAAAGGGCGTTTTTCGGGCCAACTTTGTGCGGGTTTTTCCGAACTTTTGTTCACAAATATTATTGAGAACGTGAACAATACTACGTTGTGTCCAAAGTTCTAGCGCGTAACCTTACCGGCGGTGAGAATGCCAAGGAGACTCGCCATCCACACATTGCTGGCTATTGGTGTCTGCATTTCCCTTGCGGGATGTAAAAGCATCAAGAGCATAGGGCAGCCGTCGGAAGAAAACCCGACAACTACGGGCGGTGACACAAACGTCACTACCCCGCCGGCCCAAGGCAGCCAAGCCAAGCCGGGCACTTTGCCCGTGTCTTACGCGCAACGAGGCAAAGTGATGTTGGTGGATCAGTCGCTGGGATTTTGCGTGGTGGACTTTATGTTCGTCGCCAAGATGCCGCCAGCCGAACAACGCTATTTTGTCTACCGGGGAAATCAGCAGGTGGGAGAGATTGTGACCACCAGTCAAACTGATGAAACGTTCTTGGTGGCTGATATCAACAAGGGGGACATCCGTGAGGGCGACTCTGTTCGCCCCGAATAGTACGGATGGGTGGAGAAGGGCCCCGGGGGAAACCTCGGGGCTCTTTTTTATTTTACTGCTCGGCCGGCTCCGGCGCTGGTGATTGCGGCTTTTTCTTGTAGGGCGAGTGGAGGTTAAAATAAATGCCGCACATTGGTAACGGGCTGCCATCCACCTGGCTAAGAATAATGGTCACTTGGTTATCCAGCGCAATCCCATGCCGCATGCCTTCCCCGCGCGTTTCGTAGGCACGGATCGCCTTGACCAACAAACTCTCCAGCGCCACCTGGCAATCATCAGGCGTTTTATCCAGACACACGATATGCTTGTCGTACGACTTCACCGCCGCCGCGATCTCTTCGGCAAACACATCTGGAGTCAGGTCCATAGAGGGGCGATACTTATCATGTGCTTAATTTGAAATCACTCCCAAAATGAGATGTATTTTCAACCATACTGAGACTCAGGAGTTTAATCCTTATTGGCCGCTACGCGTGGGCCGAAGAGGGTGGTGCCGAGGCGGATTAAGGTGGCCCCTTCCTCAATAGCGATTTCGTAATCGCCGCTCATGCCCATGGATAGCTCGGGCAAGGGCGCGCCCAGTTGATCTTCACAGGCATTTTTGAGTTCGCGCAGTTTTTGAAAATAAGGCCGGGCACTTTCGGGGTGGCGGGAGAAGGGCGCCATGGTCATCAGGCCGTGGAGTTCGAGTTGGGGGAAATCGAAAAAGGCATCCACGGCGGCAACTGCGGCTTCGGAGGTGAAGCCGTGTTTGCTTCCTTCGCCAGAGACATTCACCTCCAGAAGTACAGGCATGACTTTGGCAGCCTGTTCGCAGCGTTTGTTGAGTTCGGCGGCCAGATGCAGGCTATCCACAGCGTGCAGGAAATCAAACAGGGCGACGGCGTCCCGGCATTTGTTGGTTTGGAGGTTGCCGATGAAATGCCAGCGCAGATGGCCGGGACAATCGGGAATCTTAGCCTTGGCTTCCTGCACGCGATTTTCGCCAAAAAGCGTGAGGCCGCAATCGGCGGCTTCGTGGATGATGGGGGCCGGGAATTTTTTACCCACCGCGACGAGTTGCACATCCTCAGGCGCGCGTCTGGCGCGGTCGCAGGCGGCGGCAATGCGTTCCTGAACGGCGGCCAAGTTGTTGGCAATATTCGGCACGCCGGGATCTTAGTGTGAATAGCGGGTGGTGAGTAGGATTTTCGTGACGACTCGCCCCGCGCCATTCATTACTCGGGGATGAACCATTGGCTGGTGAAACAGGAGCCGGAAAAATATCCGTGGTCACAGTTTGTTGAGGATCAGGGCACATACTGGGATGGCGTACGGAATTATCAGGCGCGTAATAATTTGCGTGCCATGAAAAAAGGTGACCATGTTTTTTTTTACCACAGCGTTAGCGAAAAGGCCGTGGTGGGAGTGGCCAAAGTAACACGTGAGGCATATCCTGATCCTACGGCCAAGGAAGGTGATTGGAGTGTGGTTGATCTAAAGCCCGTCAAAGCTATGGTCGAACCTGTGACTTTGGAGCAGATCAAGGCTGAAGCGAAATTGTCTGAGATTGCGCTGATCAAACAAAGTCGACTTTCTGTGATGCCGTTGCGACCGCCTGAATTCCGGCGAATATTACAGCTAGGTCAAACGAAGATTTGAGTTTAACTCATTTTTCATTATAATCACATTTAATGTTGGCTGAAATCAAAAACGCTGCCATCCCAAATAACTGGGCTGAGCTCTGCGATCCAATCCAGCCGTTTTTGGATGAGGTTTCTGACCGTTTACAGGAAGAGGTAAAGAGCTTCGATCCTCAGATAGCCACCTTTGTACAGTACGCGTTGGCAAGTCGGGGCAAGCAGCTCCGTCCGGCGCTTGTCGCTTTGGCGGCGCGAGCGGCTGGCGGGATCAAGCCGCAGCATGTTGATATTGCGGTAATCATTGAAATGGTGCACCTAGCCACTTTAGTGCACGACGACGTGGTTGATGGTGCTGAGGCACGCCGAAACCGCCCGACATTGGCCGCTAACTGGGGCAACAAGGTTTCGGTGCTGGCTGGGGACTGCCTGTTTGCCGAGGCGTTGAGACTAGCGGCTACGTTGCCTTCTAATGAGGTATGCCGTTTGGTGAGTCAATCGGCCAAGATTGTTTGCACAGGTGAAATACGCCAGACCTTGCAGCGGGGTAATTTTGAGCTAGGCCGCGAGGAATATCTGGAATTAGTTCGGATGAAAACTGCGGAGCTATTTTCGCTGGCCTGCGAATTAGGTGCGCGGTTCGCTGCGCCGAATGAACCGAAAGTGCATGCGGCCCTAAAGTATTACGGTGAGCAACTTGGAACGGCTTATCAGATTTATGATGATTGCCTAGATGTCTTCGGCGAAGAGGCTCACGCCGGCAAATCGTTGCGCACCGATCTCATCACTGGTAAGGCAACTCTGCCGGTGTTGATCGCTTTAGAGCGTGCGGATGAGATTGAACATAAGGCGTGGCTCTCGATGCTCAAGGATGGCGGTGAACAGGTGAACACCATTCGTGAAGGCCTGTTGGCCCGCCAAATTCCGAGGGCTTGTCGCGAGGTAGTGGAAGGCTACATTAAACGAGCCAACGACATCGTTGTTGATTTGCCGGCGGCTCCGGGATTGCACGGGCTTTCGGCTTGCCTGACGGTGCAGCTGGATTTGCTCAGCGAATAAGAGCCTAAAGGCGCGGCCGCTGGAATACATATTTTTCTCCGTGCAATGATTCAACCGTGAGCAGCAGGCGGTCTGGAAACATTTGCAGCGACACCGGGCTGTCCGCCGTTCCCCACTTCCAATGTGTCTGAAAGCTGCCGCCGGGCTTTTTCTCCCATGCGCCCTGAGCAAGAAGTTGGATTGGGCGATCGCTGGCGGATTCGGGAATGACCGGCAGGAAGTCGCGGGGCGATACATTCTCGCGCTGTGCCGTAGCTGTTTGTCCGAGGGCGCGTTCGGGAAATGTGCGGCCCTCCAGATAACAGGTGCCATCGGAAAAACTCAGGGCCAAGTCGGCCGCCAGCTCCTGAAAATAATGCTCGAGCGCCGTGCGTTCTGTGCCGTTCATTTTGGGATAACGGGATTTAAACTGCGCCAATGTCTGGGTAGCATCCAGCTGCCAACTGCCCAGCAACGGCGCCCGGCCTTGGAGGGCCAAGGTGTGCGGGGCGTACTGTGCGGATTGACCGGTTTGCAGGTAGGTCCTGAGATCCTGCAAATCCACCTGCGCGATTTGCGCACGCAATTCTGGATCGCTCCAGGCCGCCTGAAGCTGCGGATTGGCCAGCAGTTGATGGAGATTGGTGCGTTGATGCAGTCCCATGAAAAATGTGTTGGTCGTCCATACATGAGCCAGTTGGGTGACGCGCGGATGGTGAGCGCTATCCACCAAACCGGGATAACCAAACAGGCGCGATCGAAATTGGCGAATGTGCATCAGGTTGTTTGTGCTACAGTTTTGATAAACCAAACCGGCAACCTCGGCGGCGGTGTAAAAATCGGCCGGAACTGGGTCCAGCCAACGGGCCACAGGTGTGAGCCCCAGCGCGGCGCCGTCGCGATACAACCGCGCGGCCCAGCGCTGGATGAGAGGATCCTGCTGCGGCTCCGCCGCGGAAATTTGGTTGGCCAAAAAACCTAACGGCAAAGTTAGAGTTAGGATAACCCAGCCCGCACAGATGCTTAAGCCACCGCCCAGTACCAAGCCGAGGCGATGATTTAATCGCAGCCAAGCTTCCTGCCGATCCGCGTGCCAATGGGCATGCAGTTTCTTTGCCAACGGTTCGTGCAACAATTGACCGGCCAAGCCCAAGGAAAGGAACGTTAGCGCGAAGGCCCAAGCAAAGTCTGCCCCTATTAGCCGGCTGAGCGGATGGTCGGGCAGGAGAAAATCCGGCATGGCATGGCGCAACCACGGTGCGGTACCGGCGGCCAGCAAGCCAGCCGAGCAAAGGAGCGCCAGCCGCAAGCCGCTTGCCCTATGCCCTAATGCGAGGCCTCCGCCGAGCAGGACCGCTGTTAGCAGCAGGACCGAGTCGCCGGGAAACCAAGCCAACACCATCATGCGCCTAAGCTAACGGACACTACGATTCTTGCACTCAAAAGTGATTAACATTGGAGATTGTCTCCTGTCGTTTCATGCGGTAGTCGTTTCGAATTGCAGGGGAGGTTCAGGCGTCTTATGGAAGACTCCATTGAAAACGGAGCTACTCCCACCGCAGTTATGTCCAAGGAAAACGGTTTTTCCCAAGAGGATTCCCAGCCGGATCGGCGGGATTTTATCAAAGGTGCCTCATGCGCCATCGGAGCAGCCCTCGGCGCGGTGCCGATGGCTGCCGGTGTGCGCGTGGTGCTGGATCCCCTGACCCGTCAATCGGCAGCGGAAGGGGACGCGGAGTTTATCCGGCTGGCGGATGTGTCCGACCTTCCTACGGGCGAGCCGATGAAGTTCGCCATTGTCGAGGACAAGAGTGATAAATGGAGCCGCTACAAGGATGTGCCGGTTGGGGCGGTGTATTTGTTGAAGGCTTCCACCCAGGCTGAGGATCGTAAGAAAGCCGGCGCGGATATCAACAGCACGGAGGAGTCTCAAACGGAACCGGAATGGCCAGTATCGGTGATCGCCTACAATACTGTATGCCCGCATCTGGGTTGTTTTGTTGATTATCGCAAAAAAGAGCAGGATTTTTTCTGTCCCTGCCATGATAGTAATTTTGATTTAATGTCAGCTGATATCGAAACCATTCGCGGCATCCTGGTCGAGCGAAAAGTCATCGCGGTGGTGGGGCTCTCGGCAAATTGGTGGCGCCCGAGTTTCTTCGCCGCAAAGTACATGCAGGATCACGGGTATCGAATTATTCCCGTGAATCCCAACTACGAAGAGATCTTGGGGGAAACCTGCTACCCATCGCTTGAGGACATACCGGAGGACATCCGCGTAGACATTGTCGATGTTTTTCAAAAATCTGAGGCCGCCCCCGCTGCTGCAAAGAGCGCGGTTGCGATTGGGGCGAGGGTGTTATGGCTTCAGATTGGTGTCATTAATGAAGAAGCCAAAACCATTGCAGAAGAGGGAGGTCTTGAGGTGGTCGTAGACCGGTGCGTCAAGATCGAGCACGGCAGACTGCTTGGCGGACTCAATCTTTTTGGCGTGACGACCAAGGTTATTTCTGCAAAACGCCCCAGATGGCTCGTCTACTGAAAATTAAGTTCAGCTTGGGAAGATCGCTATGACTGATCGCGAATTTGGATTCGAAACGCTCTGTCTGCACGCGGGCCAGTTACCTGATGCGGCTACCGCGTCCCGCGCTGCGCCGATTTATCAAACG
>CAJWMQ010000015.1 GCA_913042895.1 uncultured Verrucomicrobiales bacterium | reverse complement strand
CCACTCAATCCCGAACTGCTCGAGCAACGCATCGGCCGGCTTGATCGAATTGGGCAGACACAAACCATTAACGTGCATACCCCTTACCTTGAAGGCAGTCCGCAGGAGGTCCTGGCGCGCTGGTATCACGATGGCCTCAACGCCTTTGAGAGCAATCTGCAGGGCGCCAATCAATTGCTCCAGCAATTCAGCGATAAAGTGCTGGCGTTGGCGGCTGACTATTCCGAGCCCGCGCAGTTGGAGCAGCTCATCGCTGCCACCGCCACCGCGCATGAACAAATCGCCGCGCAACTGGAGCAAGGCCGCGATCGGTTGTTGGAATTGAATTCCCATCGCCCCACCGAAGCCGCCACCGTGGTGGAGGCGATTGCCGCGGCCGATGCCGATCCCGAACTGGAGGCGTTTCTGCTACGCGTGTTTGATCACTTCGGTGTGACAGTGGAGGATCTGGGCGAGCGCACTTATCTCCTGCGCGGACACGGCGTAACCACCGATTCGTTTCCGGAGATTCCCAGTGACGGCCTTGTGGGCACCTTCAATCGGCCTCACGCGCTTGGCCGTGAGGACGTGAGCCTTTTGAGCAGCGATCACCCGATGGCAACCGGAGCAGTTGATCTTCTGCTCGGCAGCGAACAGGGCAACTGCAGCTTCGGCGTGTGGGCCGATGAAACAGACAAGACGCTCCTGCTCGAAACCGTTTTCGTACTCGAAACCCTCGCACCTGCCCGATTGCATGCTGATCGGTTCCTGCCACCCACCCCCGTGCGGGTGTTGGTAAATCATAAAAAGGAGCATCTCGAACTCGAACTGCCCGAGCTGGAAAAAGGCCTGCCGCACAAGCTGCTGGATAACCCGAAGATAGGTCGCGAGATCATCCCCGCCATGCTCGAGGCTGCCGAGGCGTTTGCCCACACGCAGGCGCAGGAACGCATCGCCACCGCCAGCGCGGCGATGACAGCGCAATTGCAGGCCGAGCTCGACCGCCTCACCAATCTGCGCGCCGTGAACGACCACGTACGCCCCGAGGAAATCGAGCTAACACAGGCTCAACTCGCAGAGCTCACCACTACCCTCGCCCAGGCCCGACTCCGCCTCGACGCCGTCCGCCTCATCTGGAAAGGCGATCCGGCGGCGATTCGGGGGTGAATTTAACCTTCCTCCTTCCGACTTTTGCCTTTTCAATCTCCCAAACCATGTTGCTTCACCAGAAACTCATTCATCCCGAGATCAACGGCATCATCGGGGCGGCCGGTCATCACTCCAAGATTCTCATTGCCGATGGCAATTACCCGGCATCGTCAACGTTAGGGCCGAATGCCGAACTCGTTTCGCTCAACCTCATGCCCGGCGTGGTGACCTGCGCCCAAGTGATGGAGGCGCTGCTCAGTGCCGTACCGATCGAGGCGGCCAATACGATGGGCATTCCCGAGGACGATCCGTACGCGAAGTTCGGACCGCCACCGGTCTGGGCCGAGTACGAGAAACTCATCGACGAAGCCGGCTTGGACGTGAATTTTGAACCAATCCCAAAGTGGGATTTCTACGAAGCTGTGCGCAGCCCCGATCTCGTACTCACCATCCAGACCGCCGACCAGGCGCTTTGGGCCAACCTCCTGCTCACTGTGGGCGTACGCACGCCCAATCAATAAACAATCATGAAACAACTTCTCCTAAGTCTATCGGCTCTTTGGGCCGTGGCGTTACCCGCGGCCGACCGACCGAACATTCTGCTGCTGACGGTCGACGACATGAGCTGCGATTCCGTCGGCGTGTACGGCTGCAAACTGCCCGGCACCACGCCGCACATGGACCGACTCGCCGCGCAGTCGCTGCGCTTTGCACACGCGCACACCACCGTGGGCAACTGCATGCCCTGCCGCAACGTAATGTTTTCCGGCCTTCACTCGCACAACAACAAGGTGGAGGGATTTTATCAGGTGAAAAACCCCGGCTGGCCGCACCTCGTGGACCTCATGAAGGCCGGTGGCTACTTCACCGGCATCCGCGGTAAGGTGAGTCATTCCTCGCCCTACCAACCGTTTGCGTGGGATGCCATTCTGGACGCGCTGCCCGACGGAACCAAGGCGCACATTAAGGACGTGCGATCCTATGGCGCCGCCACCACCGCGGGCATCGCACAGGCCAAGGCAGCGAAGAAACCGTTTTGTCTGGTGGTCAACATTTCCGATCCGCACAAGCCGTTCTGGAAAGGCCCGAATGACCCCCATAAACCTTCCCGCATTTACACGGCCGACGAGGTGCCGATTCCCGGCTTCCTGTTTGATGACCCACAAGTGCGCGAAGAACTGGCGCTGTATTACACCAGCGTACGCCGCGCCGACGATGCTGTGGGCGCCGTACTTAAGGCGCTCGAAACCAGCGGCGAGGCGGACAACACCGTAGTGATGTTTATGTCGGACCACGGCATGCCGCTGCCCTTTGCCAAAACACAGCTGTACCATCACAGCACCCGCACACCGTGGATGGTGCGCTGGCCCGGCGTCACCCGACCCGGCAGCGTGGACAAACAGCACATGATTTCCGTGGTCGATTTCCTGCCCACCGTGTTGGACATCACCGGCATCAAACACCCCAAGCGCCTCGATGGCCGCTCCTATCTGCCGCTGCTCAAAGGCGACACACAACCCGGCCGCGGGCATGTCATCAAGGAGTACAACGAAAACTCCGGCCGCTCACGCGATCCCATGCGCGCCATTCAAACCAAGCGTTTCCTGTACCTCTTCAACCCGTGGTCCAACGGCGAACGCGTGTTCGCTACCGCCACCACCGGCACGGTCACCTTCCGCCGGTTGGCGGCCCTGGCCAAGACAAACAATAAACTAGCCGGCCGGTTGGATCTCTACAAACACCGCGTGCCTGAGGAATTGTACGACGTCGTCAAGGATCCCGATTGCCTGCAAAACCTGATCGATTCCCCCCAACATCAGGCCGAGCTAAAACAACTCCGCGCCAAGCTTGATGCCGAATTGGTGAAATCCAAGGACCCCATACTCGAGGCCTTCCGCAAACGCGAAGATCGCGAGTTCGTTGAGGCCTACGTGCAGCAACTGGAAAAGGAAGCCGGCGAACGCAAACGCAACAAGCCGCCCCGAAACAAACCAAACAAGAACAAACCCAAGAAGCGCAACCCATGATTCTGCGCATCCTTCCCACCATTATTCTCGCCAGCGCCCTCTGTGCCGACGACCAAGCCCCTGCGCCCTTCAACACGCAGGAAATCACAATCCCCTTCCTAAAGCCTGCCGAGGCACTCAAGGCGATCGCCGTGCCCAAGGGCTTTCGTGTGCAGCTTGCCGCGGCCGAGCCAATGGTGCAGCAGCCTATCGATATGGCATGGGACACCCGCGGCCGCTTGTGGGTTGCCGAGTGTTACACCTACGCCGAGCGCGAAACGAATTTTGAGAAGAAACTCAAGGACCGCATCATCATTCTGGAGGACACCAATCACGATGGCGTGTTTGATAAACGCAAAATCTTTTGGGACGGCGCCAGCCAGTTGACCAGTATCGAGCTGGGCTTCGGCGGCGTGTGGGCCGCGTGCGCGCCGAATATTTTATTTCTGGCCGACCGAAACGGCGACGACCGACCGGATAGCGAGCCGGAGGTAATTCTGGATGGATTCGAAACCGACAAAGTGCGCCACAACATCGTCAACGGCCTGCGCTGGGGCCCCGATGGCTGGTTGTACGGCCGGCACGGCATCCTAGGCCCCGGCTCCAAGGTCGGTCGCCCCGGCTCGCCCGAAGCCAAGCGCACTCACATTCAGTGTGGCATTTGGCGCTATCATCCCACCCGCAAATCGTTCGAGGTCGTCTGCCACGGCACCACCAATCCGTGGGGGCACGATTGGGATGAACACGGCCAGCTCTTTTTCATCAACACTGTCATCGGTCACCTCTGGCATGCCGTGCCCGGCGCGCGCTATCAACGCATGTACGGCAATCATTTCGACAAGCACCTTTACGAGTTGATCCAACAGACCGCTGATCATTATCACTTCGATGTTGGAAACGAAAAATGGAGTGATCTCAAGAAAACCGGCATGACCTCCGGCACCGATGCCGCCGGCGGCGGGCACGCCCACACCGGCATGATGATTTATCTGGGCGACAATTGGCCGGCCGAATACCGCGGCAACGTGTTCACCCTAAACCTGCACGGCCTGCGCATGAATCAGGAATCACTCCACCGGCAAGGCGCCGGATACGTGGGCAAACACGCGGCGGATTTTATGTTCACCTCCGATAAATGGTTCCGCGGCATCGAGCTCAGCTATGCGCCCGACGGTTCCGTATACGTGCTCGACTGGTCGGATATCGGCGAATGCCACGACAACGACGGCATCCATCGCACCAGCGGCCGCGTCTACCGTATTAGTTACGGCAAAACCGAAGTTGCCAAAGTCGATCTCACCAAGTGGTCCAATGAAGATCTCGCCGAAAGCGTTGGCTCCCCCAACGAATGGTATAGCCGCCAAGCCCGTCAGCTTATCCAACAACGGGCCGCCGCCGGACAGGATCTAACCAAGGCCGCCCTCAAGCTGATGAACACATACCGACTCACCTCCTCCTCCGCCACCGCTCTGCGCGCCATGTGGACCCTAAATGCAATTGGTTCCGCGGATGAAGACTGGTTACTCGAGCAATCCAACGACAAACGCGAACATGTCCGCACTTGGGCAATCAAGCTCCTATGTGACCAAAAGGCGCTTTCCAAGAAGACCCATGAACGATTCATCGAGATGGGTAGCCAAGACAAGGCCGGCCTCGTGCAACTCCAGCTCGCCTCGGCCCTACAACAATTGCCGCTGGAGGACCGCTGGTCTCTGGCCAATGCGCTCGTTTCTCAGGACACCTTCGCCAAGGATCCGGTGTTTCCTCTGCTTGTCTGGTACGGCATCAACCCGGCGGTCACCGAAAACCGCAAGGCCGCCCTCGAGCTCGTGGCCCAGTGCAAGATCCCCAAAGTCCGCCAATTCATCGCCCGCCGACTGGCTGGTGAGGCTGGGGGAGAATAGCCGACCTACTCGTCGTCGGTCGGCTTACCGATCGTGATCGGATTGGTGAAGAGCAACGAGTTGGGCAGCAGAATCGTTTGCCCCCCATGCTGAAGCGTGGTGTAGCGCAGATCAATCGCCGTCACCTCGCCTTCCATGCCTTTCACCGCCACATAATCGGTCTTAGAAAACGGCCGGTAAACCAGCAGCAAAACGCCCGCGAGAATATTGGAGATTGTGTCCTTGATCGCGAAGCCCAATGCAAATCCCGTGAGTCCCAGACCCGCCACCAGCGCGGAGACATCCACGCCCACCGTCCCCAACGCCGTAACAATCCCCGCCACCAGCAACGTCACCCGCGCCGCCATCGCCATCAACCGCACCACCGGATATTCTAAATCCGCCTTGGTCCCTGCGGCAAAGATCGCCTGCCGAACCATTCGCGAGGCGAACCAGAAAATCGCCAGCAGCAGTAACGCCATTAATAATTTCGGCCCCCACACGTGCACCAAGATGGGAAACTGCTCGAGAATGTCCTCCTTCATAAATCCTCCGCCCGCCTTATCGCGCCCAGAAACTGAATGAACAAGGGGGAACTATTGACAACGATCAATCCGCCAGCACGGTTTCCAACCAGCTCCGGAGTGTCTTGCGCACCGGGGAAGGCCGCAGCAGCCAGGCGTCGTTGTGGTTCCGAAAGCCGGTGGCGTGAATCGTGAAATTGCCGCCGATCCCAGTTTCCTTCAGATACTGTTTCGTGGCCGAAACACCCTTGCCTTCGTGGCAGATGAATTGGGGGCGCGCACCCAGTCGTTGCAGGCGCTTCAAAGCCGCAGCCTTGTCTGAACCCGGATAGCCCCAACGACGTACGCCATCGTAGTGGCTGTAAGGAATAAATGCCCGCCATAGCTTGGCGATTTCGTCATCGTACAGGCCCAGATAATTACAGGCAATGGCGCCTCGGGAAAACCCACAGAGCACCGCGCGCCCGGGATCTCCGCCGTATTGCCGGCAAATCCATGGAACGACCTTTTTGCAATAGGTCAAGGTCGGCTGCGGGTCATGCTTCGGTTTATCGCCCCACCATTGTGTGACATTCCGGTTGCCGTCGGCATTGAGATACGGAATGCACACCCAAATAAATCCGCGACCGCCAGTGATGCCATAGCCCATCTTGCTTCCTTCCGGGAGGCCCGTGCTGATATCGCCAAACTGGTTTTGATACGGCCCGTTGCCGGCGTACTCCACGATCACTGGATAGCGCTTGCCCGGTTGCCAATCCTTGGGCAGGTACAGTAGATGATAGACCTTCGTTTGCTTCCAATCCGGATGCACCTGTTTCACCCGCTTCCCCGCCGCCGGATCGCCGGGCGATATTTTCGGTAACGCGAGATCCGGCGGAACAGTAGAAAGATCAGGAGCGGCCGCCACGGAAGTGACGCTGAGACACCAGAGTATCCACCATCTCATGGAAGAATCACCTCCACTCGGGCGGGAAACAGATACTCCTGGTCACGGCGTTCCTTCAAGGTCTCCAGCAGTGTCCCGATCGTGCGCGGCACGCGACCGCGGTACTGTTCTTTGCCATTAGCCATGATGACAACCGGTTGCTCCAGATCAACGAGTTCATCCTTGAGGTTCACCGTCACCCGCCGACCAGCCGGCCCGGTGAGTTCAATGTATTGTCCCACCGCCTTAGCCCGAATCTCCTCACGCGCCTTGGCCTGACCGGCCGACAACGACAGCCAGTAGAAATCTGAATGCAACACATCATCCTGCCGCCAGACAATCTGCCGGGGCAAAGGATTACGGATGTGCCGGGCCATCCATTCCACCGCCACGGCATCCTCCCGGTTCATCCAGTGCCCGCGACCGGCATGGATTTGCACATGATGAACATACCCCTTGGGATCGGCCTTACGCAGGGCGGCCAGTTGATCACTCCATTCGGCTGCGACCCGATTTCGATTGAAGCCGCGATCATTTTGCCCAACATGAATGGCAAAGGGCAAATTGCGCAGACCCACCGGGGATGTTTCGTTCGGATGCCCGGCCATCATGGCGGCCGCCGCCAAGGTATCCGCCATCCGCGGGGCCACCTGATACACCCCATCTCCGCCGGCTGAATAGCCCATCAAATACACACGGTTGGGATTCACCTCCTGAAGGGCCACCAAGTTTTCAATCAACCGCATGAACATCGGATCGATGTGCCCTTGATGCCAGAGGTTCCATGTATTTGTTGGAGCGCGCGGGGCAAGATAGATGCCCTCCTTGGGGCGATATAACCGTTTCTGATTTTCCCACTGGCCATCATTCACCCGCGCTGGCGCATTCCCCCCTCCATGCATCGAAATATACAGGCTCCGACCGTCCTTGGGTTTATCGCCATACACAACATACTCAAACCGCATGGACAACTCGCCGTGCCGGATGACCTTGGCCTGCATTTCCTTGGCTCGTTCCTTGCGCAAGTGCGCCACGTGATCCGTCCATAACAAACCGGAAATTTGCTCTGCCTGTTTCAGCGAGAGCGTCAACTTCCTGAAGTCTTCAGTGGCCGGCTTCCGCTGGCCCACCGGTTGTTTCAAGTAGGCTTGCAGGGCTTGAATGGGATTGCCCGGCGGTGCCGCTATAACCCCACAACTCAACGCCACCCAAACATAACTAAGGATCCAGCCGCGCATGCGTTACTTCAGCCGCTTGATCTGGATGTTTCGGAAATGAACCGGGGAGGCGTGGTTTTGCAGGCCGATGAATCCCTGAGTGCGTTTCAGGCCGGTGACGTTCTTGGCCTTCGGCGCCAGCTTCGTGAGATTGGCGTCGATGATGCAGTTGCCGTTGATCCAGACACAGCATTGGTCGCCGTTGCACCGGATGCGCATGGTCTGCCATTCGCCGGCCTTTTTGGTGACACGCTGACTGGGCGCCTGCACAGCATAAATGGAACCGGTGAATTGCGCCGGCTTGAGGCCTTTCCATTTGGGGCCGTAATCATCGAGCACCTGAATCTCCAGCCCGGTCACCCACGGCGCACCGTTCTTGGGCGCGCGAATGAACACGCCGCTGTTGCCGTTTTCGGGGATGTTGTACTCAAGTTGCAGTTCAAAATTGGCGAACTCCTCCTTGGTGGCGAGCCAGGCGGAACCGGCCTTACCGGTGCAAGACAGGACGCCGTCCTTGATTTCCCAGTTGGTCATCGGACCGCCCATACCCTGCCAGCCGGTGAGGTCTTTGCCATTGAAGAGGGGTTGAAACTCCTTGTCCGTCGTCGTAACAGACAGTGCACAAGCCGCAATCATTCCGAGGATGAACTTCATGCCGCATCGTAAACCGTCGGTCGTGGGCGGCAATGCATTTATGCCTGTTCAGTCTTGCCCCGATGACGTCATAATTGGCCCATGCAGAACACACCGCGTCGCGACTTTTTGAAGAAATCTTCGGCCGCCACTTTCGGCTTCACCCTCCTGCCCTCCTATCTGGCCACCGGCCGCTCGGCCGAGGGCAAACAGCCGCCCAGCAAACGGGTAAATCTCGGGTGCGTGGGCGTCGGCGGCCGAGCCTCCGGAGTGATTCCCAGCGTTTCCGCCAATGGCGCCGCCACGCCGGTGGCGTTTACCGATGTGGATTTCAGCGCGCGCCGCGTGGACGCCAATCTTAAGCGGTATCCGAGCGTAAAGCAGTTTGCCGATTTCCGTGTGATGCTCGAGAAGATGGGCAAGGACATTGACGCGGTGACGGTGGTGACGCCGGACCACACTCACTTCCCCGCTGCCATGCTGGCGATGTCCATGGGTAAACACGTGTACGTGGAGAAGCCCCTCACTCATTCCTATCGCGAGGCAGATCTGCTGATGAAGGCAGAGAGGAAATTCGGCGTGATCACGCAAATGGGCAATCAAGGCCACACCTCCGGCGGATCCGTTCAGTTCGCGCAATTGCTCAAGACCGGCGCCTTGGATGGGATCAACAAAATCGATGCATGGAAATCGCCGGGCCTATTTTTCATGGATAAAAACCGCCGCATCTCAGCATTCCCCAAGGCCGAGGAACAACCCAAGTCGTTGAACTGGGATCTCTGGTGCGGTCCGGCGAAGATGAAGCCCTTCAGCAAACTGTATCATCCCTTCGATTGGCGCGCCTTCTACCTCTATGGCAACGGGATGCTGGGCGATTGGGGCGCGCACATTATTGATTTCGCGCATGACTTCCTGAAGCTCGGCCAACCGACCCAGATTTCGCCGCTCTTAATGGAAGACCACAACAACGTGATCTTCCCGCTCAGCTCGCATATCAAGATGCAGTTCCCCGCGCGCAGCAAAAAATTGCCGGCCGTGGAACTCACCTGGCGCGATGGCGGCGGCTATCACCCGAAGGTGGCCGAGCAGTATCATGCCGGCGGCAAGGCCCCGCGACTGGGCGGTGCAGGCACGCTCCTGCATCGGGCGGATGGCAAGTACGCTCTGACGCGCGGCTCCCACAGTGGCAGTTCCAACATCGTGTCGGCCGATCCCAAATACCGCGAGCAATACGCCGAGGCCCTGAAGCCCAACGGGCCGAAGTTCAACCACGGTGCTAGCTTCACTGCCGCTTGCAAAGGCGAGGACAAGACGCTCTCGCCCTTCAGCATTGCCGGTGACCTGACCAAGACGCTGATGCTCGGCATTGTTTGCCAGTCGCTGAATGAAGAACTGAATTTCGATCGGAAACGCGAGCAGTTCATCAACAACGACCGCGCCAACGACCTGCTCGAAGGCCCCGCACCCCGCAAGGGTTGGGAGGAATTCTACAAGATGGTATAGGCCCAAGAGCCTTCCTATCGTAGCAACCGGCGAATCATCTGCACCGCGCGCGTCTCGTAGAGCCGCTGCCATTCGGGCGCGAGCATGCAGTCGCTGTCTTCCTGGGCGCCACCGATGTTTTTCAACTGCTCGGCCGTAGGCGCGTAATGGACATAGCCATTAGTGTATCCAGCCACGAAGGCATGCGGATGTTTGGCCGCGCGCTTGATGTTCAACCCCACCGGTACCGTGAGTTCGCCGGGAAATGTGGTCAGCACAAAATCGCCCACACGCAGGCCGGACAACTCCACGCTGACCGTCCGGTTGCCGGCGGCGTGTCCAGTTTTTTGATGCATTTTCAGAAGCCGCAAATTGGTGTTCAGCCGCGTGATTTGTTCCATGGTGTGAACATTACGGATGTACGCCTGCAAATGGCGGCGATTGGCTGCATCCAGTCGGCTGAGATTGGGCCGCTCCAGCTTCAGCTCATGCAGGTAACGGTAGGAACTAAGCGAGGGGGAGTTGGTGGAGAGACGGTACTTCATCATCAACGGCAGAAACTCATCGAGATTCAGGAACGTGCCTTTCAGGGACTCGGCCAGACTCCCGCGCGCGACTTCCATCTCACGAATGCGCGGCGCCAAATCCGCCCGGGGCAACTCCAGCTTCTCACTGTGAACGTTCAACACCGCATTCGGCTGGCAACGAATCTGCCGCACCGCCCGTAGAGTGCTGAGCCCGAGCATCAGGCCCAGCGGTTCGGCGCTGCGGATGTGATTCACCGCCTTGTAGTCGATCGGATTAATATCACCTCCCGCTCCCTGCACAAACAGCGCCACTGCCCCCTTCCCCAGCGATTCCTCAATGGTTTTGGAGGCGAACCCAGTGATATCAGCGGAATTGCCGTGATCGGGCGTATTAGCAATCGGATGACAGGCAAAATTGTACACTACCGCCAACGGCGTTCCATTCAGTCGATCCAGCCGCAGCACACCGATCTGCGAATCCACCGGCCCAACTGCCGCCACTTGATCATTCGGCGGCAAGGAATAGGCATGCCGCACATCCACCGTGCTGCCATCCTTCAAGATCAGGCGGCGGTTCTCCATGATCCGCGTCTCACGCCCCACACCCGCACCGGCTTTCACGGGCTCCAGATTCTTGACCGCTAATCGCACCGCCTGAATGGTGCGCGCCTCGGTCTCCGGATGCACCAATCCATGACAATGACTGGCGTTGAAGAGCGTGTGCTCGGGCGAAATACCCAATTCCTTTTTCAGCTCCGCGCGAACGCGAGGCAGGAAGTCGTCCTTGATTCGGCCAATGCCCCCGATCGCCACGGCGTCAATGCTCACCAACACCGCCGTGGTGTCTCCACTGCGCAAGGCCAGCGCGCGGGCATACAATCGATCGTTTACCGGCCCGCGTTCGTCGGTGATATCCACCTTGGCCGCGCCGGCCTGCAATCCGGCGGCGGTCACGGCCATCGGTAGGCAAGCCAGCCCCACCGCCGCAACCAGTCGCAGAAAGTTCATGAGGTTACAGGTCCAGCAACTCGTCCATCAACGCTGCGGTCTTTTCGTCGCCGCCGTCGCGACCTTCGCGGGTGACCCAGCCATTAAAGCCGATCTTCTTCAGCTCAGCGCGGACTTTGTCCCATTCCACATCGCCCTGGCCCAGCGGACAGAAACCATTTTTCACGCCCCAATCCTTCACGTCTAGTTTCACGTTGCGGTTGCCAAGGATGCGAATCCACTCGTGGCTAGGCGCGAATTTCTGCATGTTACCAATATCATAATAGGCCTGCACCCAGGGGTTGTTGATCTCATCAAGGTAATCTCGGAATTGCTCGGGCTGGTAACAGAACCCGTTCCACACTGTCTCGATGAGTACATGAATTCCCAGCTTACTGGCGAGCGGGATTACCTTACGGATTTCTGTAATGGAGCGTTCCCAAACTTGCTCGTGCGTCTCGTTTGGGCCTTTTACCGCGCCCGGCACCAGCAGCACCGACGAGCCACCCACCGCTTTGGATTCGCGAATGGCTTCCTCCAGCCCCTTGCGACTTTCATCGCGCGTGGCGGCGTCAGGGGAGGACAGCCGTTTCTGCCAATGCTTGTTGTACACTACACCGTGCATCGGCAGGCCCACCTCATCGCAGGCCTTTCGCAAGGCACCGACGTTCATGCCCGGCGCACTACCCTCGATGCCGTCGAAGCCCAGCTCTTTCAACTTCTGCATCCGCGGTAGGTTCGGTTTCCCTCCCCACTTCACAGATTTGTAAATGAGTCCATGATTCGCGCGCGCGCGTTTTTTGTCCTCAGCTTGGAGCTTGGAAGTGGCGGCCACCGCGGCAGCAGCCCCGGCGGTTTTGCAGAAATCACGTCGGTTCATTCGGCTAGGTTAGAGACGCATTCCCATCGGGGCAAATGAATTCAGCTCAAAGACAGGCGATCGCGCCTATATAAACACTTACACTAATATCTCATCACCTGTCGTAGTCGATCCATTACTGCCAACACAAATCTGACCTCACCTCGTGCGTGTGAACAAGCGACCTGGATGTTGTTCGATTAGTTTTTTCATCTCGAGCTGAAGCAATGCCACAGAAACCTGTGCAGCGGGCAATTCGCTGCGGCGGATAATTTCGTCCTGCTGCATTTCCTCGTGGGTGAGCACGTTAAAGATCTGCTGTTCCGGATGCGACAACGTGGGCATGGGAAGTTCGGACTCTTCCCGTTCAATAGCCTGTAGATGGGCGAATTCCGCCAACACGTCTTCAGCAGATTCGCAAAGCTGGGCGCCGTCCTTAATGAGGTCATGGCAACCGGCGCTGCGCGGTGAATCGATGCGGCCGGGCACGGCGTACACCGTTCGCCCATACTCCGCGGCAAAGTTGGCGGTGATGAGCGCGCCGCTGGCCCGGTTGGCTTCCACAACCACGGTACCCTGCGTCATGCCAGCTACAATGCGGTTGCGGATTGGAAAGCTTCTCTTGTCGCCTTTTCGCCCAAAGGGAAACTGCGTGATCACCGCGCCCTGCTGGGCGATCTGTTGATAGAGTTGTATATTTTCAGCCGGATACACGATGTCTAGGCCCGTGCCCAAGACCGCGATGGTGCGTCCATCGGATTGCAATGCTCCCTCATGCGCGGCGCTATCAATGCCTCTCGCCCCACCACTCACTACTGTAACACCCGAAGCCGCCAACTGCCTCGCTAACCGCTCAGCCGTTTGGCGACCATATAATGTCGACTGTCGCGTGCCCACCATCGCAACAGCGTGGGCATCTTCGGGTTTCAATTCACCCTTCACATACAACACCAGGGGTGGATCGTAAATTTCGCGCAACAAGGGAGGATACGTATCATCCTCAGAAGTGATGATTTGGGCGCCAAATTTCTCAATACGCTCCAGTTCAGCGGCCACATCTACCAACTCGCGCCAACGAATAATATTATCGGCCGCCTTGACGCCCACTTTGTCCACTAACATTAGATCCCCCTTGGAAGCACTCAAGACCGCCGCGGCCGATTCAAATCGAGACAATAAATTTCGAATCCGTATCGGGCCAATATCAGGCAACAGATTCAGCGCCACGAACGCCTCACGGGAATCCATGAGAAGGTCGTATTACGCAATCGCTCGGGCGACAAGCCAAACCCGCAGCCGCAATTAGACATCAAAAAAGACCCAACGCCTCAAGGCATTGGGCCGGAAGAAGTAGCGTAAAATTATTCCGGCGTGGCAAAACCGGCGGCGTCCAACGAATCCTTATTCCACGTTCCCTGATGACCGGAATCCTTAATCATAGTCCGAGCCTCGGTCACTTGCTCCGCCGTCACCAGTTCTTCGCCGTTGCCCCAAGACTGACGAATGTAAGTGAGCACGGCGGCAATTTCCTCATCCGACCAAGCCGCGCCCACGGCCGTCATGGCGCCATTATACGAAGTACCATTCACGACGATAGCACCCTGTAATCCGTTTAGCACAATGGCAGCGGCCAATTTGGGATCGCCTTTCACCCAAGAGGAATCCACCAACGGCGGGATTTGTCCGGGAGTACCGCCACCGTTGGGCTGATGACAGCCCTGACAGTTGGCGTAAATCTGTTTTCCTTTGCCGAAAATTAATTCCGCCTCGGACGGTGCCAGCGATGCCACTTCGGCCGGGCTACCAAACGGTGCATGCACATTGGCCGCAAAATTGGCGTTCAGTTCGTCCACCTTGTAACATCCTATATAACCGAGCAGCGTGAGCACCACCATGATACTCACGGGCATCTGTGAGTTTCCCGCAGCCGGCTCGCCATGCTCTTGCAGGTTCAGGTTGGAATGCTTTTCTTCCATCTTACTCGTCCTCCTCAGGGTTTCTGGTCTTACGGACAGCCGGTAATGGTGCTTCAGGCAAACCCCTATCGTTTCGGAGGCTTTGCAGATAGGCAGCCAGTGCACGTGCTTTATAAGTCGGCGTGACAACGAAGTCGGGTTCGACCGAATGTTTAAATCC
The DNA here is from genome assembly GCA_913042895.1 of uncultured Verrucomicrobiales bacterium. Classification (GTDB taxonomy): domain Bacteria; phylum Verrucomicrobiota; class Verrucomicrobiia; order Limisphaerales; family UBA1100; genus UBA1100. The sequence goes on along the minus strand of CAJWMQ010000015.1, from coordinate 15,725 downwards.
GTCACCGGTAGAAACAGTCACCGCATTGGTAGGAAGTTCCTCTCCTTCTTTCGCAGACCGAACGTTAAACAAATATTTGTAAGGCGGCATGTGTGAGCTTTTCCCACCGGCTTGCGAGTTGTAGATCTTGGCATACAGCGCATTCAGATCCAGTTGACGGCCACCCACGTTGCTGAGGTCTGGCCCCACACGCATTACCCCCGGCATGGCGTGCACATCATGGAGGAAATCCCGGGTAACACTCTGGCGACGAGCCCCCCAATACACGACATCCGGCCAATCATCTGCGACCGGCAACAGTTTGAACTGGGCCCCCGCGCGATCCTTCAATGCCCGAACTCTATCTTTAATTTCGTCCCACTGCTCGATCCCCTTACTCACGGCGAAAGTCGCATCGGCAACCGTGGATTTATCCGCATCACTCATTTCGATAGGTAAGCCCAGTTCACCGGCCAAATCCCCCTCAATTGTGACACCGGAAATTCCTAATGCGATTAATGGTTCTTCGGTTTCGATGGCATTAGCATAGGCTTTGGCTTGCTCCAAAGTGGCTTTGGTCGCCTCAACATCTGCTCCTTCTGTCGTTGCGGCGTCTTGGGCGGCCGCTACAGCTTGGAACGCATAAGCCTTTTCGAAAATCTTATTGCCGGCATATTCCTCTCCAATGATTTCCCGCGTCAGGGCTTTATCGGCTCCCAATTGAGTAATCTGGATCTCATACCCAAAGGTACCACCGGTGGCCATACGTGTGTGGCAGTAGTAGCAGCCGTTTTCGCGATAAATCTGTTCACCTTGCTGAGCCAACCCTGACCGCGGGTGCAATGAAGTGCCGTCGCCCAGATCAGTCTTGGCTGCGTTCGCCTGTGAGGCCGGACCAAACACCATGCCCCACCAAGAGAGGCTCAGCGCGAACAACACACCCAAGAAAATCCAAGGAGACTTGTTCATTCAGCACCTCCTTCGGCTTTGGCTGCGCGGCATTTGCGAATCAGCGCCATCGGACTGTACTCGCCGCAGCAATTGCGGAACAACAGACAGGCCATACTGCCAAGGAAAATCAAACTGGACATGAAGAACAGTATTTCGCCGAGAAACGCGATTCGCATGGGCATCAGTGCTTTTTTCAGCACTTCGGCCGATCCAGCCTGCAGCGCGTGGCCGTGCAGATAAGACAAGCCCAGGCCGGCCAATAGAATCACCACCGCGCCGATGGCGGTCAGGCGGAAGATCCATTTGTAGGTTCCCGAGCAAGCCCAATCCACTTCGCCGATAAACAAGCGTGGCGCCACGTAATACACTGCACCAAACATCGCCATGGCGAAGAAGCCCCAAGCGAAGAATTGGCGGACGGCTGTGCCGGCATAGGTAAACTGCAGCAGGCTGTTCCAGTCCGAATATGCGTTACCGAAGATAAAGAGCGCGGTGATCAGCCAAGCCCCCAGCGCGAAGCCCATGCATTGCAGCGTCAAGTCATTCGATCCGAGCAACGGCACGCCCTTAGCAGTTTGACGCAGGTTCCAGCCGATGGCTATCAGCACAAAGATAAACAGCCCAGAGGCGTATTGGCTAAGCTTGATCGACCAGACCGGCAGCGGGGAACCGCTGTTCAGGTTCACCCAACCGCCGAGGATCAGCAGCATCCAGAACCCGAACGCCGCCCATTGACGACTGTACAATTCGCGGCCCGTGATCTTCGGAATAAAATATAATATTGCCGCCAGGCCCATGCAGCCGAGCCAAATTTGCTGCAGGCTGGTCACCGCCCAGTGCGCCACGGGAATCTGTGCCGCGCCGCGTACCGGGGTTTCCACCAACAACCAATGTGCCGTGCCCACGATCCATGGGAACGCCACCAAGCCCGCAATCAGGAACCACGAACTGGGATACAACTGCTGATGGCGGCGGGAGAAATAGGTAATAATCGCGCTAAAGGCGATGAAGGCTTGGCCGATCAATAGCAAACGGCTGGCGTAGGCCGGCAGTTCGTACCCAGCCACACCCGGTTGATCGCCCATAGTGATACCCACCATGGCGGCGGTAGCCCCGGCGTTCCAGAGAAACGCGCCGGCCAGTACAAACCCGGGGCGGGCCAACGGCATACCGCGTAAGCGGCTCAACATCCAGAGCGTCAGCCCCAAACCGGCATTCCCCGCAAAACCGTAAAGGAACGCCACCCACGAATTAGCCTGCAATCGCCCATAGGTGAGGTGCGAAAAATCAGCTAGGAACCCAGGCACGTGCATCTTGAGCGAGCCTAACAAGCCCACTCCCGTTGCCTGCACTGCCCAGAGTGCCGCACTGAAAAACAGAAACAACACAGGCCCGCGGCAGGAGGCATTGATTTCCTCCGGACTGGCCTCTGGCGCGGGTGGCGCGTTATGTGTTCCCTCTTCGCTCATCAAAAATTATTTCTTCTGCTCAGCCGTGCTCAGGCTTTTTACGTAAGCTAGGAGTCCCATTAGCTCTTCGTCGTTTATTGGTACTGTTGGCGGCATTGGCGCCAAAGCACCCTTAACGACTCTGTCCGCTGGTTTTCTCACCGACTCGATAAAGTAAGATTCGTCCATCAAAACTTTTTCTATTGGTCCTCCAAGGCCCTTGTGAACCTCGCGCTCCTTTCCCCAGAAATCACCAATGAATTTCGGGGCGCCAAGCGCCAATCCCGCTGGGGCGGGAATCGCTGGATCAACTTGATGACAAGTGAAACAAATCTTTGTTTGCCACAAAATTTTTCCTTCACTGATCAGTTTGGGGTCACTCAAGTCTGTATCATTTGTCGCTACTGCCAACCCTGCTGCTGATTCACTACGCGCTACCAAATTGTTGTGAAAACCCCCAGGCTCAGCATTCATTTTTGCTACCGTTGCACTCATGGCATTTACAATCGGCAAGCGGTAGAATTTACGTTCGGCATCCACTGTAGCAAAGTTGTTTAGAGCTTCGGCATCGGCCGCAGCCAGCTCGGCACGCTTAGCAGCGCGGGCTTCATCGCGTTCAGTAGTGAGGGAGACCGGCTGGGATTCTTTACCGTATTTACCCACCACCGACACTGCCAGCACTAGCGTCAGCCCGAGTGCAAACAACTCATGAGCAGCCCAGCTGGACTGCAACGAATCTTCTTTATTGCTCTCGTCGCTCATTAGTGATGTTCAATAGCTTCGCCCATACGAGGGTCTTGCAGCGGGCAGATGGGGTTACTGAAAAGATCCCGCATAAATACCACGATCAGCGCGCCGCCAATTAAAAGCAGTGTTCCCAGGTCAGCAAGAGCTGGAGCAGGACCATCGGGATGAATTTCAGGCATCATATTGAAGTACATATCCATGTAATGCATCAATAATACCCATATGAAAATCGGCACCATAATCCTGTTGGTCAATTTCACATCGATGCGTAGCAGCGTCAAAAACGGAATCAAAAAATGACCGATGATCAAGCCCCAGCTAACATATGCCCATGTACCTTTCTCACGAAGCACATACCAAAAGGTTTCTTCTGGAACAGCCGCATTCCAAATTAAAAAGTACTGAGAAAAGTGTATGTAAGCGTAAAAAACGGTAAATGCTAACAGCATCGAACCAAGATAATAAAATTGAAGTGTATGAACCTGAGGTAACAGGCCCTTGGCTTTTAACACGCGAGCTGTGATCCAAGCAGTAGATATGGTCAGCCAAACACTCCCAGCAAAGTAGTACACACCGTACATGGTGCTGAAAAATTGATGCTGAATTCCCTTCATCCAAAGAATTGCCCCCAAGGTTAAAGTGAAAGCATAAGGAACAACGCCAGATGCAGCGTGTATACGCATCATTCGGGTACATAGGACTTGCTGATTTTCTCTCTCAAAAGGTAACTTCTGAAATTTTTGATAAAAACCTGTAATCAAATGTTCCGGAAACATCAACTTACCTTCGAACTCAGGAGTACCAGCCTTATCTTGCTGCAGACTCCAGTAACGTAGCCGGTGGGTGAGCCAACCCCAAAATAAGAATACGATTACAGATCCAGCGTACCATGTAGGCTTATTAAAGAGCGCTTTTTTTACGTAAAGGGCATGATCATCATGCGGATCAACAACTTGCATCCAGGGGTAGATATATTCGGGTGCCATGAATCCGATCGGGACAAATGCCAAGCCCATCCACGGAAATAAGAGACAAGAAAAATGTTCCAAATAGCGGCGTATTGGAGATGACCAGCCAGCATCAAAAAGATGGTGAACCAGAACCATAAATAATGAACCTAATCCAAGGCTCAAAAAAAACATGAATGCAGTGAGGTAGGAAAAAGCAAACTGCTGTTTGTCCTGTACTAAACCATAAACACATAGCACAAAGCCGAATAACACCGCCATCTGCGGGATACTGCGCCAGTTGGTAGATTCCTCTGAATCCTGCGCCGGAGTGGTTACTGCGTCGTTCATTATTCCTGGCCCTCCTCTGAGGTGACCGAAGCTTCTGCTTCCTCCGTTTCTTTCACGTGGAACCGAACCGGCACTTCGTCTTCAGTACCCAACCGGCTCAACTGCAGTGCGCGGGCGTAAGCCACAATCGCCCAGCGATCCTCGATGCTCAGCGTATTTGCATAGCCCCACATTACGCCTTTGCCAAGGGTTATAGTGCGATAAATATCTCCATCACTTTGCTTCACCACATCCGGATCATGCAGACTCTTAACTGCGGAAATTCCAAAATATTTCACCACGCCATTCCCGTCGCCTTGCCCCCCGTGACAGGGCACGCAAGAGATGGTGTATTTCTCGCGACCGCGCTCCATCAACTCCATGTTTACCTCCAGCGGAATGGTTGCCACCGCATTGGTGGTACCCGTCTGCAGACCGCTGACTGCCGGATGCTTTGTTTCAAACGGATAAACATCCGTTCCATCAGCCAGAGCAATAGGATTACTACGACGCACGGTGCCATTCACCAATGGCTGAGAGCTCATACCATTAGCAAAAAAACTATTTGGTTCCATCGGACGCAACTTAGGCTGCCGATCCATATCAGCAAACACTTCCAAAGGCGGCTTCAAGGAAATGTCACCGCGAAAACCAGCCAGGCTGACTACCAGAAAAACCATCATTGCGATGCCGATCAATACATACCTCATTGGGCATCCTCCACCATCTCGATGTGAACCGCATGCGTGTTCTCTAGTAAGGCACGCGTTGCTTGTTCCTCATAACGATCATCTTCACACTCAATCACCACATAAAATTTATCATCTGTAACATCGGCAAACCGTTCATTGGCCAGCAATGGGTGGTGATGGCGTGGCAGGCGATTAAGGACAAACATTCCTATTAGTGAACCAAAAGCTCCCAAAAGGATTGTTAGTTCGTAAGAAACGGGGAACGCAAAAAACCCGCTGAACAAAGGTTTGCCGCCGACCACTAAATCGTAATCAAACTTGTTCATGAACCATTGCATGGTCATACCAACTGTAAAACCGGTCAAACCACCAAAAAACGTGAAGTAACCCACCTTGGCATTGTCCAACCCCATAGCATCGTCCATCCCATGAATGGGAAAAGGAGAATGCACATCCCACTTTTGATATCCAGCCGCATGCACTTTTTTTGCCGCAGCCATGATTTCGGCAGGTGTTTCGTACTCAGCCATAATGGCAAACTTACTCATCAGTTACCCCCCCCTTTAACCTTATCCGCGCCACCCTCAACAGTATGCGGATCCGCCTGCGGAGTAACTGCCTTCACTTCAAATATAGTAATGGTGGGCAAGTACCTTATAAAAAGTAAAAACATCACCAAGAAGAGCCCAAACGTTCCAACAAAGGTAAGAATATCCACCTGCGTTGGGCTATAGTAGCCCCAACTGGATGGCAAATAATCGCGGTGTAATGAGGTTACCACGATCACAAAACGCTCAAACCACATACCGATGTTAACAAAAATTGAGACCACAAAAATAAACCACGGGGTTCGTCTACACCACTTGAACCAGAAAAGCTGCGGACTGATCACGTTACAGCTGATCATAATCCAGTAACTCCACCAATAAGGACCAAACGCCCGGTTTTTAAAGGCGTACAATTCATATGGATTTCCACCGTACCAAGCTATAAAGAACTCCATCCCGTAAGCGTACCCAACAATTGTCCCGGTAGCCATGATCACCTTACACATTAGCTCCAAATGACGAATTGTAATAATCTCCTCCAAATTAAAAATCGTCCGCATGGGTATCATCAAAGTAAGAACCATACCAAAGCCTGAGAACACCGCGCCGGCCACAAAGTAAGGAGGGAAGATAGTCGTATGCCAACCCGGCAACTGCGACACCGCAAAGTCAAACGACACAATTGAGTGCACCGAAAGCACTAGTGGCGTACTTAAACCGGCTAGCAACAGGTATGCCTTCTCATAGTTGCGCCAGTGCCGGTTGCTGCCAATCCAGCCCATCGAAAACAAGCCGTACAGAAACTGTTTCAGCTTGTTGATCATTTTGTCCAAGCCGGTCTTGCACTGGCCCGCATTCTTGCGCAATCGATCGCGAATGGTAGCCAGATCCGGAATGAGGCCCATATACCAGAACAACAGTGAGACTGTGAAATACGTAGACACCGCAAATACATCCCAAAGCAAAGGCGAGCGGAACTGCGGCCAAATTGCATTAGCGTTTGGCAGCGGGAACAGCCACCACGCCAGCCAAATTCGCCCCACGTGAATACCCGGGAAGATACCCGCACAGACCACCGCGAAAATTGTCATCGCCTCAGCGGTGCGGTTAACCGAAGTCCGCCACTTCTGGCGGAGCAAAAAAAGAATCGCCGAGATAAGTGTCCCCGCATGACCAATACCGATCCAAAACACAAAGTTGACGATCGCCCAACCCCAAGCAACTGGATGGTTGAGGCCCCAAACACCAACACCTGTTGTGACCAAATAACCAATATATCCAAAACTCATCATGGCCAAAAGAGCACTCACAACAAATGCAATATTCCACCACTTGGGCATATCACCTTCAATGATCCCAACCACTTGATTAGTGATCCAGCCCAACGAACGATTGTTGAGCACCAAGGGCTCGCGCACTAGCTCCTTTGGCGTAGTCGTTTGGACTACAGGCTGACCGGCTTCTAGGCTCATTACTTAATGATCACCCTCCTTTTCATGATGATGGTGATCGTGTTCATCTCCATGCCCTTCGGATGCTTTGTACTCTTTCGTACTAAAAGGTTTCTCGTAAGCATCAGGCATATCTGGATTAGGATTACGAACTTTGGCTAGATAAGTTGTGCGAGCACCATTATCTAGAAAGTCTAGGGTTTCGTAAGTGCGAGTATTAGCCTTTTCCGCCACCACTGCTGAATCCTTATCGAGTAGGTTCCCAAAAGTAATCGCATCAGCTGAACACGCTGACTGACAAGCCGTCTTGATGTCTGCGTCCTTCAGCATCACATCACCGCTTGCACCTGCCTTCACCTTTTTTGCTATTTTGGCGTTCTGTATTCGAGCACTACAGTAATCACATTTCTCCATCACACCACGCATTCGAACAGACACTTGCGGGTTTTTCGCCAACTTAAGTAGATCCCACTCGTCCTCATCCTTGCTAGACTTCTCTCGGTCACCAAGCCAATCAAAAAACAATGAAGGTTTGGTCATTGGTGAATCATAGAGATTTTCCAATGGCCGTTTATTGTAATCAAAATAATTAAACCTACGCACCTTCCAAGCGCAGTTGTTTGAACAGTAACGCGTACCCACACAACGATTGTACGCCATTACATTCATACCCTCTGCATCGTGAACAGTAGCATTGACGGGGCAGACACTTTCACAAGGAGCGCTTTCACAATGCACGCAACTCATGGGCATATTAACTACTTGAGGATCATCAATCCACGGTTCGGTATGCTGTACGTCATCTCCATTTTGGCCCATGTCCTTAATGGGTATATCTGAAGCAGCCTGCGGGTTATGATCACGACCTGTGTAATATCGATCAATGCGCAACCAATGCATCTCACGCCCGTTTGCCACCTGCTCCTTTCCTACAATTGGAATATTGTTCTCACTTTGACACGCAATTACGCAAGCATTGCAGCCCATGCAGGAGTTAAGATCAACGGACATGCCCCACTGATGCATATCGCTTTGGGTCTCAGGGTTAGCTTTATAGGGATGTTTATAAATCTTTCCCTCATTCCGAGCATGCGAACCTAGGCCTAAATTATCCGGGAAAAAATGCTTCTCATTGTAATCTTCCTTATCAATCTCACTTGCGCGCTTTGCTTCAGACTTGCGATACTCAGAGAGCGTCGCTTCTCGTATTATTGGACGCCCCTCCATTGACCAGTGTTCTTGAGTGCTTGAGAGTGGATAAGCTTTTCCTGTACTTCGAATCTTTCCTCCGCGAACGATGCTTTCCCCGGGATGTGATCGCAGTGGATAAAAGTCAAACCCACCCACCGGAATTTTTTCCGACCCAAAAAATTCATTATTAATCAAGGGCCTGCTCTCGTACTCGAAATTAGCAATTCTTAATTTTCCAGTTCGTCCATAACCCAAAGGCAGACCCACGCAATTGTCAGCCTGACCTGGCTGCACCCAAACAGGGGCCTCAACCTTTTCTTCACCCAACCTCAATTCGGCCATTTCACCGTGTTTGAGATTTAGTTCTTCGGATGTCAAACGACTTACACTAATGACGTTATCCCAAGTAATCTTGGTGATAGGATCCGGAACCTCCTGACACCAACCGTTATTAGCAAATCGGCCATCATCAACGCTGTAATCGCGAGTGAAGATCAATTCAACTTCCCCAGTCTTAATTGGAGCCACCTCAATCAAGGGGACATCCGATGAAAATTTTAGATCTTCAGCATTAACAGGGGTGGTTTGACTATCTTGGAGAAAACCAACGTGAAGGTACCGTTCCCAACTTTGTTCGGGAGCAATTTCATTAAATGTTGATTGCACTACTTCATAAGCAGTACTGCGCTTTTCTTTACCAGCGATGAATGCAGCCAAAACTTCCAACTCACTCATAGCATCAAAAAGCGGGGCAATTAATGGCTGAACGGGAACTAATGTGCCATCTGAAGTAAAGGCGTCCCCCCAGGACTCTAGATAATGAGCTCGAGGAGCGTTGGTAATACCTTCACTAGAATGAGATTCATCATGCTTAAAATGGGTCAGGCGAAATGCGGTCCTTTGAGTAATTGCATCACCTCTAATGGATGCACCTCCGTCGTACTGCACATTACAGCCTAAATCGATAACACGATCGAATTTCCCGAGATCGTTCGCTAAATCCTGAAGTGAACCTGTTTCCTCAGATTCAACGGGCAAAAACTCAATTGTCTTACCGTTATTACCTAAAGCATCATTGATTCGGTGGACCAGTATGTGCACCGCTTCCGGCTGCCGATAACCAGATAGAACTAGGCCTTTTCCAGAATGATTCTTTAAATCCTTCAAACAAGCATCTAGCCATACTGTTTGCGTATCGGTTAAACCGGTGTCCACATCAGCAGACCCACTGGGCACCTCAATTCCCAACTTTCTAGCCAAATAAGATGCTACTAAAGCAATTTGAGAGGCATTGGAGCGTAAACGATGATCTGCATTAGCTCCAGTTTGTGTGAGAAGTGCCTCTACAGAGTAAAGCCGGCTCATTTGATCACTGGCTTTTGCCAACTTACGCGTTTTGGAGAAGTCACAGGTATAATGACCTGAACCTTCTTCAGCCCCCATGAAGTCACAATCCAAAGACAACACAACAGATGCCTTTGCCAGTTTCCAGCTTGGCCGAATTGGCCTGCCAAAAGCTTCGGTTGCCGCACGTTGATGAATCTTGAAATCCAGTGCCTCGTGCACGTAAAATCCCACTCGATCGCCGAACTTGGCTTGAATATCCTTGATCAAACGTTTACGCGAGGGCGAAGTACTATCAGGCATTAGAAAAGCCGTGCGTTTACCTTCTTCACTACCCATTTTCGACAGTTCATCAAGGGCATTCCATTTAGTGAAAACTTTACCGTTTTTGATATATTGGCGAGCGCGATCCGGATCGTAGAGATTTAAGATAGAGGCATAAGCAAACCCATCAGCAGAACCCTCAACCGAAGGGCAATCTGGATTACCAGAAACTTTAGTAGGCCGCCCTTCATTAGATTCAGCCAACAAAGGAATGGCACCCGTCCGAGTAGGCATAGCGGTAGCAAAATACATCGGAACACCGTGGACATAATCCTGCCCGGGTTCCTGTTCACTGCCAAATGGAACGATTATTTCCTCCGGTCGCCGACAACCTACCCCCAACATACCTGCACCCGCCAAACCGGCCGAAGCGCCCATGAGTTTTAAGAAGTCGCGACGCGAAAAATTTTCCGGTAATTCTGAAGCCCCCTCTGGAAACTCTCGATCTGCCCAATCAGGATGCTCCTCTTTACCTATAGACTGGCCAATGCTACGCCAATATTGTGTCTCCGACGCATTGGTAACTTGACCTTTCTGGGTTGGCGCTTTCATCAAATTATTACCTGTGACACGCGGAACAGTTTTGGCTTGAACGAACGTTCATCTTGTTGACGAGTTCAACACCTTCACGGTCGAAAGACCAATCAGCCGGCGGCTCCCAATCCAAGTTGTAAACTTCATCATGAGGTCGGACGCTTTCATGCGGATTACGGTGACAGTCCAGACAGAAGGCCATGCTTAGCGGCTTGGAATGCTGCACAACCTTCATTTCATTAACCTTTCCGTGGCAACTGACACAAGACACACCACGGTTTACGTGAACAGCGTGGTTAAAATAAACGTAATCTGGAACTTTATGAACCTGTACCCACGGAATCGGTTTATTTTTCTCAAAACTCTCTCGAATTGGGGCGAGCCTTGGATCATCCGCCAAAACCTGAGTGTGGCACTTCATACAGGTCTCAGCAGAGGGAATGTTCGAAAACCAACTCTTGTCTACGTCATTATGGCAATATCGACAATCAATGCCCATCTGGCCCGAATGAATCTCATGAGAGAAAGCAACCGGTTGGATCGGCTCGTACCCCACCCGAGTGTATTTAGGGGTAAAATAATACGTAACACCTGCAACAACACAGGCCCCAGCCACCAATCCGCCCACCAGAAGGATCAAAGGTAGGCGATTGGTCCATTTCGGGAAGATGTTAGACATCCAAAAAGAACCGTCCTGCAGCGCATCCTACGAGTTCCGGCCCTTAGTGCAAGGCGATTTTGTGATTTTTTTCACAAAGTCTAAAAATACGATTTTCGAGTGTATTTCCGGAAAAAATGAAAAATGGAGGCGAGGACCGGAATCGAACCGGTGATAGAGCTTTTGCAGAGCCCTGCCTTACCACTTGGCTACCCCGCCTTGGGGAGGGCCGAATGTATCCGTCCGCAAAAAAAAGTCAATTGCGTTACGTCTGAAGGGAGCGATGATCTCCATCTCGCCCTATTCAAACTAACCGTTAAGTCGTTTCCGCTCTCGCCACAGTTCTTTCGGCCCAAAAATTCCCCTCGGGGTGATAATACCGGTAATGAGGTCGGGTGGAGTCACATCGAAGGCGGGATTGCATGCAGCGCTTGCGGGATTGGCCACCCGCACCTGGAGAAACCGGCCACGCACATCCACGCCCCACGCGCTGAGCACTTCCTCATCCTCGCGTTCTTCGATCGGAATCTCCAAGCCGCTCTTTAAATTCCAATCAATGGTCGACAATGGAATAGCGACGTAAAACGGAATGCGATGCCGCGCCGCCAATACCGCCTTGGTGTAAGTGCCGATCTTGTTAGTCACCTCGCCCGTGCGCCCGAGCGTACGATCGCTGCCAACGATCACCAAATCAATCTCCCCGCGCTGCATCAAATGCCCAGCGGCATTATCGGCAATGACCTCATGCGACACGCCTTGTTGCGCGAGCTCCCACGCGGTTAATGCTGCACCCTGTGAACGCGGTCGGGTTTCATCGCAAAAGACGTGAAATGATTTGCCCTTGGCCTGCGCGGCGTACAGAGGCGCGGTCGCGCTGCCCACATCCACAAACGCCAACCAACCCGCGTTGCAATGGGTGAGCACGCGCATGCCGTTCTTGATCAGCTTCACCCCGTGTCGGCCAATAGCCTGACAGTGCGCCACATCGTCATCGGCAAACTGGCGCGCGGCTTGGAGGGCGAAGCGTTGTTGTTGAGCAATCGTGTGATCGCCGTTCATGGCGGCGCGGACTTTGTTCATGGCATTCACTAAATCCACGGCCGTTGGCCGGGAGGCGGCCAAGGTATCGTAGGCACGCAGCAGGTGCCGCGCAAAGGCGGGCTCTGTTTTGCCGGTGAAGGCGCACGCGGCCTGAGCCAATCCGAAAGCCGCCGTGGCGCCGATGGCTCCGGCACCGCGCACGGTCATGTTGGTAATGGCCCGCGCGGTTTGTTGCACGGTGCGAGTGCGAGTAAATTCGAAGTAATGCGGCAGTTTGCGTTGCTCGATGAGCACCACCTCGTTGGTGCGAGCATCAAAGTCCACGGTGCGGTAATGCCGCCGGCGGCCGTGAACGCGAACTTTCATGAACTAATCCGTCTCGGTCTCAAGCTCAGCAATCTCTTGCTCGATGGCGGCGTAGAGATCGGTCTGGCGCAGGGGCTCTAGATCGCTGTCGCGCCGCAAGTGATCGAAGTCGCGGTAGCCGCGCTGGATGGCCTTGCGCAGGGCATGTGCGGACTTGCGAAATTCCTCGGTCAGCGAAAAACTGCAGGCGAGGTTGTAATGTACGAGCGGATCTTCCGGACACAACCGCGCTAATCTGCGGTCCACCTGCAGGCCATCCTTAAAACGGCCACGGCGAGTGTAGTCGTCGCCCAGAAGTTGCAGGGCCTCCACGTAACGCCGGTCGCGCCGAACGACGCCTTCCAGAAATTGAATCTCTATATCCAAGTCCCGCTGTTCGCGGGAAGACAGTTTGTTGTTAGCGCTGTTTAGCTCAGCCATAACCAAGGCCCGCAGGCCGTTAGAAAATCTAGCGGGCCACCGCTCACAATGCCAACAACAACTTTTTCACCTCGCGCAGGCGGGGGCCGGCTTTTTTCTTGGTTAACCGCGGAAATTTGCCGCCCAGCGAGATGTAATCGCCGCCTCGCCGCAATTTCAGGCGGTCGCGATCGGCGACAATCGAATCCACGCCTTTGTCTGAGGCGATGACTTTCAGCTCGCCGACCAACAGCAGATGCTCCATGGCCGGCGGTAATTTACCGAAGCGGTCGCGCAATTCCTCGCCCAAGGTCCGCACCATTTCGCGGCCATTGGCCTGAGCCAACCGACGATACACATCGATACGCTGGCGAGAGAGCGGGATGTAATCCATAGGGATGTAGGCCGGGGCCACCTCACAGGTGTTTTCATCAGATGGTCGCTCGGGCGCATCGGTTTCGTACTCCACCCATTCCCAGCTTTCCTCACGCGGCACGGAAATGCTGTCGGGCGATTTACGCGAGCGTGCGCTAGACGCCTGCTTGGGGTCAGTGTCCTGCTCGGGACTGAGTGCTAAAAAATCAAACTTGGTTTCCACCTCAACCCGTTTCTTCACCTTCTCGCCTTTGAGCTGCGCCACGCTTTGCTTGAGCAACTGACAATACAGTTCGAACCCGACTGCAGTGATGTGCCCGCTCTGTTCGGGCCCCAACAAATTGCCGGCCCCGCGGATCTCTAGATCGCGCATGGCGATTTTAAATCCGCTGCCGAGACTGGAGTATTGCTTGATGGCACTGATGCGTTTGCGTGCGTCGGCCAGCAATGCCGCATGGCGCGGCAGCAGCACATAGGCATACGCCTGATGTTTGTAACGACCCACGCGCCCGCGCAGCTGATACAGATCACTGAGGCCGAACCGGTCGGCGCGGTCGATGATAATGGTGTTGGCGTTCGGGATATCGATGCCGCTCTCGATGATGGTGGTGGAGAGCAGCACATCGGCTTCGCCGTTGATGAAGGTGGTCATCACCTCCTCCAGTTCATCAGCTTTCATCTGGCCGTGACCCACCACGATGCGCGCCTCGGGCACGATACCCTGCAGTTTTTTCTCCAGCGTACATATGGTGCCCACGCGGTTGTGTAGGAAAAACACCTGACCGCCCCGGTGCAGTTCGCGTTGAATGGCGCGGCGGATCAATTTTTCATCGTAATCAGCCACGATGGTTTCCACCGGTAACCGGTCAACCGGCGCAGTTTCAATGGTACTCATATCGCGCGCGCCAGTGAGGGCGAGGTAGAGCGTGCGTGGGATGGGCGTGGCACTAAGGGTCAGTACATCCACGTGAGTGCGAAGCAGTTTAAACCGCTCCTTGTGCGCGACCCCGAAGCGTTGTTCCTCATCGATCACCACCAGACCGAGGTCCTTGAATTTCACATCCGGCTGGATCAACCGATGCGTACCGATCACGATATCTACCGCGCCGGCCTCCAGTGCTGCCACGGTCTTGGCCTGTTGAGTCTTGGTCCGAAACCGCGAGAGCAATTCCACGCGCACCGGATACTCAGCCATGCGGTCGGAAAAGGTGTTAAAATGCTGCTGAGCCAACACGGTGGTAGGCACCAGCACAGCGACCTGTTTGCCGGCCATCACCGCCTTGAACGCCGTACGAATGGCCACCTCGGTTTTGCCGAAACCCACGTCCCCGCAGATCAGTCGGTCCATCGGCTGGTCACCTTGCATATCCTGCTTGGCGTCATCGATTGCCTTCATTTGATCATCTGTTTCCTCATACACAAACGACGTCTCAAACTCGCGCTGCCAAGTGGTGTCCTCGCCGAAGGCATGGCCGCGCTCAGTCTCGCGCACGGCCTGAATACGCAACAGTTCCGCGGCCAAATCCCGCACGGCTTTCTCAGCTTTTTCCTTAGTTTTTTCCCAACGCTTGCCACCCAAGGTGTTGAGCGGCGGATCGACCTTGCCTGAGCCAATGTACTTGCTCACCAAATGCGCCTCGCTCACAGGCACATACAACTTTGGCGGCGGATTATGCGGATCGCTCGTAGCATACTTGATCACAATGCACTCGTGCCCACTTTTGGCCGCACCCTCTTTCGCACCGGAAATCGGCATCGCTTTCATGCCGAGATACCGCCCAATGCCGTGCTGCACGTGCACCACATAATCGCCCTCCTCCAGCTCGGTGAAGTTGATGTCGAACGCGGACTTCATCGCCGCGCCGTGCCGGCCTTTCATGCGGCGCGGCCGCTGCACTTTGTATCGGCCAAACACCTCCGCATCACTAACCACGACCCAGCGCCCGGGGCTGTAGAGGAATCCACGACTCAAGGTGCCGAGAGCGATGTCCAGCTTGCCGCCCTCCGCTTCAAACCCGTACTCCGCCCACAACTCCTCCAGACGTTGCTGTTCGCCCGCGTTGTTGCAGAGCACGAGCACGGTTTGATCTTGGCGACGCCAGCGGTGGAGTTGGGCAAAAAATTCGCGCCGTTGCGCATCGACAATTTGTGGATCAGCCACGCGCCCTTCCATTGGGCGGAACGCCTCCAGACTCGCCAGCTCCAGCGCCAACGCCTCCTCGCCCTCGTCCAGCTCATGCAGATCCACACGAACCAACCCGCGTTCCTCAAGCCGGTGGAGCAGCTGGGTCCATTCCACATGAAACCGGTCACCCGGCGGTATCTCCATCACCTTTTGCGCCGCAGCCTCGTCCAGCGCGTCCGGATCGCAAAAGAGCACAATCGTATCCTTCGGCAAAT